>DATAXG010000126.1:0-3705 GCA_036273055.1 Acidimicrobiales bacterium | reverse complement strand
GAGCTCCTCGTCGTAGGAGACGCCGATGGTCCCGACGACCCACTCGAACTCCTCGGTGCCGTAGAACTGGAGGTCGTCCGGAAGGTGACCCGGTCGTCCCAGCTCCTTGACGATCCGTCCGAGGTAGCCGGCGAGGACGGCCACCTGCTGCTTCTCCACCTTGACCGTCGTCTCGGCGAGGCCCTGGCGGCAATAGAACAGGAAGAGCCGCTGGCCGACCTCACCGACGACGCCGACCGTGCAGTGGTCCGGCGCGTCGAAGTCGTACTCGTCGCTCACTGCAGGTGCCCTCTCATGACAGCGCCAGCTCGTTCAGGGTGCCCGTCGAGTTCATGCACAGCACCACCGGACCCCCGGCCGTGAAGAGGAGGGCGGAGATGGAGCAGGGCGAAATGACCAGCCGCTGCAGCAGATCGAGCGGCATGCCGGCGGCGGCCGCCACAATGGCCTTGATCGGGTCCGCATGCGACACGGCGACGATCGTCTCGCCCGGATGGTCCGCCACCAGCCCGAGCACGGTGTCCATGGAGCGCACCGACATTTCGGCGAAGGATTCACCGCCGGGGAACCTGAACCCGCTGGGCCAGCGTTGCACCGTCGGCCATTGCGGCGTGCGGGAGAGCCGGGCCAGGGGCTTCTCGGTCCAGTCGCCGACGTCGACCTCGACGAGGCCGGGGGCTGTCCGCACCCGCAAGCCCAGCGCCCGGGCAATGGGCGCGGCCGTCTCGCGGGTGCGCTCCAGCGGCGACGCGTAGACCGCGGTGGGAGCCTTGGTCAGGGCGGCGATGCGTTCCCCGGCTGCGGCCGCCTGCGCATGGCCCTTCTCGGCGAGGTGCAGACCGGCGGCCTGACCCGGGAGCATCTTGCCGGTCGTGGGAGTGACGCCGTGGCGGACCAGCAGGACGACGGTGGGGGCAGGTGCCTTGCGGCCGCGTCGGGTCGGCGTGCGTGCGGAGACAGGGCGGGCGGTCGGGGGCACGATCGACCATCGTAGGCTCTGCGCCGTGGCGCCCAATCGGGACCGGCGGGATGCACTGGCAGCGGTGCAGCAGGACGTGGCGGACTGCCGTCGCTGCCCCAGGCTGGTGCGCTGGCGTGAGGAGGTGGCCCGCACCGGCCGGGCCTCCTACGCGGGCCAGGTGTACTGGGGCCGCGGCGTCCCGGGTCTCGGGGACCCGCACGCGTCACTGGTGTTGGTCGGTCTGGCTCCGGCCGCGCACGGGGCCAACCGCACCGGCAGGATGTTCACGGGGGACCGCTCCGGTGACTGGCTCTTTGCCGCCCTCTACCGGGCGGGGTATGCCTCGCAGCCCACGAGCACGGCCCGCGACGACGGCTTGGAGCTGACCGGCGCGTACGTCACGGCGACGGTGCACTGCGCGCCGCCGGCCAACAAGCCGACCCCGGCCGAGCGCGAGGCCTGCGCGGCGTACCTCGCCCGCGAGTTGTCGCTCCTCGGCGATGCCGTGGTCCTGGTGGCCCTGGGGCAGGTGGCCTGGCAGGCGGTGGCTACCCATTACGAGCTCCGGCCCCGCCCGCCCTTCGGCCATCTGGCCGAGTGCCCGCTCCCGGACGGGCGGCTGCTGCTGGGCTCGTACCACCCCAGCCAGCAGAACACCTTCACCGGAAAGCTCACGGTGCCGATGTTCGACGCCGTCTTCGCCCGCGCCCGCCAGCTGAGCGCCGCCGCTCAGGACACGACGTCGTAGAGGAGCCGGAAGAACCGGATGCGGTCCGGGTCCGGCTCGATGCCGTAGCTCTCGTAGAACAGCGGCTCGAGCTCCTCGCCGAAGTCCCAGCCGACGCTCCACGCCCCGACGGCGACGTCCCACCAGCGATCGGCCGCGCCCACCTCGCCGAGGTCGACGAAGCCGGTCACCCGTCCGTCCTGCAACAACATGTTGGGAGCGCAGAAGTCGCCGTGGCACACGACCAGGTCCTCGCTCGGAGGGGCCAGCGCCTCCAGCTCGGCCAGGGCCGTCGCCGGCGTCAGGTGTGCGTGCTCGGGGTGGAAGCCGCCGGGGCCGATGTCGTCGGAGCGCACCCTTTCCTCGACGTGGGCCAGCGCACGAGCCAGGTCGAAGCGGAAGGGGCACCACTCCTCCCCGACGGCCCCGTGGAATGCCCGCAGCCCGCGGCCGAGGGCCTGCACGAGCGCGGGCAGGTCGCCGCGCCACGACGTATGGGTGGCGTCTCGCCCCGGCAGCGCCTCGGTCAGGAGGATCGTGGTGCCGTCGAGCTCTTCCAGCGCGACCACCGCTGGCACCGGGAGGTAGGGGGAGGCCCAGATCATGCGTTCGGACTCTCCTCGCAGCGTCGGGTAGCGGTCGCCTCCCCGGGCGACCTTGGCGAAGCGGACGGCACCGTCGGGGCCGGTGAGCCGCCAGGTGGTGAGGTGGGGGACGAGCCGGTAGGCCAGGGTCGCCGTCCAACCCGGGGCGACCCGGTCCAGCTCGGGCGGCGGCTCGGGCGGGGACGGCATGCCACCCGAGGGTAGGGGGCCGGGGACCCAACGGCTACCGTCTCGGCGACACCGCAGGGGAGGATGGAGTGCGCGAGCCGAACGACGTGACACCGGTCGATGCCGGCGAGATCACGGTGTGGGACGACACGGCCGACGTGATCGTCGTCGGCTTCGGCGCGGCCGGGTCGGCGGCAGCGTTCAGTGCGGCGGCGGCCGGGGCCCGGGTCCTGGTGACGGAGCGCACCGGCGGCCCCGGGGGTGCGGCGGCACTGGCCGAGGGGATCGTGTACCTCGGCGGGGGAACGCCTGTTCAGACGGCCTGCGGCTTCGAGGACTCCCCGGACGACATGTACCGCTACATGATGGCGGCCTGCGGCCCGAATCCCAACGAGACAAAGATCGCCCGCTACTGCGAGGAGAGCCTGGGCCACTTCGATTGGCTGGTGGCCCGCGGCATCCCCTTCGACCCGACGTTCTGCGCCGACACCTCCATGGCGCCGGACGGCACCGAGGGTCTCGTGTACTCGGGTGGCGAGGACGCCTATCCGTTCAACGCGATCGCCCGCCCCGCCCCACGCGGCCATCTGGCCAAGACCAAACGGTCCACGGGATGGCTCCTCATGCAGCACCTGGCCGCCGCCGCCAGCGCTGCCGGCGCCGCGGTCTCGACCGACACCCGGGTCGACCGCCTGGTGTGCGACGAGGGCCGGGTCGTCGGTGTGCAGGCGCAACGGTTCGGCGAGACGATCGCGCTGCAGGCGCGGCGTGGTGTGGTGCTCTCGGCCGGCGGCTTCATCTTCAACGACGACATGCTGCGCCAACACAGCCCGCCGCTGGCGCGGGGGACCTTCAAGGTCGGGACCGAGGGCGACGACGGGCGGGGCATCCGCATGGCGCAGGCCATCGGCGCCTCCGTGCGCAACATGTACGCCGGTGAGGTCTCGCTCCCGATCACCCCGCCGCGGACCTTGATCCACGGCATCCTCGTCAACGGCCAGGGGCAGCGCTTCATCAACGAGGACACCTACATGGGCCGGGTCGGCCAGTCCGCCCTCTACGAGCAGGACGGCCACGTCTACCTGATCGTCGACGAGGCGTCCTACGAGGTGAACTGGATGGGCCTGGCCGCAACATGGGTCTGCGAGACGGCGGCGCAGCTCGAGTCCGAGATCGGCCTGCCGGCCGGGTCGCTGCAGAGCACCGTCGACCTCTACAACCGTCACGCTGCGACGGGCGAGGAC
>DATAXG010000125.1:0-53471 GCA_036273055.1 Acidimicrobiales bacterium | reverse complement strand
CCACGTCGTCGGCCTGAAACCGGTGCGCGGTTCCCGCCGCACCCACGCCGCGCCTGGGCGCGCCGGCGCCGGCATCTGCCCCGGATGCCGATCCGTGGACCACGATTTGTCGCGAGCGTGCTGGCACGTTCGGAGACCCCCCATGAGGGATGAGCCGTTCGTCATGGGTAACTCGTGTGCGAGACGGAACTTGCAGGGTGTTCTCGAAATGGGGCCCAACGAACGATCGGTGGACCGGGCCGCCCCGCCCCACCGCAGGTCGGAGGCCCGGCCGCCGTTCCCCCTGTAGACGAGGGTCGGCCGCCTTGGGGGCGAGCGGGCACGGAGGTCGGGGATGGCAGCCGAGCATCACAAGCACCGAGACCTACTGCAGTGGTCGGCCCACCCGGTCGCCCGGTGGAAAGGCACGGTGCCCTGGCGCCTGGTCATGGGCGCCTGCGCGCTCGTCATCACCCTGTCGGCCTTCGTGGTGGCGCCCTTCATGCCCGGCGGAAGCGCCCCGGCCCCCGTGGCCAAGTCGGCGCAGCACCTCGGGGCGAGCACTGCCGCGGCGGACACCACGGCGAACGCGTCGAACGCCACCTGGTCGCCACAGCCGGCGAGCTACGGCACCGGATCGCTGACCGACCTTCCCGTCACCATGTCGGACGGCACGGTGCTGCGGGCCGACGTCTACTTCCCCACGACGACGGGGACGAGCACGCCGGCCAACGGGCTCTTCCCCGTGCTGCTGCAGCAGACGCCGTATGGCAAGACGTTCATTGTCGACGCGTCGGCCATCGCGAACACGAACGTCGAGTACCTCGTCGACCGCGGCTACATCGTTGTCATCGCCGATGTGCGCGGCACCGGGGACTCCGGCGGCACCTTCGACCTGTTCGACCCCGTGCAGTCGACCGACGGCGCCAGCCTCGCCCGCTGGGCGGCGCACCTACCGCAGTCCAACGGCGAGGTCGGCCTCTTCGGCGAGTCCTACATGGGCATCAACCAATTCCAGACGGTGCAGGCGGCAGGAAGCGGCTCGCCGATCAAGGCGATGTTCCCGATCATTTCGGGGAACGACCTCTTCGCGGACACGGTGACCCAGGGCGGCATCCCCGACACCGAGTTCGCCGCCACCTACGTCGCGCTGCTCTCCGGGCTGAACCTCTCCAACCCCGTGTTGGAGCCGCTGGTCGAGGCGGCCGAGAGCGGTAATTCGTCGGCCTTGGCCACCGGGCTGGCCAACCTGGCGCCGACCGAGGCCTCCCACAGCCAGGTCCTCGTGTCCTTCCTCAAGCTCGTCCTCGACGTCGAGACCGGCCAGGGCGACGACGCGTTCGACCAGAGCTACTGGGCGGCCCGCAGCCCGGCGCAGGACCTGTCCACGGTCGTGAAGGACAAGATCCCCGCCTTCCTGGTCGGCGGATGGAACGACCTCTTCGAACAGGGGGAGCCGCTCAACTACGTCGGCCTGCAGAACCTGGCCGACGGCCGGTCGCAGTACGCGGCCATGACGCCCTCCCAGGCGGTATCGCCGCGCTACCAGCTGCTGATGGGGCCGTGGCAGCACGTGACGACGGGGAAGGGCGTGAACATGTCGGCGCTGGAGCTCGAGTGGTTCGACACCTGGCTGCTCGGCGAGCACACGCCGCTGGCCACGACGACGACGGCGCTTCACCTGGAAATCCAGAACTCGGGCGGGTCGTGGGTGGACGCGGCGCAGTGGCCGCTGCCGGCGGCCACGTCGACCTCGTACTACTTCACCGCGGGGCGCAGCGGGAGCGACGCGCTCTCGCAGAACGACGGCGACCTCTCGCCGCAGGCGCCCACCGCGGTGTCGGGCGCCGACACGGTGGCCTGGACGGGCACGACGAGCCCGTGCGACGTCCAGACGAACCAGTGGGGCGCCGGTGCGTTGGCGCTCGGGTTCCAGTCGCTCGACACGAACGACCCCTGCGACCTCAATGACGTCACCCTGGGGACCGGACCGGGGGCGCTGACGTACACCACGGCGCCCGTCGACTCGCCCGAGGTGGTGGCGGGACCGATCGACGCGACCGTGTACACGACCTCGACCGGGACCGACACCGAGCTGGCGGCGACCGTCGAGGCCGTCTCGCCCTCCGGGGACAGCGTGCCCCTGTCGTCAGGCGCCCTGGACGGGGATGACCGGGCGGTCGACCAGAGCCGCAGCTGGACGTCGGCCAGCGGCCAGATGCTGCTGCCGGTGCACCCGCTGACGCAGGCGTCCCAGCAGCCGATCGTGCCCGGGCAGGTCACCCGCCAGGACATCACCATCTTCCCGACCATGGCCGAGCTCCCCGCCGGCTGGCGGCTGCGGGTCACGATCACGACGGGCGACACGCCGCACCTGTTCCCCACCGTGGCCCAGATGCCGCACCTGATCGGCGGGATCTACCAGGTGCAACGGAACGCGGGCGCGGCGTCGTCCCTCACCGTGCCCATGGCTCCCGCGACGGCCTTCTCCGTGCCCTGCGGGAGCATCTGCTCCGCCGCCGGCCCCTAATCGCCTCCCGTACGATGGTCGGGTGCCGCCCCCGCCCGACGACCGCTTCGAGGACGGCTTCATCTCCCTGGAGGAGATCGAGGACGCTGTCGTGGACGGCGATGCGGTCGTCCCGGCCCGGAGCGGCACGGCCCGGGCGGCCCTGTCGCACCGCACCTTCCGCATCGTCTTCCTGGGCGCCTTCGCCTCGAACATCGGCACCTGGATGCAGAACGTGGTCCTGGGCGCCTACGCCTACGACCTCACGCACTCGGCGACGTTCGTCGGCGTCATCATCTTCGCCCAGCTGGGGCCCACGCTGGTCCTGCCCATGGTCGGCGGCCTCCTGGCCGACAAAATGGACCGCAAGCGCTTCCTCATCATCCTGTCGGTCGAGCAGCTCGTCTTCTCCATCGGCGTGGCTCTCGTGGCAGCGTCCCCGGATCCCTCGAAAGTCCTGCTCGTGATCATGGTGCTCGGAGTCGGCTGCGGCAGCGCGATGTTCGGGCCGGCCTACTCGGCCGTCCTGCCCGGGCTGGTCGGCAAGCAGGACCTACCGGGCGCGATCTCCTTGAACTCGGCCCAGATGAACGCCTCCCGGGTCATCGGGCCGGTCGTCGGCGGGCTCCTCTATTCCCTGGTCGGTCCGGCCTGGCTCTTCGTCGGCAACGCCGCCACCTACCTGTTCGTGGTGGCGGCCCTCATGATGGTGACGCTCCCCTCCGTCCGGCAGGCGCCGACCGGGGCGAGCCGCTGGCGCCAGCTCACGGCCGGCATCACGGTTGCCCGCCAGGACCGCGTCGTTGGCCGGTGCCTGGTCACCGTGTTCGTGTTCTCGCTGCTGGCACTGGCCTTCATCGGCCAGATGCCCGTGGTGGCCGCCCACAACCTGGGCATCAACCTCTCCAAATCGGCCGACTACGGGATTCTGTACGCCTCGTTCGGCACCGGGGCGCTGATCGGTGCCATCTCCATCGGCACGGTCTTCGCCCGCACCTCCAAGCCGATGCTCGTGCGTGTCTGCCTGGTGGGCTACTCGCTGTCGCTGTGCCTGTTCGCACTGCAACGCAACCCCGTGCCGGCCGACATCGCCGTCGCGATCACGGGTGCCTTCTACTTCGCCTTCATCACGGCCTTGAACACGACGCTGCAGGCCCGGGTCCACGAGGAAGTCCGGGGCCGGGTCATGGCGCTGTGGATGATGGGCTTCGGCGGGACCGTGGGCGTCGGCAACCTGCTCATCGGGCCGGTGGTGGAGGCCATCGGCATCACCAACGTCCTGCTCTTCGGCGCCGTCGTGGCGTTGGGCCTGGCCTGGTACGCCGACGTGCGGACGCCCCCCGAGGTTCAGGTGGTGCTGGGGGCCGAGCTGGCCCAGTAGGCCTCGCGCAGGGTCTTCTTGTAGAGCTTCCCGTTCTCACCCCGGGGCAGCAGGTCGGTGAAGTCGACCGTGCGCGGGCACTTGTAGTGGGAGAGGTTGTCCCGGCAGAAGCTGATGATCTCCTGGGCGAGGTCGGGGCCGGGCACGACCCCGGGGGCGGGCTGCACCACGGCCTTGACCTCCTCGCCCATTTCGGGATCCGGGACGCCGAAGACCGCCACGTCGGCCACGGCCGGGTGCAGAACGAGGAGGTCCTCGATCTCCTGGGGGTAGATGTTCACGCCGCCCGACACGATCATGAAGAGCTTGCGGTCGGTCAGGTACAGGTAGCCGTCGCGATCGACATGGCCCACGTCCCACAGCGTGGACCAGCCCTTGTCGTTGAACGTCTGGCGGGTCTTCTCGGGATCGTGGTTGTACTGGAACGTCGCGGCGCCGGTGCGCCCGGCGAAGTACACCACGCCGTCGTCGCCGGTCGGAAGGTCCTCCCCGTCGTCGCCGCACACGTGGACCTCGCCCCAGATGGCCTTGCCCACCGAGCCGGGATGCGTCAGGGCCTCCGCGGCGGTGATCCAGGTCATGCCCAGGCCTTCGGTGCCCGAGTAGTACTCGTGGATCACCGGCCCCCACCACTCGATCATCCGGCGCTTGACCTCGGGTGCGCACGGCGCCGCGGCGTGCACCACGGAGCGCAACGACGCCAGGTCGTAGCTGGTGCGTCTCGCGTCGGACAGCTTGAGCATGCGCACGAACATCGTCGGGACGAATTGGGCGTGCGTGACCTTGTACCGCTCAATGAGCGCCAGGCACTGCTCGGGATCGAAGCGCTCCATGACGACGACCGTGCCGCCCATGCGCTGGGCGGTCATGGACCACACCAGCGGGGCGGAGTGGTAGAGGGGTGCCGGGCTGAGGTACACGTCGCCCGGGCCGAAACCCATGATCCCACCGAGCATGCCGGACAGCACCACGTCCGAGCCGAAGGGCAAGCCGGTGAGGGGGCGACGGATGCCCTTGGGGTGGCCCGTCATGCCCGACGAGTACAACATCGGCGAACCCTCGACCTCGTCGGCGAGCGGCTCGGCCGGCGAACCGGCCACGAACTCGTCGTACGACGTATGCCCATGGGCGACGCCGATCATGAGACGCAGCTCCACGCCCGGCGTCCGATCGACCAGCTCGGCCGCGAGGGGTCTCAGGGCATCCGAGGTGATGAGCGTGCGGGCGCCGCAGTCGACGACGATGTAGGCGGCCTCGTCGGCGGCCAGATGCGTGTTCACCATCGTGTAGTAGAGGCCCGAACGCTGGAGTGCGAACGCCACCTCGTGCGTCCGGGCGTCGTTGGGCAGCAGGACCGCCACGTGGTCCCCCGGTCGCAGCCCGTGGGCGAACAGGGCCTGGGCCAGCCGGCTCGAGCGCTCCTCGAGCTGGGCGAACGTGACGACCTCGCCGGCCGCGGTGACGACAGCGGGCCGCTCTCCGGCGCTGGACGCATAGGTGGCGGGTCGAAAATGGGTCGGCGCGGTCTCGGCGGGGCTCACCGTCCTCTTCTAGCCCACCCGGTGGCCGGCGATCGAGGCCGTATGGACAGGCCCCCTACCGGCGTTGTCAAGGTACGGCCCGAGCGGACCCATCTGCATCCCGCTGACCCGCCTCGGGGTCCTCGAACATCGTGACACGCACCTACTGCACCATTCTGTCGACGAACTACCTGCCCAAGGCCCTCGCCCTGGCCGAAAGCCTGCGCCGGCACGAGGACGGGGCGATCCTGCGGATCCTGTTCATCGACGCGCCCGAGGACGAAGGGCTGCCGTCGCCCCCACCGGCCGGCGTCGAATGCCTGAGCACGGCCTCGCTGGGCCTCTCCCGCCGCCGTGTCCGGGAGCTCGTCATGTCCTATGACCTGGTGGAATTCGCCACCGCCGTGAAGCCCCTCCTGCTCGAGAAGCTCCTCGAGGACGCCGAGCAGGCGGTGTACCTGGACCCCGACACCTACCTGACCGCGCCGATGACGGAGCTGCCGGGCGCACTGGAGGCGTCGGCGCAGGGGATCCTCCTCACCCCGCACTTCCTCGGGCCGCCGCCGTCCGGTACGGACCACTCCGACGGCCACCTCCTCCTCGTCGGGGTGAACAACCTCGGCTTCTGCGCCGTCGACCGACGGGCGCGGCCGGCCCTCGACTGGTGGTGGTCCCACCTCAGCACGGAATGCCTCTACGACCCGCTGGCCGGCCTGTTCGTCGACCAGAAGTGGATGGACATCGGGAGCTCGCACTTCCAGGCGGCCAGCTTCCGCCACGCCGGCTACAACGTGAGCGTCGCCAACCTGTGGGAACGCCCGCTGGCGCTCGACGGAGACCGGTACCGCATCGCCTCCACGGGCGAGTTGCTGCGCCTCTTCCACTTCCATGCGTTCGACTCCAGTGCGCCGGAGAAGCTGTCGTTGCGCGCACAGGACTCCTACGCGCATCTCGTCGAGGACGACAGCGTCCTGCTGCAACTGTGCAAGGAGTATGCGGCTGTCCTGTCGTCTTTCGAGGAGAGCCTTCCGCCGGCACCTCCATACCCGTATGCGAAGGACACGCGGGGCAGGACGATCTCACGCCAGCTCCGGCGCGCCTACGGACGGGAGCGCCAACGCAGTGATGTGCCGCTGCCGTCGCCCTTCGAGCCGTCGGAAGCGGCCGCTTATGAGCGCTGGCGCCGGAAGGCGTGGCTGCCAATCGGACGCGGGCTCCTGCAGGAGGGCGCCAAGTGTGCGCGCATCGTGCTGCCCGAGGAGTACGACCGGGTGAAGAAGCGCTTTCCCCGGCTCGCCGGCAAGCTGAACGATCACTTCGCCGGCGGAGACGGCAGCTGGGGCTGAGGGGGACGTCCGTAGAGGGCACTGGCAGGGCTGCCCAGGCACGGTGACGGCGCACGGCATAGGTGCGAGCCGGTCACGGCGTACTCGGGGAACCGATCGTGGCGTCCGCAGCCGGGTCCGGGCCGCGGACCTTCCCCGAGACCGCCCCTGCGTGCGGCGTGGGCCCACCGTCGGCACCGGCGAAGTTCTCGACGCCGTCGCCTGGGATCCGCTCCAGGACGAACTCGGAGTGTCCGCGGCGCGCTGGCACCGGGGCCCGCGCCGTGACCTCACCCAGCAACGTACGCAGGCTCCTCGCACAGTTGGCCCAGGTGAAGGAGTCGGCAAATTGCTGCGCCGCGGCAATCGACTCGGCCGTGGTGTCGCGAGCCTTCTGGACGGCGAGGGCGAGCGCATGTGGACCCTCACCCTCGACGAGCGTGGCGTGGCCACCCGTGACCTCGAGGAGCGCCGGATCGGGCGTGACGACGACAGGAATGCCCAGGCGCAGAGCCTCCACCGCGGGAAGCCCGAACCCCTCGAAGTCGGATGGGAAGACCACCAGGCTGGACGAGGCAAACTGCTGGCGGAATCCCTCCTCAGGTAGCCAGGGACTGATGGAGACGAGCTCGGCCAGGCCCGCCTCCGCCACCTGGGACTGTACGGCCGCCCGTTTGCCCTCCGGAAGGCCGACGATCCTGAGCGGGAGCATGGGACTGCTCGCGATGCGCCGTAACTCGGCCCACGCGTTGAGAACGAGTTCCACGTTCTTGTTGGCGAAGTGACCGAACGCGATGGCATACGGCCCCTCCACGGGGGTCGCGGTCCACTCGTCCACGTGGTCGGCCCCGAGGTGGGTCACCCGCACCGGGACGCCGGCCAGCCGCGGATGGCAGGTCATGAGATCTCGCCGGGTACGCCCCGAGATGCAGGCCACGCCGTCCGCTTGACGGAATCCGATGGCGTAACTGGACCGTCGCAGCGCCCGCGTCCTCCTGCTGAATTGCTCGGGCCGCAGCCGATACCGGAAGTCCCAGGCCATCACGGCACGTGGGCACGGCAACCGCGTCACTGCCGTGTTCGGCAGGATGGCAAAGAGGACGTCAGCCTGCAACGAACGGCACAACCGCGGCAGGACGACGTTTTGCGCCCGGAGGCGGCTGACCAGCGGCAGGCGGCCGAACCTCACCTCGTGCACCGTTACCGATTCCGGGATGGCGATGGACACACCCGCACGGATCACGAGGTGCAGCTCGTCCTCGCGATCCAGTCTCCGCCAGGCTGAAAGCAGATGCTCGGAGACGATGCTCAGGCTGTTCTCTCCCCGGATCGGCAAGCCGTCGATGACTATGCGCACGGTATGCGCCCCGGCGCGACGACAAGGGCGTGCAACCCGCTCCCCAACCGCGGTCCCACCCGCGATCGCGTTGTCCGGGCCGGGGCGCCGGACGTGCTCAGCCGGACCTAACTCTTCCGGCGCCAGTAGGCGCCGAAACCGTCGATGTCGATGATCTCCTCATCGATCCCGTTGGCCCTGCGGTAGTCGAGCACGGCTTGGCCGGCTTGCGACTGGTGGCTCCCGAAGTCGTCGATGATGCAGAAACCACCCGGTGAGAGCTTCGGGTACAGCGCCTCGATGGCCTGCCACGTCGACTCGTACATGTCGCCGTCGAGTCGCATCACCGACAGCGCGTTGATGGGAGACTCGGGCAAGGTGTCCTTGAACCACCCGACCAGGAAGCGCACCCTGTCGTCGAACAGCCCGTAGCGCTCGAAGTTGTGCCGGACTTGATCGGCTCCCACGCTGAGACCGGCGCGCGTGTGCAGGTCGTCACCGCTGTCGGCGGGGTACAGGGTCTCGTTGGGAGCAGGAAGGCCCTGGAAGGAGTCGGCGACCCACACGACGCGGCTCGAGTCGTCCCGGGCCACCAGGTTGGCCTTCATGAAGATGCAGGCGCCACCGCGCCAGACGCCGGCCTCGAGCAGATCGCCGGGCACGTCCTCGGCGATCACCGTCTGCACGCAGTGCTGGATGTTGTCCATGCGACGCAGACCGATCATCGACTCGGCGCGCGAGGGCCAGTCCCGGCCGATCTCGCGCAGCTTGGGGTCGTAGGGCTTCTTGTAGGCGATCTCCACGTTGGCGCGCGCGGCCACGTCGCCGACCAGGTTGGCCAGCCTGCGCTTCCAGGTGGTCGACCCCGCCGTCCGCACGCCCCCGAGGATGCTGTCGTTGTCCTCCGCCAGGGACCCGGTCAGGCTCCGTTTGAGCAGGTCCAGGTAGAGGGACGTGTCTGCCATGGTTCGATCGATCGTCACGGACGAGGAACGGCCCGCGGGCCGGAGTCCTACGCCTGAACCTCCAGAGCGCCCGGGTCGTTGTCACCCCGGTGGAAGAAGCCCAGGGTCTCGGGGAGGGTGCGCACCGGCTCGGCCGGGTTCCCGCTGTAGAACGTGAGCTCCTCGGTGAGCAGGGTATTCACGACCGAGCCGGCGGAGACGATGGAGCGGGCCGGGACCTTCGTCCCGCTCAGCAGCGTGGAACCTGACATGACCGCGGCGTGGGGGCCGATCTCGACGGCCCCGGTGACGAAGCGGTCACGCACGAGGTTCAAGCTGTGCGTGAGAATTGTGCATCGGAACCCCGCCACGGAGCTGTAGTCGCCGATCTCCACCCGGTCGGCGCAGTCGATCTCGTGCGCCATGGTGATCATCGCCTGCTTCCCCATGATCAGCGAGGGCCGCCGGTTCGGCGAGTGCGGGAACGCATCGGTGGCAGGATCGGACGAGAGGGGAAACCCCGTGATCCAGTTGCGGGCGGCGATGCTGGCCCCCTCGGCCAGGCGTAGTTCCTCCAGGTCCCTGATGACGTTCAGCGGGCCGATGCTCGCCCCGGGGCCCATGGAGAGGTGCCGCACGAGAATCACGCTCCGCCCGATGTAGGCGGTCGGGTGGACATCCCATCCGAGGAGCCGTCGTCCCAGGTAGGCCTTGGATCGGGACGGCAGCACGAGCATGCAAAATGCCAAGACGAGCCGCAAGCATCACCCCGTTGGTCCGTTTGTAGAAGGTGGAGAGCGCAACTCTATCCACAGCCCGTGACGGCCGAAGCATGCCCCGACTGGGAATGTGACGTCGTCGCTCGGGACGGAGGAACAGGACATGGGAACCGAGAACACGGACGCACATGCGCCTGCCGCGCACTACGACCACGTGCACCGCGCCTGGGAGCTGATCATGGGCGCCCAGTTCCACTACGGCTTCTTCGAGCCGCCGGACGCGCCGCTCGAGCGGGCGACGGAGGCCCTCACCCGATGCATGCTCGACCGGGCCGCCGTCAGGACCGGTGACCGGGTCCTCGACGTCGGATGTGGGACCGGGCGCCAGGCGTGCGACCTTGCCGCCGCGTTCGGCGCATCGGTGCTCGGCATCACCACGAGCTCCAGCGGTGTGGAGGCGGCCACTGCGCTGGCGGCGGACCGGGGTCTGAGTGCCGCAGCCTTCGAGCAGCGGGACGGCACCGCCAGCGGCCTAGACGACGATGCCTTCGACGTCGTCTGGGTCCTCGAGTCGTCGCACCTGATGCGCGACAAGGAGGCGCTGCTCCGCGAGTGCGTGCGCGTCCTGGCCCCGGATGGTCGTCTCGTGCTCTGCGACATCATCCGCAAGCGGGACATCCCGTTCCCCGAGGTGCGGGACCGGCGCGAGGACTTCGCCCTCCTCCGGCGCGCCTTCGGCGACGCCCACATGGAGCTACTCGACGGCTACACCACGACCCTGGTCGGGCTCGGGTTGACGGTCACCGACTCCACGGACATCAGCCTGCCCACCTTGCCGACCTTCGCGGCCTGGCGGGCCAACGTCGACCTGCACGAGGAGGCCGTGCGCCAGCTCGTGGGCGACGCGGGCGTGCACGACTTCGTGGAGTCGACGCATGTCCTCGAGGCCTTCTGGAAGGACGACACCCTCGGGTACGGAATCCTGGCCGCCACCAAGCGGCTGTAAACCCGCCGACACGATTCGAAAGGACACGGAACAACAGTGGACACAGGACAGGACAACGTGCACGCCGTCATCAGCGACTTCCTCGGGCGCACCGACAAGGGCGGCGGCGGATGGACCGACGCCACAGGCCTGTGGGGTGACGGGCTCGGACTCGACTCCCTCGAGGCGGCGGAGCTCTCCGCCATGCTCGAGGACGAGTTCGGATCCGACCCCTTCTCGGCCGGAGGCGATCTGCCCGAGACCGTCGGCGACATCGTCGCCTTCTATGCGGCCGTCCGGACCGAATGATCGACCTGCTCGAGGCAGCCGCCGCCGACCCCGCGGGCGCTGCGAGGACCGCCGTCGTCACGCCGGAAGGTGCGCCGTCCTACGGCGAGCTCCTTGACGGCTCCCGACGGGTGGCGACAGCCCTGCGGCGCCGTGGCGTCACGCGCTTCGCCATCGCCGAACCCGATGCCGCGTGGGTGCTGCGCCTGCTCGCCGGCGCCGCCCTGGCCGGCGCGGAACCGTGCCAGTACCAACCCGACACCGACGCCCGGACGCTGATCGATGAGGCCGGCGCGCTCGGCCACACCATCGTCGTGACCCGGCGCGACGATGTCGGGGGTGACTCGCTCGACGTCGTCCGTCCCGAGGAGCTGCTGGTCGACGATGTCGACATCGGGCCGTCCGACGACCCCCAACCGCTGGTGATCCGGACCACCGGGACGACCGGCGCGCCCAAGGCGGCACGTCACGACTGGCGGGTGCTCACCCAGACGGTGGCCACGATCCGACCCATGCCCGACCAGCGCTGGTTGCTCGCCTACGGACCCCACCAGTTCGCCGGCATCCAGGTCCTGCTGCACGTCCTGGCCAGCCAGGCGACCCTGGTGGCGCCTTTTCCACGCCAGCCGAAGAACGGTCTCGACGCACTGCTCTCCGACGACGTGACCTGCGTCAGCGCAACCCCGACCTTCTGGCGCTTCCTGCTGGCGGAGGCGCGCAGCCGAGAGGTCCCGCTCCCCCCGTTGACACAGATCACGCTCGGTGGCGAGGCGAGCGCCGGCGACCTCCTCGAAGAGCTCCGCGCCACCTTTCCACTCGCCCGGGTCTCACAGGTGTACGCGTCGACCGAATTCGGCTCCATCACGTCGGTCAAGGACGGCCTGCCCGGAATCGCGATCTCGTCGCTGTGGAGCGAAGCGAACCCGAGGTCCAACGTGCGCGCCGAGAACGGCGAGCTGTGGGTGCGCGCCGAAGCCGGCATGCTCGGTTACGCGGACGATCCCGATGGCCCCGCGACCAGCGCCGCCGCGTGGCGGCCGACCGGCGATCTCGTCGAGATCGTCGGCACGCGCGTCCTGTTCCGGGGCCGTCAGTCGGAGATCGTCAACGTCGGGGGTGTGAAGGTGCATCCTCTGCCGGTCGAAGGACGGATCCTGGCCTTGCCCGATGTCGACGCCGCGCGCGTCTACGGGCGGCCCAGCAGGCTGACCGGAGCGATCGTCGCCGTGGACATCGTGCCGACCGGAGGGGTCGAGGCGGCCAACGCCGACAAGCTCCGCCGTGCCGTAAAGGACGCCACAGCCGATCTGCCCCGGGCGTGGCAACCACGCAGCGTCACTCTGGTCGACGCGCTCGAGACCCGGGGCGGCAAGACCGTGAGGGGGACACAGACGTGAGGGGGACAAGGACATGAGAGAAGCCATGCCGCGAGTCGCGCTGGTGACCGGTGGCAGCCGAGGGCTGGGGGCGGGGCTGGTGCACGCCTTCCTCGACGCCGGTTACTGCGTCGAGACGTGCGCCCGCACGACGACCGACACCGTCCGGGCCTGGGAGGAGGATCCGGAGTGCAAGGAGCGCTTCCACTTCTCCTCGGCCGATCTCTCGGACCCGGCCGACGCCGAGCGCTTCGTGAAGGAGGCGGCGGCGCGTTGGGGCGGGATCGACGTCCTGGTCAACAACGCCGGCGTCGCCCGTGAGGGTGTGATCGGGCTGTTCGGGGACGAGGCGCTCGACCAGGTGATCGATCTGAACCTGAAGGGCACCGTCTACGTGACGCGGGCGGCGAGCCGGTTGATGTTGGCCCGGCGTGCCGGTGCCATCGTCAACATCTCCTCGGTCGTGGGACTGTCGGGATATCGCGGCCTCTCGGTCTACGGGGCGACCAAGGCCGCCCTCGACGGCTTGACCCGGGCCCTGGCCCGGGAGCTCGGATCGCGCGGCATCACCGTCAACAGCGTGGCGCCCGGCTACCTGCGCACCGAGATGAGCCACGGTCTCGACGAGGACCAGCTCGGTCAGATCGCCCGACGGACGCCTCTGGGCCGCCTGGGTGAGCCCGACGACGTGGCGCGGGCGGTGCTCTTCCTGACCGACCCCGCCAACAGGTTCCTCACCGGCCAGGTGATCGTGGTCGACGGGGGGCTGACCTGTTGATCAGCCCCGCTTCGGGGACCAGCTCCAGCGCCGCAGGCCGACGATCGCGCCGCCGACGCCCCAGATGGCCATGACGCCGAGGTCCTTCCAGGACCACATCGGCGTGCCCGGTTGCCCGGTGAACGAGGCGACCAACGCGTCGATCAGGTGGCGGATGGGGAAGTAGTCGGCGAACGTGGCCAGGCCCGAGCCGGGGGCGATCGGGAACCACAGGCCGGACAGCGCGACGAGGATGAAGAAGGTGAGGCTCACCATGGGGCCCGCCGCGTCGGCATTGGGCACGAGCGTGCTCATCCCCACCCCCAGCGCGCTGTAGCAGAGCATGGCCACGATGAGGGTCACGATGAAGGGCAACCAGTGCGCCGGCCCGTGCACGCCGTAACCCAGGCGGCCCACCACCAGCAGCAGAATGACGCCGAGTGCGGCGACGATCATGGCGTTGAGCAGAACGGCGGACATCGCCATCCACGTGGGCAGCGGGCTCAGGCGCAGCCGCTTCAGCAGGCCCACCTCGCGGCGGTTGACCAGCGTGATGGCGAGGATGGTGAAGCACGCGGCCATGACGCCGTAGGCGCAGAAGCCGGCCACGTAGTAGTCGATGAGCTTGATGTGGCCGTACGAGCTCACCGTCGAGGTTCCCGCCGTGGCACCCAGCAGGATGAGGAAGACGACCGAGAAGGCGATGGTCATGAGCGCACCGATCGGGTTCAGCCAGAACGACAGCTGCTCGAAGCCCACCTGACGCGCCACCAGGGGGAGGTCGCTCACGCCACGGAACGATCCGCTCTCGGGCACCATGTCCTCGCTCGTCGGCACGATGGCGCTCATGCGTCCGACCTCGTCAGCCCCAGGTAGACGTCCTCGAGCGACTCGCGCACCACCGACAGCCCCGGGAGGGCGTGCCCACCGTCCAGCGCCCAGCAGGTGAGGTCGTGCAAGACCCGCAATTCCTCCTCGGTGTGAATGAGCACGTGGCCGTCGACCCCCGGCTCCGCCGCCATGGGCAGCTCTCCCAGCGTGACCCCGTCGGGCAGCCGGAAGCGGATGGTCACCGCCCCCAGGTCGCGCCCGCCGATGGACGCCGGCGTGCCGCTGGCCACGATCTCCTGACCGAACAGCACGGCCACCCGGTGGGCCAAGGCCTCCACCTCGTCCATGTAGTGCGTCGTGAGGAGCACGGTCGTCCCGGCGGACGACAACCGCTTGATGAGATCCCAGGTGTCCCGGCGGCCGGCGGGGTCGAGGCCGGTCGTCGGCTCGTCGAGGAACAGGAGGTCGGGATTGCCGATGATGCCGAGGCCGACATCGAGCCGTCGCTGCTGGCCGCCCGAGAGCTTCTTGATCCGCTCGTCCGCCTTCTCGCGCAGACCGATGAGGTCGATGACCTCGTCGAGGGGCCGCGGGCTCGGGTAGTAGCCCGCGTTGCGCGAGAGGACTTGGCGCACCGAGTAGAAGGGCTCGATGGCCAGTTCCTGCAGCACCACGCCGATGCGGGTGCGCAGCCAGCGCTGCGTGTTGTGGTCGGCCGGATCGACTCCGAGCGTCCGCACCGTACCGCCGCACCGGGCGCGAAAGCCCTCGAGAATCTCGACCGTGGTCGTCTTCCCGGCGCCATTCGGTCCGAGCAAGGCGAACACCTCGCCCTTCTGGACCTCGAAGCTCACGTCGCGCACCGCCACCGTGTCCCCGTATGACTTGGACAGATGTTCGACATGGATGGCCGGTGCGCGCATCGACCCCGACGCTACCGGGCCGGAGCGAATACGCCGGGAGCCGGCGTTGGAGATGTACCTAGGAGGCCGCCGCGACGTCGTCGGCGCGCGCGGCGCGGCCGGCTTCCTGTGCCTCCACCACTTTGTCGAGGAGATCGCGCAACTGACGTAGCTCTGAGTGCGACAAGGCCGAGAACGCCGCCGGCGGCACCGACAGGACCTGGTCGATGTCGTCGGCCACGGCCCGGCCCGCGTCGGTGAGCACGATGATCTTCACCCGCCGGTCATAGGGGGCGGGCTCCCGGCGGGCGAGGCCCCGCGCATCGAGGTCGTCGACCAGCGCGGTGATGTAGGAGGGGTCGACGCCGATGCCACGGGCCATGTCGCCCATGGAGACGCCGTCCTGCTTGCGGAGGCGCATCAGCGTCTTGATCACCCCGGGCGACAGCTGCAGCCGTGCCCCGAGCGCCGCCATGCGCTCCACGTGCTCGCCGTCGAAGGCGACGCGGCGCAAGCGCTCGAAGGCGTCCTCGGCGGGTCCCATGGACCGATTGTCCCACCGGGCAAAGTCTTTGACAACTCCATACCTTTGAGTATTATGAAGTAATCGCCATGGCCTCCACCCAAGCATCCGCAACCTCGTACACCCTCACGCCCGAGCTCCGGCGCACCTCGAGCGTGGTCGTCCTGGGATCGATCATGTCGATCCTCGACACCACGATCGTGGCGGTGGCGCTGGCGACGCTCGGACGGGACTTCCACGTCTCGGTCACGACCATTCAATGGGTGGCCACGGGGTACCTGCTGGCGCTGTCCATCGTCATACCGGTCACCGGATGGGCGGTGGACCGCTTCGGGGCCAAGTTGGTCTGGATGACCTCGCTCACCCTCTTCATCGTGGGGTCCTGCTTGTGCGGCCTGGCCTGGTCGGCCAACTCGCTCATCGCCTTCCGGGTGGTCCAGGGCATCGGCGGCGGCATGCTGCTCCCGGTCGGCCAGTCGATCCTGGCCCGGGCCGCCGGCCCGCAGCGCATGGGCCGCGTCATGAGCATCATCGGTGTCCCCTTGGTCCTCGGACCGATCATGGGGCCTGTCATCGGCGGGCTCATCGTGTCGAACTTCAGCTGGCGCTGGATCTTCTATATCAACCTGCCCATCGGCATCGTCACGCTGCTGCTCTCGAGCCGCTGGCTGCCCAAGTGGGACACCGACGAGCGCTTCGTCTCCTCCTTCGACACGCTCGGGTTCTGCCTGCTCTCCCCCGGGCTGGCCGCCCTCGTGTACTCCCTGGCCGAGGTCGGCACGACGGGCAGCTTCACCAGCATGTCGGTGGTGATCAGCTTCGTGCTCGGCATTGTGCTGATGGCGGGGTTCATCGTGCACGCCCTGCACATCAAGAACCCTTTGCTCGAACTGCATCTCTTCAAGGACCGCAGCTTCACTATCGCCAACATCTGCATCTTCATGCTGGGCTTCACGCTGTTCGGCTCCATGTTCCTGCTGCCGCTCTACTACCAGATCGCCCGCGGGCAGGAGGCCTGGGTCGCCGGGCTCCTGATGGCGCCCCAGGGGATCGGTGCCGCCTGCGTCATGCGTTGGGCCGGCAGCATGACGGACCGGGTCGGGCCGCGGCGCATCGTGCCGTTCGGGATCCTGCTGATGGCGGCCGCGACGGTGCCCTTCGCGTTCGTGACCACCTCGACGAGCGAGGTTCTGCTGGCCGGCACGCTCTTCGTGCGCGGAATCGGGCTCGGGCTGACGATGATGCCCGTCACCGCCGCGGCCTACTTCGGTCTCGACCACGCCGAGATCCCCAAGGCCAGCACGACCATGAACATCGTGCGCCAGGTGGGCGGCTCGGTCGCCACCGCGCTCTTCGCCGTCGTGCTCGAGCGCCAGATCGTGTCGCAGCTCGGGCCGGCGGCCGCCAAGGCGGGCGGGAGCACCAGCGTGATCTCCACGACCGGCACCCTGCCGCCGGCGGTAGCCGACCCGGTGGCGGCCGCGTTCGCCCACACGTTCTGGTGGGCCGTGGGTGCCATCCTGCTCGCCTTCATCCCGACGCTGTTCCTGCAGAACCATGCCGCGGTGGCCGCGACGACCGGGCATGACGGTCAGGAGGAGTCGGAGGAGGCGGAGGGGGCGGAGGGGGCGGAGCTAGGCGAGGCCGCCGGGGGCTCGGGGGCGCCCATCGCCGGGGCGATCCTCGACTGACGGCGCGACCCGATCCCCTCCTGGCCGAGCTGACGGCACAGCTGCGGGGCGGCGGGTTCCTCGCGGCAGACGAAGAGGCGCGCGAGCTCGTCGCCTGTGCCGGCGGGGATCCGGCGGCGACGGTGCGCGCCCTGGCCGACCGGCGCCTGGCCGGCGAGCCGCTCGCCTGGATCACCGGCCGGGCCGAGTTCGGGGACCGCAGCGTCGTCGTCCACCCGGGCGTCTACGTGCCCCGCTGGCAGAGCCTGGAGTTGGCCCGGCGCGCCGGCTCCCGCCTCCCCCACACCGGCCACGCCGTCGACCTGTGCACCGGTTCGGGCGCGGTGGCCGCCGCTCTCGGGGCGGCGAGGCCGGCAGCCCGGATCGTGGCGACGGACAACGACGGCCCTGCGGTGGCGTGCGCGCGGGCCAACGGGGTCGAGGCCTTCCAGGGCGACCTCTTCGCCGCCGTGCCGGCGTCGTATCGAGCGGTGACCGACGTGGTCGTCGCCGTCGTGCCCTACGTCCCCTCCCCCGAGCTGCACCTGCTCCCGCGCGACACCCTGGGGTTCGAGGACGCCTCCCATTACGACGGCGGCCCGGACGGCCTCGAGGTGCTGCGCCGAGTCGTCACCGAGGCGCCCGGCTTTCTGCGCAGGGGCGGGGCGCTGCTGGTCGAGCTCGGCGGCGACCAGGCCGACCTGCTGCGCCCCGCGCTCGAGCACTGCGGGTACCGGGACGTCGAGACGTGGGCCGACGAGGACGGCGACCTGCGTGGCCTGGAGGCGACGTTCGGCGGATGACCGGCGTCGTTCAGCGACGGGCGAAGACCAGCGCCACCGACGTGCGGTCCACCACGTGCCAACGAGCGTCGCGGTCGAGGTAGAGCGCCAGGGGCGTGTGCGGTGCCCATACGACATAGGAGACGTGGTAGTCGGACAGCACCGGGTCGGGGTTCCGGGTGAGGTTCGTCACCGCCATGAACTCGGTGAGGACCGGGCCCTCGAAGAGGTCCGTGCGCCCGTCGACGAAGGTGGCGCGGTGACGGGCCACCGAGTAGTCGCCCCAGGTGTATTCCGTGAAGATGCGGCCCGGGTGCGCGCGCAGATAATTGAAAGCGGTCACCGGTTGGGACGACGCCACCTGGCCGGCCGGCACAGCTGGAATGGCCAGGATGACGATGGCCAGGACGGCCAGCCCGCCACCAGTCCATCGCCGTGCCGTCGCCCCCCACGGCGCCCGCATCGGGAGCGCCGCGGCCACACCGGCTGCGATGACCATGAGGTACACGGCGAGCCGCTGGGTCTGGATCGACCCCACGAAGAGGAGGACGCCCAGCGTGACCTCGAGTACCGGCATGCGTCGCGTCCAGATGCACGCCACCAGGACGGCCAGGGGGACGCAGTAGACGAGCAACGTCGTGACGGAGTGGAAGTTGGGTGAGTTCCACTCGCTGATGTACTGCGCGATCTGGCCGTTGCGCGACACGGCGACGTCGTACGCCAGCAGGCCCGGCCCATAGGGGGTGATGCACGATGCGACGAGGCTCCCCAGCAGGGCCAGCCCGAGGGACCCTGTGTAGGGCGACTGGTGGATGCCACCGATCCGGTGCACGGATCGCTCCGGAATCAGTGACCACCCAAGCTCGACGGCGAGCACGAGGAGGCCCAGCAGGATGGAGCCGTGCGTGTTGACCCAGATCAGGCAGAGCAGCGGAAGAAAGAGGAGCCAGCGCGGGTTCGCCCGCGCCTTGGCGAGCAGCAGGAGCTCGAGCGGGAGCCACACCAGGGAGAAGTCGAGGCCCCGGTCGCCCGCCACGATCCCGGCGATCCCGATGGCGAGCAGGATGACGATGGCGGCGACCCGGCCACCGCGCGCCCCCATGGCCCGGGCGTACGCCGCGCCGGTCACGAGGCACAGCCCGCCGAGGACGACAGCGTAGATGGCGTAGGCCGCGTTCCCGAGGACGCGGAACAAAGAGGCCAGGGCGATCTCCGAGCCCCACTCGTCGGTCACCCAGCGTTGGTGCGACTCCGTATAGCTGAACGGGTCCAGCCCCATGAAGGCGTGGTGGGCCAGCATCCACCGGCCGGCAGCCAACGACCAGAACTCGTCGTTGGACAGGTCGTGGGCACGAGCCACCGCCGCCACGAGGGCGATGCCGATGACGATGCCGGCGATCTCGATCGCCCGCTGCGGAATGCGGCGTCGCGGCGCGGACTCGTCGGGCGGACGTGGTCGAACAGGGGCGGCGCCGGACGTCGGTACATCGAAGGTCTCGACGACCCGGGCGCTCACCTGCACTGCTCCCCCCTCGGACCGGTCCCCCACCGGTGTCCCCCCGTGCACGGTACAGCGCGCCCCCGCACGGTCACGTCGCCGGACGGTTGCGATCCCGTCGCTTCGATCCGGGCTTGGTCTCAGCAGGTCGGCTGCAGGACGAGCGCCTTGAGCAGCGAGGGCCACTCGTAGGCGATGCCGCGCACCCAGGCCCAGAATCCCGGCGGCGTGACGCCCACCTCCAGCACCTGTCCCGCGTAACAGCGGCCGATGCGCAGCCGCGCCCTCGTGGCCTGCGTCGTCGGCATCACCACGATGACCCGGTCCCAGTGGTGCACGGCCGCCAGGTGGGCGATGGCCCTGCCCTCGCCCTGCGTGGTCTGCGGGTTGGCCCGGAAGCACAGCAGGTGCACCGACGGGACCTCGGGCAGGAAGGTGAGGCGGCCACAGGAGTAGCCGGGCACCAGTGACAGCACGACGGTCGGCGCGAAGCGTTCCCGGGCCAGCGCCACCCCCTCATCGAACGGTCCCGCACCGTTGCCGCCCAGTACCACGATCGCGTTCGACTGCTCGGGCGCGTTCACGTCGGGGAAGACGAAGAGGCGCAGCGTCAGCGCGACGAACGCCAGCACCACGACGAGCACTCCGGCGGCCACCAGACGTGACCGCCTCGACCGCAGACCCATCACCGGGGACATTCTGGCAGCCGAGGACAGCCCGTCCGTGTGCTTCCCGGCGATACACTGTCTCCCGTGGGATAGAGCCCGACGCGTCCGAAGGTCGCACCATGTTGTGACCTCTTCCACCCGTCGTCGTCCCTTCACCTCCTTCTTCGGGAGTTCCCCATGCCTCCTTCCGCCGCCGCACCCCTCGCGACACTCGTCGCCCGCCACCTGCATCACGAGCGCGGCGGGCACACCGTGCTCGACGATGTGTCGTTCACCATCGGGCCCGCCACCTGCCTGGGAGTCGTCGGCCCCAACGGGGTCGGCAAGTCGACGCTCCTGCAGATCCTGGCCGGCCTGTTGGTCCCGACCGGCGGGGCGGCCCGGGTGGACCCGCCCACAGCCACCGTCGGCTACCTCGGCCAGGAACACGCGCACGCCGCCGGCGCGGATGAGACGGTGCAGGCGTCGCTCATCCGGCGTACGGGGGTGGCGGGCGTCGAGGCCGAACTGGCGGCGGCCGCCTCGGGCCTGGCCGCCGGAGGCTCGGAGGGCGAGGAGCGCTACGCCGCCGCGCTCGAGCGCTATGAAGCGGTCTCGGCCGGGGATTTCGAGGCCCGCCTGATCAGCGCGTGCGCGCAGGTGGCACTCCCGCCGGACATCGTGACGCAGCCGGTCGCCACGCTCTCGGGCGGGCAGGAGGCCAAGGTGGCCCTCGCCGCCGTCCTGCTCGCCCGCTTCGACATCACCCTCCTCGACGAGCCGACGAACGACCTCGACTTCGACGGCCTGTCCCGGCTGGAGGACATCGTGGCCCGGCGGGCCCGGGGCATGGTCATCGTCTCCCACGACCGGGCCTTCCTCGAACGGACGGTGACCGACGTCCTCGAATTGGACGAGCACTCCCGGAGCGGGAGCGCGTACGGGGGTGGGTGGGCGGCGTACCAGAGCGAGCGGGCCGCCGATCAGGCGCACGCCCTCGAGGACTACACCGTCTACGAGTCCCAACGGTCCGAACTCCGCCGTCGCGCCCAGCGCGAGCGCCAGTGGGCGAGCAGTGGGGTGGCCCGGGAGAAGAAGAATCCCCGCGACAACGACAAGGCGCAACGCGACTTCCGGATCAACCGGACGGAGAGCCTGGCCGGGCGGGCCCGCAGAACCGAACGCGCCCTCGACGCGCTGGAGGCGGTCGAGAAGCCGTGGGAGAGCTGGGATTTGCGCTTCACCATCAGCGAGGCGGCGCGCTCGGGCGAGGTCGTCGTCCGGCTGGAGGACGCGGTGATCGAACGGGGCGACTTCACGCTCGGCCCGCTCACCCTGGACATCGCCTGGGCCGACCGGGTGGCGCTCGTCGGGCCCAACGGGTCGGGCAAGACGACCCTCGTCGAGGCCGTGCTCGGCCGCCTGCCGCTCGCCGCCGGCACGCGGCGCATGGGACCGAGCGTCGTGGTGGGCGAGCTCGCCCAGGACCGGCGCATCCTCGGCGGCGGCCCCGCCCTGGCCGACGCCTTCACGGCGGCAACAGGTCTCCCCAAGGACCAGGCCCGCTCGCAGCTGGCCAAATTCGGGCTGGGAGCCGACGCGGTCGTCCGCCCCGGATCGACCCTCTCGCCGGGCGAGCGCACCCGGGCCGAACTGGCCGCATTCGCCGCCCTGGGTGTCAATTTCCTGGTCCTCGACGAGCCGACCAACCACCTCGACCTCCCGGCCATCGAGCAGCTCGAGTCGGCGCTGCAGGGCTACAGCGGGACGCTCCTGCTGGTCTCCCACGACCGGCGGCTGCTCGAGACCGTCACCACCACCCGCCGGGTGGACCTTCCCGGCCGGGCCGAGGTGCCCCCGGGCGTGCGCAAGGGCTGAGGGGCCCTCCCGTTCCCAGAGGGGCGGGCCGGAGCTGCCGGGCCTCGCCCGAGCACGCGCGTACGGCGGCGGTTGGATGGTGGAGAGAGCACATGTCCGGTGGCCCGCGTCAGGCTCTGCCTGCCGTCCGTCCTGTGGCCGGGGGGGCCGATGACACTCCGGTCGGCCAGACACCCGACTTCCGGGTGCTCTTCGAGGCGCTGCCCGAGAAGTACCTGGTCATCGACCGCAGCCTGATCATCGTCGCCGCCAGCGACGCCTATCTCCGGGCCACCCTGACCGAGCGCGACGCCATGGTGGGGCGACCCCTGTTCGAGGTTTTCCCCGACAATCCCGACGATCCCGCCACCGAGGGAGCGCGCAACCTCAAGGCGTCGCTCACCCGCGTCCTACGCGAGCGCACGCGCGACTCCATGTCGGTGCAGAAGTACGACATCCCCCTCCCGGCCGAAGCCGGCGGCGGCTTCGAGGAGCGCTTCTGGACCGTGTCCAACTCACCCGTGCTGGCGCCTGACGGCTCCGTCGCGTCCATCGTGCACGCGGTGGAGGACGTCACCGCATACATGCGGCGCCAGCTCGAGGATCCCAATCGCTCCGAGGCCGACCGGCACGACGTCATGGAGGCGGAGGTGGTGCGGCGCGCCCGCGAGGCGGCGAACCTGGGGCGGGACCTCAAGGAGGCGAACGAGGACCTCGCCGCCCTCTACGCCCGCCTGCAGGAGCTCGACCGGCTCAAGACCAACTTCTTCGCCAACGTCAGCCACGAGCTGCGGACCCCGCTGACGCTCATCCTCGCCCCCGCCGAGCGGATGCTGGCCGATCTGCCGGCGGACGACGCGCACCGCCATGAGCTCGAGGTGATCCTGCGCAACGCGCGCGTGCTCCTCGGCCATGTCAACGACCTTCTGGAGACCTCCAAGATCGAGGCGGCGAAGCTCGACCTCGACTACTCGGAGCTCGACCTCGGCCACCTGGTGCGGCTGGTCGCCAACAACTTCGAGACGCTGGCGCAAGACCGCGCGGTCACCTTCACGGTGCAGGCGCCCGACCATGCCGTGCCGGCGCAGGTCGATCCCATCCGGATCCAACAGGTCCTCCTCAACCTGCTGTCCAACGCGTTCAAGTTCACGCCGCCCGACGGCTCCATCCGCATTGAGCTGCGGGACGGCACGGCCGAGGGCCCGGCCCGTCTGGAGGTGGCGGACAGCGGTCCGGGCATAGCCGCGGAACGGCGGGGCGAGGTCTTCGAACGGTTCCACCAGCTCGATGGCAGCTCGACCCGGAAGATGGGCGGCACCGGGCTCGGCCTCCACATCGCGCGCGAGCTGGTCGACCTGCACGGTGGCAGCCTCGGGGTGGGTGACGCGCCCGAGGGCGGCGCACTGTTCGTCATAGACCTCCCGGTCGAGGCGCCATCGGGCAGCGTCGTGCAGTCCGGGAGCCTGGTCCCGGTCGAGCGGCCGACCGCCGTGCTCCTCGACGGACACGGCGTGTCCGCCCGGCCCTCGCCGCCGCTGACGACGCCCGATGCACCCGGTGACGAGGCCCCCCTGGTGCTGGTCGTGGAGGACAACCCCGACATGAACCGCTTCGTCTGCGACGCCCTCGCAGATTCCTTCCGGGTGCACTCGGCGCTGAACGGCGAGGAAGGCTTCGCCCTGGCCCGGGCCCTGCGGCCCGACCTCATCATCTGCGACTTCATGATGCCCGAGATGAGCGGCGACGAGCTGGTCCGGGCCATGCGGACCGAGCCGCGGATGGACGCAATACCGATCCTGATCCTGACGGCGCGCAACGACGCCACGGCGCGCATCGACGTCCTGCGCGAGGGGGCGAACGACTACCTCCTCAAACCATTCTTCCAACCCGAGCTCCGGGCCCGGGCGGACAACCTGATCAAGGTGCGCCAGGCCGAACTGCACCTGCGGGCGCTGCAAGTGGCAGAGGAGCGCGACCGCATCGCCCGCGATCTGCACGACCTCGTGATCCAGCGGGTCTTCGCGGCGGGGATGCGCCTGAGCTCGATGCTCCCGACCGCAGAGGGCGGTACCGCCGAGCGCCTGCGCGAGGTGGTGGCCGAGCTCGACAGCGTGATCAGCGACATCCGCACCACCATCTTCGACCTGCAGACCGAGGGGGCGGCGCGCGACGGATTGCGGGCCAGCGTGCGCCAGCTGGCCACCGATGCCGGCGGGCGCCTGGGCTTCGACCCCAGAGTGCGCTTTGCCGGTCCCGTCGACACCGTGGTCGACCACGAGGCGGGGGAACAATTGCTCGCGGTCCTGCGCGAATCGCTGTCCAACGTCATCCGCCACGCCGCCGCAACGTCGGTCGAAGTCGACGTGACGGCCGGCCACGAACTCGTGCTGCGGGTGTCCGACGACGGCCTCGGCGCCTCGTCGGACTGGGGCGAGGGCTTCGGACTCAGGAACATGGCGGCGCGAGCCGACGCGCTCGGCGGGTCCTTCGCACTCGGCGCCCATTCTCCCTGTGGCACCGTCGTCCAGTGGCGGGTGCCCCTCGGCGACCTGCCCGCCTGAACACGCCTGGACACCGCACGAACACGCCTGGACCCCGCCCGAGCTTGCCCAATTGATCAACAGCACCGTGATTGCAACCCCCCGGCGCCGTTCTTCCTCCTGGAACAGGTCATCCTGAGGTGCAGTCGCCTCGTCCAGCACGACAGCGGCGGGACTCCAGGGTGGAAGTCCCGGTCCGCTGACTGGGCCGGGCAGCACACGGGGGGAACACAATGACGAACAGCCTGAACGTGGCCGAGGGGATGGTGCGGCGCCTGATCGCCACGGCCAACCGATCGCACCCGGAGGCCCGGTGGCGCTACGTGCTCACGAGCGAGGTCGACAACATCGAGGTGGAGTCGACGTCGTGGGCCCACACGCTCCGCATCCATCCCTGCTGGTTGCGCTACGTCGTGGCCCAGGGCGAGTTCCAGTACTGCGTGGCCGACGAGATCGAGGCCTGGTACCTGCTGGACCGCCTGACCGCCGAGGGCCCGGTCACCGTCATCGCCTGAACCGCTCGGCGCGGTCCGACTCGGGCCATCCGAAGCGCTCCCGCAAGGCCACCTCGGCCGCGGCGACGCCGCACATCCCGTGGACGCCGCCCCCCGGTGGCGTCGAGGCCGAGCAGAGATACACACCCTCGACCGGCGTCCGGTAGGGGTTCCAGCGGGCCACCGGCCGGAAGACCGTTTGCCGCAGCGTGGCCGCGCCGCCATTGACGTCCCCGCCGAGCAAGTTGGGATTGTGCGCCTCCGCCTGGTCGGCGGTGCGCACCGTTCGGGCCAGCACCAGGTCGCGAAAGCCGGGGGCGAACCGCTCGATCTGTGCCTCCATGCGCTCGTGCATGTCGACGCCCGATCCGTTCGGCACGTGGCAGTAGGCCCACAGCGCCTGCTTCCCCTCGGGCGCCCGCGTCGGGTCGACCACGGAGGGCTGGGCCACCAGCACGAAGGGCTCCTCGGCGTGCCGGCCGGCGCGGACGGCCGCCTCGGACCGTGCCACCTCGTCGAACGTGCCCCCGACGTGGACGGTGACGGTGCGCCGGCAAGCCCCGGCCGTCCACGGCACCGGGCCGTCGAGTGCCCAGTCGACCTTGCACGTCCCGGGGCCGGCCTTGAAGCGGGCCCACGGTCGGCCGGCCCGGTGGGAGAGCTGGGTGCCGGCCAGCGTGATGAACGCACGCGGCGAGGTGTCGAGGAGCACGGCGCGCGCCGGTGGGAGCTCGGCCAGCGAGGTCACAGGGCTGTCGGTGTGCACGACGCCGCCCAACCGCCGCAACTCGTTGGCCAAGCCCTGCGTGACAGCGGCGCTCCCGCCGGCGACGACGGGCCAGCCGGCACCGTGGCCGAGCGCGGTGAGGAGGAGGGCGAAGGCAGAGGTCAAGGGCGCCGTCAGCGGCTCCATGGAGTGCGCGGCCGTGCCGGCCAGGAGAGCCCGCGCCGAGTCGGTGCTGAAGCGGCGGGCCGTGCGCTGCACCGACGGCGTGCCGACCCACGCGAACCGGGCCAGCGCCAGCGGGTCGCGCGGCACGCTGCGCATCGGCCCCAGGACGTAGGGCACGATGCGGTCGAGCCAGTCCACCAACGGCCCCACCAGGTCGCGGTAGGCACCGGCATCGCCGCCGAGATGCGCGGCCGTCTCGTCGACGTCCCGGTACAGCGCGGCGGCCCGCCCGCCGCCGAGCGGATGGGCGAAGGCCACCTCGGGCTGGCGCAGCACGACGCCGAGGCCGCCCAGGTCCAGCGAGCGGAAGAAGGGTGACGCCACCAACGACGGATGCACCGCCGAGCACACGTCGTGACGAAACCCGTCGAGGGTCAGGGCCTGGGTACGGGTCCCGCCCCCGATCGTCGGCTCCCCCTCGAAGACCTCCACCCCGAGTCCGGCCCGGGCCAGGGTCAGCGCGGCGGCCAGGCCGTTGGGCCCCGAGCCGACCACGACGGCGTCGGGGCGCTCCATGCACCGACGTTACAGAGCGCCGCCCGCGACCCCACGTCGGCCGCGCCGCTCGGACCATCCCACTGGCGCGCCGGCGCCCGGGTCAATAGGTTGCGCACGTCGGTAGGAAGCGCCACACCCGCGTCCGTCCCAGCCGGCTCACAGACATGACAAGGGGGTCCCCATGGCAGAGGTGCACGGAAACTGCGAGCCGCGCTTCGAACCGGTCCGCCGGACGCTGGCCGAGCAGATCGACACCGGAGCCGACGTCGGCGCCTCCGTCGCCGTCTTCCTGCACGGGGAGCCTGTCGTCGACATCTGGGGCGGCTGGGCCGACAAGGAGAAGACGCGGCCGTGGGAGCGCGACACCATCACCAACGTGTGGTCCACCACGAAGACCATGACGTTCCTCGTCGCGCTGATGCTCTACGACCGCAAGGAGCTCGACTTCCACGCGCCCGTCGCCACCTACTGGCCCGAGTTCGCCGCCAACGGCAAGGAGCACATTGAGGTGCGCCACGTCATGGGGCACACGGCCGGGCTCAGCGGCTGGGAGGAGCCTTTGACCGCCGAGGACCTGGCCGACTGGGAGCTCTGCGTGACCCGGCTCGCCGCCCAGGCACCGTGGTGGGAGCCGGGCACCGCATCGGGCTACCACGCGCTGACGCAGGGGTACCTCATCGGCGAGATCATCCGCCGCATCACCGGAGAGAGCATCGGCGCCTGGTTCGCCCGCGAGGTGGCCAAGCCGCTCGATGCGGACTTCTTCATCGGCCTCCCGGCGAGCGAGGACCACCGCGTGTCCAACGTCATCCCGCCCCCGCCCATCGACCCGGCCTCCATGGAGGGGCAGGTCTCCGAGCTCATGCTCAAGACGTTCATGAACCCCCCCATCGACGCCAACAACGCGCACCAGGAATGGTGGCGGCGCGCCGAGATCCCCGCCGCCAACGGCCAGGGCAATGCCCGCTCGGTCGCCGCCATTCAGTCGATCATCGCCGGACGCGGCCAGGCCCGCGGCGTGCGCCTGCTCTCCGCCGAGGCGACCGACGCCATCTTCGAGGTGCAGGCCGAAGGCATCGACAAGGTGCTCGGCGTGCAGGAGCGCATGGGCATGGGCTACGGCCTGAGCAACCCGCCCGAGATGCCGCTCGGCCCGCACGCCTGCTATTGGGGCGGCTACGGCGGCTCGGTCATCATCATGGATCAGGACGCGGAGCTCACCGTGTGTTATGTCATGAACCGCATGGAGTCGGGACTGGTCGGCGATCTGCGCGGCACGAACATCGTCGCGGCAACCATCGAGGGGCTCGCCTCTTAGGGCAGCACCGCCTCGGCTTCGATCTCCACCTTCCAGGCGGGGTCGAGCAATCCCGCCACGACGACCATCGTCGCCGCGGGGCGCGCGTGCCCGAGGAGCTCGCCGTGCACGATGCCGACGGCGTCGCCGTCGGCGGCCGCCGTGATGTACATGCGGGTCCGCACGACATCGTCGAGGGAGGCGCCGGCCTCGGCCAACGCAGCCTCGATGATCTCGAAGCAGCGGCGCGCCTGGGCCGCGGGGTCCTCGGGACACGGGCCGGTGGGCATGACAGGGCCCGTCCCCGAGACCACGACGCGGTCTCCCACCCGGAGAGCCCGGCTGAAGCCGATGCCGGGCTCGAAGGGCGAGCCCGAGGCAATGCGCTGACGCTCGGTCATGGCCGAAATCCTCCCACCCCCGCTGACCCCGCATCGGCGACGCCCGGTACGCTTGTCCCGAATCGGAGGTCGGATGGGCCTGAGTCGGCGGCGGATCGTGGTCCTGGCGGGATCGGGAGTGATGGCCTTGGGCATCGCCGCGCTCGTCGTCGCCACCGCCGGCGTGTTCTCGGGCACCCCCGCCGCGCCGAGCACGCACCATGCTGCGCCGCCCGCGCCCACGACCTCGACGACCACCGCCGCGTCGCCGGCGCCGGCCAGCACGCTCGTGGCCACCACGAACGGCGACATCCCCGGGTACGCCTCGCCCGAATCCGCCACGCCCTCCATGACCGTTCCCGGCTCGTGGTACGGCTACGCCTCCAAGCTGCCCGTCATCACGAGCGAGCCCGGGTGGCTCTACGTGCGGCTGGCCCAGCGTCCCAACGGCTCGACGATCTGGGTGCGCCGGAGCGACGTGACGCTGTCGACGACGACATACGCCATCATCGTCAACCTCACGACGATGCACCTGCTGGTCTACGACAACGGCACGCAAGTCTTCGATTTCCCCGCCGGCATCGGCGCGCCCGACGACCCCACTCCCCCCGGCGAGTACTTCGTGCCGATGCAGTACCCGTCGCCGGGCCCCGGCTACGGGCCCTTCGTGCTCGTCACGTCGGACCATTCCGACACCATCACCGATTGGGAGAACACCGGCGACGCGGTCATCGGGATCCATGGGCCGATCACCTCGTACGACGACTCCCTGATCGGGACGACGGGCGCCGCCATTTCCCACGGATGCATCCGTCTGCACGACGCCGACCTGGCCCAGCTGTCGGTCGTCCCGGCCGGCACGCCCATCGACATCGTCAGCTGAGCCACTGACCCCGAGCGCCGGGGCGAGGCCGGGAGCAGGAACGACGCCCGGCCTGTCACATCTCGCCCGGGCCGGGGGTCTCTGGTGTCGACGCGAGGCCTACGGGGCAAAAGGAATGGCAGCGATGGACGACGAGACCGAGCAGTTCGAGGAGCACCGTGGCCACCTGCGCGCCGTCGCCTACCGCATGCTCGGCTCGCTGAGCGAGGCGGACGACGCCGTCCAGGAGACCTGGATCCGATTCGACCGCACCGACACCGCCGGTGTCGACAACCTGCGTGGCTGGCTGACGACGGTGGTGTCGCGGGTCTCGCTGAACGTCCTGCGCTCCCGTCGCACGCGGCGTGAAGACCCCGTCATGCCCGACGTCGTGCTGGACCGTCCCGGCGAGACCGACCCCGAGCACGCGGCGCTCCTGGCCGACTCCGTCGGCGTGGCCCTCCTCGTCGTGCTGGACACGCTCAGCGCGCCGGAGCGTCTGGCCTTCGTCCTGCACGACATCTTCGCCGTGCCCTTCGAGGAGATCGCTCCCATCGTGGAGCGCTCCCCCGAGGCGGCGCGCCAGCTGGCGAGCCGCGCCCGCCGGCGCATTCAGGGCGAGGCGACGGTGCCCGACGTCGACGTGGAGCGCCAGCGCGAGGTGGTTGACGCCTTCCTGGCCGCCTCCCGGGACGGCGACTTCGAGGCGCTGCTCGCCGTGCTCGACCCCGACGTCGTCGTGCGCGCCGACCAGGGCGCCGTCCCCGCCGGTGCGGTCGGCGCCGCCGGGTCGTCAGGCCCGGTGCGTGGCGCCGAGGCGGTGGCCCGCCGGGCGATGGTGTTCGCGCAGATCGGCCTCCTGACCCATCCGGCACTGGTCAACGGCGTCGCCGGTGCCGTCACGACGCGCGACGGGGTTGCCTTCTCGGTCGGCGCCTTCACGGTGCGAGGCGGCAAGATCGTCGCCCTCGACATCCTGGCCGACCCCGATCGCCTGCGCGAGCTCGACCTGACGATCCTCGGCGCCTGAGCGTCATACCCCGAGGTCGTCGAGGTAGGCCCGGGCCCGGGCGAAGGCCTCCGTCGCCTCGGGCACGCCGGCGCTGACGAGACCCTGCCAGCCGTGCACCATGCCCGGCCACGACTCCGCCGTCACGGCCACCCCGGCCTCGGCGGCCGCCCGGGCCAGTGCCTCGGTCCCGTGGCGCAGCGTGTCGTACTGCCCCGCCGGGAGGTAGAGCGGGGGCAGACCTGCCAGGTCGGCGGAGACCGGCGAGAGGCGGGGGTCGTCCAGGGGCAGCCGGCCCGCTGCGTAGTCGCGGCCGCGGTTGCGGACCCAGGCCGCGGTGAGGAACGGATCGCACCCGTCGCCGCCTCCGCCGACGGGTGCGGCGACGGACAGGTCGAACCAGCCGGAGACGGAGAGGAAGCAGGCGGGCAGCCTCACCCCTTCGTCGCGCGCGAGCAGGATCGCACCGAGCCCCAGCAGGCCGCCGCACGAGTCGCCACTGACGGCGACGTGCGCCGGGTCGACGTCACCGGCCACCAGTCCGCGGTAGGCAGCGAAGCAGTCCTGGTGCGCGGCGGGAAAAACGTGCTCCGGGGCCAGCCGGTAGTCCGGCATGACGACGCGCGCCTCGAGCTGCTCGGCCAGCATGGCGCCGTAGAAGTGGTACTCGTCCAGCGGGCACGACACGAGGCCGCCGCCGTGGCAGTGGAACACGACACGCTCGCGCCGGCGCTGTCGTCCGTCCTCGTACCACGCGCAGCGCACTCCCCCGACCTCCACCTCCGTCACGGTGATGTGCGCGGGCACCGGGTGCCCGTGGAACGGGGCGAGCATCGCCCGCACGGCGCGGTAATCCGCGTCGGGGTCAGCGAAATCGGGCGGGACGAGGGCCAGGATGTCCGTGAGCTGGCGACTGGGCACGGCCAACCTCAGTCCAACTCGTACTCGGCCAGGTCGGGCTCCCTGGTGCGGGCCCAGTACGTGTGCAGATCGAAGGGCCAGTTCTGTGTCACGCGCCCGCGCGCGTTGCGATACCAGGTCGGCACGTCCGCCACGCCCCAGACCATCTGCGCGTTGCCCGCTTCCATCTCGAGGCCGTAGCGCTCGTGCACGTCACGGCGAAGGGTCATGGTCCGGTGCCCGTTCAGGAGCAATCGCCCGATCGCCTCGACCGCGTAGCGCACCTGGCACTCGACCATGATCAGGATGCTGCCGTTGATGACGAGGTTCGTGTTCGGCCCGTAGAGCAGGAAGAAATTTGGAAACCCCGGCACCGTCATGCCGAGGTAGGCCTGGGCGTCGCCGCCCCATTCCTCGTTCAGCTCGACCCCGCCGGCGCCGAAGACCCGCATGGGCGCCACGAAGTCCGAGGCGCTGAACCCTGTCCCGTAAATGACCACATCGGCCGGTCGCTCCTCCCCGTCCTGGGTCCGCACACCGTGCTCGGTGATGGCGGCGATCGGCGTCGTCACGAGGTCGACGTCGGCGCGGCCGAGTGCCGCCGACCAGCGCCCGTCGTCGCGCAGGGCACGCTTCGCAAAGGGAGGGAAATGCGGGACCATCTTCTCGAAGAGCGCATCGTCGGCCACCTGGGCCCGCAGCACGTCGAGCAACATGGAGCGCACGAAGTCGTTCCCGGCGCTCACCGCTTCGGTGTGCTCGTCCCACTCGGGATCAACCCGGGCGGCCACCAGGAGCCCCTCGTGCATGAGCCAGAACTGCCAGAGCCTGTCCCAGCGCCCGTAGGTCGGCAGGAGCTGCAACAGGTCGTGGAACTCGGGCGGGAAGGGGTCGCCGTAGTTGTCCGTCGGCAGCAACCAGGGCGGCGTGCGCTGGTAGACGTCGAGGTGGCCCACCTCACCCGCCAGGTGCGGGACGAATTGCGCCGCGCTGGCCCCCGTCCCGATGACGCGACGCGCCGCCCCGCCAGCTCCACGGTGTCGTCCCAGGCCGCCGAGTGGAAGGACGGGCCGGCGAAGCGCTCCCGGCCGGGGATGGGCGGAAAGGACGGCCGATTGAGCTGGCCCACGGCGCAGACGATGCCGTCGAACTCCTCGGTGTCACCGGGCATCTCGGTGTCGCCGGACATCTCGGTGTCGCCGGACATCTGGGCATCCATGCCGACCCGCACCGTGAGCGACCAGGTACGGGCGCTGTCGTCGAACCGGGCCTCGGTCACCTCGCGGCGGAAGCGGATGCAGTCCGCCAGGTCCAAGTCCTTGGCAACCGCCTGGAGATAGGCGAGCAGATCGGGCTGGGCCGAGAAGCGGGACACCCAGTCGTTGGTCTGCGCGAACGAGTAGCTGTAGAGCTGATTGGGGACGTCGACGCGGCAACCCGGGTACACGTTCTCGAGCCAGGTGCCGCCCACGTCGCCGTTCTTCTCGAACACCGTGACCGCGATACCCGCCTGGCGCAGTCGATGGGCGGCGGCCAGGCCGGAGGCGCCGGCCCCGATGACGGCACAGCGGAACCCGCGGCCCAGGTCGCCGGCGTGCCACGACGGCTCCCGCGGGTCGCTGCCCGGGAGCGCGAGCTCCTCGGTGAGGAAGCCATCCCAGTGCTCGGCCACGCCGGTGCCGACCAGGAATCCGTAGATCCGCCGCCGCTCCTCGGGTGTCAGCGCGTGGTCGGGGCGGCCCGAGGCGAGGTGATCCCCGAGCGCGGCGCCTGCCAGCGCGCGCGCCGCTGCCTCCTGCTCGGCGGTGAGGCCGCGGCCCGGGACAAGCAGCTGATTCTGATCCGGCTCGAACTCGTCCCGGAGGAGCGACAGATCCCCGGTCCGGTGCGCCACCGCGCACAGGAGTGGATGCACGTCCGCCGCCGTGCAGGCGGCCTGCAGCAGCGCGTCGTCGACCCCACCCATGTGGACGAGCCTAGGCAGCGCGTCCCGCCGGGGCGGTCAGCGGCCCATGTGCTTGCCGAGCTCGGCGATCTGGCTGTTGACCTCGACAGTCCGCGGCAGCTTGTCCATGGCGGTCGCCAGGGTCTCGGCCGTCCAGCGGTCGTCGGTGTCCACCGAGTCGGCAATCGACCATCCGGCGTAGATCCCGACCGACCCGCCGTACACGCTGAAGACCTGACCGTTGAAGGAGCAGGTGTCGGACGCCAGCACGGCGACGAGCGGCGAGACGTTCTCGGGATCGAACAGGTGCTGCTGCATGGACTCGCCCATCCCCGGGGTCTGCATGGTGAGCCGCGTCCGCGCCACCGGAGCGATGCAGTTGGCCCGGACGCCGTAACGGTTCAGCTCCATGGCGTTGACGACGGTCATGGCGGCGATGCCCGCCTTGGCAGCCGAGTAGTTGGTCTGGCCCACGTTGCCGTGCAGTCCCGCACCGGAGCTCGTGTTGACGATGGCGCGGTCGGTGATCGTCCCCGCCTTCGCCGCGTCACGCCAGACGTCGGCCGCGTGCCGGGTCAGGTTGAAGGTTCCCTTCAGGTGCACGCCGATCACGTCGTCGAACTCCTGCTCGCTCATCGACACGAGCATGCGGTCCCGCAGGATGCCGGCGTTGTTGACCACGACGTGCAGGTCGCCGAACGACGAGACGGCCTGGTCGACCATCGCCTTCGCACCGTCGAACGAGCTCACGCTGTCCGTGTTGGCGACGGCCTGCCCGCCGGCGGCCGTGATCTCGTCGACCACCGACTGCGCCGCCGAGACGTCCGCACCCGAGCCGTCGACCGCTCCGCCCAGGTCGTTGACGACCACCTTGGCCCCGAGGGAGGCAAAGAGAAGGGCGTGCTCACGGCCGATGCCGCGTCCTGCCCCGGTGATGATCGCCACTCTGTCCTGCAACATGGTCCAGTCGTCCTCTCGCACTCGTCGGGGACCGCCCGCCGGAGGCGGTGGTCCGGGCGAGACGATTGCAACGGCATGTCGGCCTGTCAAACCGACGGGGGGGGCGCGGCGACCCCGGCCGTCGGCGCGCCGTGCCGGTGCCTAGGCGGTGGCCTCGAGCAGGCGTCGCTCCAGGTAGCGGCGCTCGGCGTCGGTCCCCGCCAGGTCAAAGGCCCGGCGGTATGCCTCGGCGGCCTCCGCACGGCGACCCAGCCGGCGCAGCATGTCGGCGCGCGCGGCGGGAAGCAGGTGATAGGCCCGCAGCTCGCCGTCCGGCGCGATGCGGTCGAGCAACGCCAGCCCCGCCTCGGGACCCTCGCTCATCGAGACCGCCACGGCCCGGTTCAGGGCGATGACCGCGGAGGGGCTCATGGCGAACAGGTGCTCATAGAGGCCGGCGATCTCCGTCCAGTCAGTCGGACCGTCCTCGACGTGGCAGGCCGCGATGGCGGCCTGGACCTGGAAGGGACCGGGTCGTCGCAGCCGGAGGGCGGCGTCGAGGCGCGTGCGCCCCTCGTCGATGGCGGCTTCGTCCCACAGGGTGCGGTCCTGGTCCGTCAGCACGACGAGCTCACCGTCGGCATCGAGCCGCGCCGGGCTGCGGGCGTCGTGGAACACCATGAGGGCCAGCAGGCCGAGCGCTTCGGGCTCGTCGGGCATGAGCGTGCAGAGAATCCGGCCCAGGCGGATGGCCTCGGCGGTGAGGCTGCGGCGGACCAGGTCGGTGCCCGAGCTGGCGGAGTAGCCCTCGTTGAAGAGGAGATAGAGGACGGCCAGGACGGCGCCCGTGCGCTCGACCAGCTGATGCGAGGGCGGGACGGCGAACGGAATACCGGCGTTGCGGATCTTGCGCTTGGCCCGGACGAGCCGCTGCGCCATGGTGGCCTCGGGCACCAGGAACGCGTGGGCGATCTCGGGTGTCGTCATGCCGGCGAGCGTGCGCAGGGTGAGCGCCACCTGCGCCTCGAATGACAGCGCGGGGTGACAGCAGGTGAACATCAGGCCGAGGCGGTCGTCGGGCACCTCCTCGTCCGTCACCTCGTCGTCGTCCTCGTCCGCGCCCGCAGCCATGACCGCGACCTCCTGCGTCTTGGATTCGCCCAGCCGCTGGCGGCGGGAGCGATCGACGGCCCGGTGACGCGCCACCGTGGTGAGCCACGCGCCGGGACGGCGCGGGATGCCATCGCGGGGCCAGCGCTCCAGCGCTGTCGCGAAGGCATCCTGCGCGCACTCCTCGGCCAGGTCCCAGTCACCGGTGAGCCGGACCAGGGTCGCGACGACCCGGCCCCACTCCGCGTGGAACGCATCGGCAACGGCGGCCTCGACGTCGGCCGTCACATCTCCCAGATCGGCCTCACTTCGATGGACCCGTTCTGCGCACCGGGGATGCGGGATGCGACGTCGATGGCGTCATCGAGGTCCTTGCAGTCCACGAGGAAGTAGCCGGCCAGCTGCTCCTTGGTCTCGGCGAACGGGCCGTCCGTCGTGAGCGTCTCACCGTTGCGCACCCGCACCGTGGTGGCGTCGCTCGTGAGGCGCAGGCGCTCCCCGCCCAGCAGCACGCCCCGCTCGGCCATGTCCTTCATGAAGGCGGCATACTCGGGGGTGATCTCCGCGCCCTCGACCTCGGCGTCCCGGGCGCCGGCACTCTCGTCGAGGGCAATCATCAACAGGTATCGCATGGTGTGTGCTCCTTGCTCGTTGGTTGACCGTTTCAACCCTGACGACGATCGGGAAGGCTCCTAATCGACATCCTCGTCGGAAATTCTGTCCGATCGGCCGGATCTACGCTCTGCCGACGTGCCCACCTTGTCCGATTCATCCTCGCCGGGCGAAACGGGCGAGGGGGCCGACGCCGGTGTGGGCGGCCCAGAGCTCCTCGAGCTGGAGGTCGGCGCCATCGCCGCCGGCGGGGGGTGCGTGGGCCGGGCGCCCGACGGCAAGGTCGTGTTCGTCCGCCACAGCCTCCCCGGGGAACGTGTCAGGGCCCAGGTCACGGCCAGTACGACGTCCTACCTGCGGGCCGACGCCGTCGAGGTCCTGCGTGCCTCCCCCGACCGGGTCGAGGCGCCCTGCCCCCACGCCGGGCCCGGTCGCTGCGGCGGCTGCGACTTCCAGCACGTCGAGATCGGGGCCCAGCGCCGCCTGAAGGCCTTCCGTGTCGCCGAGCAGCTGGCGCGGCTGGCCGGGATGGACCGGGAGGTCGACGTGGAGGCGGTCCCCGGGGACAGCGGTGGTCTCGGCTACCGCAGCCGGGTGCGGGTCGCAGTGGACGGCCGGGGCGCTGTCGGGTTCCGGCGGCACCGCTCCCACCGGATGGAGTACATCCACGAATGCGCTATCGCCAGCCCGGCCGTGACGGCCACGGGGGCCTTCGACGTGCTGTGGCCCGGCTCGACCGAGGTCGAGGTCGTGACCGGGAGTACGCCGAACGAGGCGATGGTCTCCATCACGCCCCGTGGCCGGTCGGCGCCGCGCCTGCCCGACCTCGGCACCGGCGTCGTGGTGGGCGGGAAGGTCCGCCACGCACCCGGTGCGGTGCATGCCGTCGTGGGCGGCCGGACCTACCGCACGTCGCCGGGGGTCTTCTGGCAGGTCCACACGGGCGCGGCGGCGACGCTCCTGCGCGCGGTGCTGGAGCTGGCCGGCCCCTGTGCGGGTGCGGCAGTAGTGGACCTGTACGCCGGTGCCGGCCTTTTCTCGGTCGCTCTGGCCGAGGCCGCCGGCGCCTCGGGCTCCGTCCTCGCCGTCGAGCGGGACGGGCGCGCCTGCGCCGACGCCCGGCACAACGGCGCCACGTTCCCCACGCTGCGCGTCCTGGAGGGCGAGGTCACGCCGGCACTGGTCGAGTCGGCGCTGGGCCGGCCCGACGTCGTCGTGCTCGACCCCGCCCGCGAGGGTGCGGGGATCCCCGTCATGCGTGCCCTGGCCGCCCATGCGGTGACGGTGCGCACATTGATTTACGTCTCGTGTGACCCGTCGTCGTTCGGGCGCGACTGCCGCGTCCTGCTGGACGAGGGCTGGCGCGTCACCGGGCTGCGGGCCTTCGACATCTTCCCCATGACCGAGCACGTCGAACTGGTGGCGGGCCTGGAGCCGCCACCGCGGTGAGCTGGTTGCGTCACCGCGGCTAATGGCTAGGCGTGTCCCCCGAGCTCGTGCTCGAGGTGCCCGGGTGACTCGAACTGCAACGTCGAATGGGCGATGTCGAAGTGGTCCGAGAGGCAGTCCTGCAGATGGTCGAGCACGCGGCCCGCCTGGCCCGTCGTGAAGCACTCGTCGGTCACCACCACGTGGGCGGTGAGGACCGGGAGGGAGGAGGTCAGCGTCCAGGCGTGCAGGTCGTGCACGGACTCCACCTCCGGGAGCTCCATCAGATGGTGCCGAACCTCCTCCACGTCGATGTCGTCGGGCGTCGCCTCGAGCAGGATCCGCAGGGCCGGGCGCAACAGCTCCACGGCCGCCTTGAGCATCAGCAGCACGACGACCAGGGACGCGATGGCGTCGGCGCGGTCGAAGCCCCAGACGACGATCACGATGCCGGCGATCAGCGTGCCGGCAAACCCGTAGAGGTCGGTCAGGATGTGGCGGTAGGCGCCCTCCACGTTGAGTGAGCGGCGGTTCGCCCTGGCCATCGTCATGGTGGCGGCCAGATTGACGGCCACGCCCACCGCGGCAACCACGATCAGCACCGTGCCGTTGACCGGGGACGGGTGGGCCAGCCGGACCACCGCGTCGTAGGTCACGAGGGCGGACACGACGACCAGGGCGATGGCGTTGCCGGCAGCGGCGAGGATCTCGGCCCGCTTCATGCCGTAGGTGTGCGAGCCCGTCTCGGGTCGTGCGGCCAGCCGGATGGCCACGAGCGAGCCGGCGATGGCGCCGACGTCCACCAGCATGTGCCCGGCGTCGGCCAGCAGGACGAGCGAGTTCGAGGCGATGGCCGCGCCGACCTCGAACACCATGAAGGTGACGAGCAGCGCGAGGGCGATGGTCAGGGCGCGGCGGTCGGTGTCCACCGACGGCTGCCCGGCGTGGTGGCCGTGGCCGTCAGCCATGCGTCCTCACATGGTCGGCATGGGAGAGCACTTCTTGGACGAGGCGGCGGACGTGCGCGTCATCGAGCACGTAGTAGATGCGGGTGCCCTCCCTCCGGCTGCGCACCAGGCGGGCGAGTCGGAGCTTGGCCAGGTGCTGGGAGACGGCCGCCGGCTGGGCGCCCACCAGCTCGGCCAGCTCGTTCACCGGGTGCTCGTCCTGGAGCAGCGCGCAGATGACCCGCAGCCGGGTCTCGTCGGCCAGCAGCTTCAGCATCCCCACGGCCGAGCGGATCTCCTCCCCGGTGCTGCCTTTGAGTACCTGCGTAGGCATGCAGATACTCTACCTGGCGCCGGTGAGACGCCGACAACAGGGGTGGGCTCAGGGAGCCGAGGCGAAGCTCGACGTCGGGACTGGCTGCACGTTGCAGGGCTGCGACACCGACGTCGGGGCCACCGCAGCGGTCATCACGGCCTTCATGATCGGTCCCGCCACGCTGGCGCCGTCGGAGCTGTTCGCCTGCTGCGGCACGACGACCGCGACCGCGACCTGCGGGTTGTTGGCGGGGGCGAACCCGATCATCCAGGTATCCGTCAGCCCGGTGGCCTGGTCGGTCTGCGCCGTCCCCGTCTTGACCGCGGCACACAGGTAGGAGGGGAATCCGACGCCGGCGGCGGTGCCACCGGCCCCGGTGACGCTTTCCATGAGCGCGGTGACCTGCTGAGCGGCCTGTGCCGTCGCCACCGTGGACTCGACCTTCGGGGTGTAGGTCTGCACCAAGGAGCCCTGGGAGGTGTGGATGGCGGACATCAGGTGGGGTGTCATGAGCGTGCCCTTGTTGGCGATCCCCGCCGCCACCATGGCGTTCTGGAGCGCCGTGGTCTGCACGTTGTACTGGCCGATGGAACTCTGCCCCAAGAAGGCCTGCGAGTTCGGCGCCAGCGGCGGGAAGATCGACCCGGACGTGCCCGGCAGGTCGATCCCCGGGACCGAGTTGTAGCCGAACAGCTCGGACTGCTTGGTCATGATGGGGACGCCGAGCTGCACCCCCAGCGCCGCGTAGCCGGGGTCGCACGAGAACGGGAGCATCTGCGTCATCGTCCCGCCGCAGGGCCCGGACTGGTCGCACAGCTTGACGACGGAGTCCGAGAACTTGATGCACGGTGCGACCGGGAAGTTGAAACCCGCCAGGGACGGCTTCAGGTTGTAGGCGGCGGTGCTCGTCACCACCTTCATGGTGGAGCCCGGAGGGAAGGTCTCCCGGTTGGCGATCGGCCGGAGCGGGAAGAAGCCCTCGTGGTCCTTCTGGATGTAGCTGTAGTAGGCCAGCATCTCCGCCTGGAGCGAGGTGCTGGCCATCGGGTTGGGGTCGAAGGTGGGATTCGAGACCATGGCCAGGACGTTGCCGGTCGACGGCTGGAGGACCACCACCGCCCCGTCCTTGTTGACGCCGGGCGGCAGTGTCGTCAACGCCTGCCAGGCCGCGTTCTGCAGCGAGGGCTGGACGGTGAGCGTGACGTTGTCGGTCGTCAGCGGCTGCTGCTCCCGGAAAAGCAGCTGGCTCAGGGTCTGGGGCGGTTGTTGGTGCGGCCGCAGATACGCGTCGTACTCCTGCTCGATGCCGGCCGTGCCGTAGTAGAGCGCCGAATCGTAGCCCGTGATGCCCGCGTACAAAGGACCCTGGGGGTACTGGCGGACATATTGGTACGCGTAGTCCTTCGTCCCCGGCGGGGTCGGGACGGACTTGGCCAGGACGGTGCCGTCGGCAGCGTAGATGCTGCCCCGCGGATTGATGTACTGCTGTGCGGCGATCTGGGGATTGTGCGGCGAGTTCTGGAGCTGTTTGGCCTTGACCAGCTGAATGTTGACCAGCTGCGCGACGACCAGTCCGAGGCAGACCACCATGATCACCCCGAGCCAGCGAATCCGACGGCCCATCAGCCCGCCAACCAATTCGTGGACGACCGGATCACTGCCAGCATGGTAGGCGGCCGGCCTCCTGTGAGGGCTTCATGCCCGTCCGGGCCGCCCTCATCCCCTGTGCAACCAGGTCCGGCCGCTTCCCTCGGGTCCGGACGGCCGTACGACGCAGGCCAGTTCGAGTTCGGGGCGAACTGGGGCCCGCGCATTCCGTCGGGGGGCCGGAAGAACGACCAGTTGGACGAGATGGGCGCCCGCAGCGGTGACGCCCGGCGTCGGGGGTGGGGCATACGACCGGGGCCGTCCTATCCTGGCCGCTTTCCGGTGCAAGGACGGGGGCATGCGTGACGGCAACTGACGACACCGACCATCGCGTCGGAACACGCCGCGAAGGGCATGTGCTGGTCATCTCCATGGAACGGCCGGGCAAGCGCAACGCCATCGACCGGGCGATGGCCGACGCCCTCGATGACGCGCTCAACGAGTTGGACGACGATCCCGACCTGTGGGCCGGCGTCCTCACCGGCACAGCCGACGTCTTCAGCGCGGGCAGCGATCTGACCGCCGGCGGCGACTACAGCACGCCGCGGGGCGGTGAGTACGGCCTCATCCGACGCCGGCGCCGAAAGCCGCTGATAGCAGCGGTCGAGGGGCCAGCCCTCGGCGGCGGTCTCGAGGTGGTCCTGGCGTGCGACCTGGTCGTGGCCGGTGGAACCGCTCGGTTTGGCTTGCCCGAAGTCACCATCGGCGTGATCCCGACCTGCGCCGGCCTGTTCCGGGCGCCCAGGGCCTTCCCCCTCAACATCGCCCGGCAACTCATCCTCACCGGGCAACCGATTGAGGCAGCGCGCGCCTACGACGTGGGCTTCGTGAACGTGCTGACGGCGCCCGGCCAGGCGCTGGATGAGGCCCTGGCTCTGGCCCGCCTGCTCTGCGCCAATGCGCCGGTCTCCGTCCAGTCGTGTCTGACCGCCGTCAACGACATCATCGCCGCGGACGACGACCTGGGCTGGGAGCAGACGAATCAGGCGCTCCGGGCCGCGGCGGGATCAGCCGACGCCCGGGAGGGTGTCGCTGCATTCCTGGAGAAGCGGCCGCCGATCTGGACGGGGCGGTAACCACGCTGGGCTCGGGCCGCGGCGTGGCATGAGCGGCCGCTCGTCTCGACCCCGGTGTCGCCGAGCTCCGCGCTCAGGCGGCGTTGGAGTAGCGCCCGACTTCCTCGCCGTCGACATAGGCCACGCACTCCTGTGCCTGGAATCCGCCCAAGAGCGCCTTGCGGGACTTCTCGATCCGGACCTCGTGCGGCTCGCTCGAACCGACCGAGAACTCGTAGCGACTGGTTTGCTTCAGGCTGAACATCCCGAGCTTCTTGATGACCCGCTTGCCGTCCACCGAAATCTTCAGCGGGCCCCAGAGCTGGTCGAACTCGAAGGCCACGTTGTGACGCTCGCTCTCCCCCACTTCGAACTCAAAGTCCAGATGCCTGTCCATGTCTGCCCCTCCGCGTCGAAACGTTGACACCGCGGTATCGGCGTCCCCGCCATGGAGATGCAGCGCGATTGTCCGAGAGTTGACTGGTCTCGCCCGCCTCAGGGTTATTTCCAGCCTTGCACGACGTGTTCGAACCACCACTGCGGAGCCGCTGCGATAAGCACGTTCATATCCCAGTAGTCCCACCATCGGATGATCGTCCCGTTGCGGATCTCGTGCACCGATGCCACGTCGAGCGCCATCGTTTCGCCGGTCGGCCATTCCCAGTGCTCGATGTGCTCGGTCATCACCACCTGGTCACCCGCCACCATGTGACGCGGCTCGTCGAACAACTTGGACAACTTGTCGAAGGCGAGTCGCAAGCGGGCGGTGATCTCGGCCGGCCCGCGCGCAACGTCGTCCGCAGGCGTCACGATGTCGGTGTACTCCCCGTTTTCGTAAAAACGGGCGCCCAGGGCAGCGAAATCCTGCCGGTAGAGATCGACCCAGAAACCTTCGATCAGCTGTCGGTTCTCATCGGTTCGCGTCACAGTGCACCCCCGTCGCCCCGTCGCCCAGTGGTGGAGATCCTATGGGACGGCGACTTTTGGCCTCCTGCTCGGGCGTTGGACGGTCGTGCATCGGCGTGGGGTTCGGGTGGCCGGCATCGTCGGAGAGATGCAGCGTCGACCCGACCGCATGGGCTACACGAAGGACGACTGCAGGGCGGGCTCTCGCAACGTCCGGCCCCGCTCCCTTGCCGCAGCGGTCGAGTGAGTGACGCGAGGCATGACCCTCCATCTCACGTCTCCCCAGACCCTGCCCACGCAGGTCCGCCCGGGGCGGACGCGCGTGAGCCTCGACCCGATCCCGGTAGTCTGCGCCTAGATCGAGCCTGCTCACGGCACGTCCGGACCGGGTGGCAGGGGGCGGAGCCGGCGATCGGCGACGCCTGTCCCGTTGTGACGGCCTGTTGTGACGGTGTTGTGCCACGCGGGTCGGATGGCTCTATTCGGCTGACGAAGCCAACCGCCAGGATTGTCGGGGGGCGGGGTGAATGCCGATGCCCTTGTGTACGGGTATACGCATCACCCCGCCCCCCTATTTTCCGAGACGTCTCACGACGTGTGTTCACGCACGGTCTGCCCCACCAGGAAGCCGTTCGTTCAGATCACGGCTCGAGGAGATGGAGCAACCACCTGGGCCCGACCACGGCGGCACCGAGTGCCTCAGCCCGCCGACGAAGTTCACGATCCGCGGTGACAAGCGTCACTTCGTGATCGGAAGCATCGGACACGGCTTCGACCAGGGCGTCATCGCCGCTGCCAACCGCATGCAAGACCGTCACGCCGTCAGCCAGGCCGGTGGGGACGCCAGAGCACGCCTTGCCCTCGAGGACCACGACAACGGGTTGGGTGATCCGTGCAGAATCGACTGCCGCTCGCACCTGGGCCACGAAGCTCCTGGCGGCGCCGGCGCGATCCCGCCACCAGCCCGTTGGACGAGATCCGATGACGTTGGCGGCGTCAACGAGAAGCACGGACCTCTCCGTCTGATCGCCGCCGCAAAGAGTTGGGTCCAGTCAATCGATCAGCCGGTCACGGGAGCCGACCGCCGATAGACCAGGTTGAAATCGGTCGCGTAGCTGACCCCGTCCTCGGACATCTCCCAGCAACCGAAGATCGCGTCGCCCCCTTCGCCGAACGTGGCGGTGAAGCGCTGTGCGAACGGCTCACCGACCCGCCAGAGCTTCCATTCTCCATCGCCGATGCTCATCTCATACACGCGGCACACTCCGCGGTCGTCGGCATAGAGCTGGAAATACGTGCCGTTGCCGGCGTCGCACCCAATGATGGAGACGCTGTCGGGAGCCTCAGGCAGTTCGATCATGGTGCGCTGAATCAGATGTGCTCCAGACGGGTGCCACTCGAATATGGATGTGCCGCCGCCGGGCCAGGCCTCTCCACCAGGAGGTGAGGCGGCCAGGGTCCACTCGCCAACGAGAGGCTCCAACCTCCCCAGCGCGTCATCAGCGGTTGGCTGAACCAATTACTGGTCGCCTTCCTCGGAGAGCTCTTCGGGATCGTCGAGGAGCACTCCGGCCTCTGAAGCCTCCTTCTCGTCGAGCAGAGCCTGGTCGTCCTCTTGCTCGTCGTCGAAATCGACCTCACTGTCGAGGGGAGCGACATCGGCGGCGTCCTCTGGATGGAGGGGTTCCGGGTCCTCGACGACCGGCAGATCGTCGCGGGGTGGTGTCATCTCTCTCCTCTTCTCCCCCGGTTCACTCGGGTGGCTGTGACGCCATGCTTCCAGCATGCGCACCAAGGCGCCACCGGCCGGTGTTCCGCTGGCGTCCTGGCGCCACGCCTCGCGTCCTGAGACGGTCAACGTCCTGCACGCTCGGCGCCACCCTCGATTCCGTCTCGGGCGGCGAGCCGGGCCGCCACCCGATGCAACAGGATCTCAACCCTCTCCTGCGTTTCGGGGCTGTCAGCCAACGTCGATCGGTCGCGGATTTCTGTACGCCCCCACCATTGACCCATGGGGAAACTGTTGCCAACTGAGGTCGATGTGAAACGGAATTTCGTTGGCGCACGACGTTCCAAGAGTGCTTCTCCGCTTCACGCCCTGCCCAAACCTCGCCTTCGGCGATTTCGGTCTCGGGAAAGAAGTGCTGGACCACTCGAGCAGTGGGATAGCACTGACCATACGCAGGGTTGTCAGGCCTCACCACCCCGCCGTAGGACGTCGCGGAATCCCACGAGGCCTCGATCGCCTCGAATCTCGAGAAGGCCGAACTTCGACACGTGCGCAGTATGACAAGTGCGCGCTCCAGAGGCTCGATCGCTTGAAAGCAGGCAGTCTCGGGCGAAGGAGCGACCGCTGAGTCGGACAGCTACCACGGCGACCAGTCGCCCTTCGGGTCGGTGGTTTGCCCCACCTCGATCACCACATTCACACTGGTCACGTCTCCGGAGAACACCACCCGACCGCCGAGCACTTCGGTATAAAAGCGTCTGGAACGTTCGACGTCGTCCGACACAATGAAATGGCACAGCACCATGTCGTCTTCGGGCGCAGTCAGCTCAGCCAATACGCACCTCCTCAGGTGGCGACCCGTTCCTGCCCCCGCAAGTCCTGAGCCGATGTCGCGAGGATCCAATACTGGTTCACGTTGCGTTCCGGCGCTCGGTTTCGACAAAGCCGCCCCAGTCGAGGACCGGACTTCCCCGCCAAGACATTTCGGGCCACCTCGCGGGACACGACTTCAGACCTGTCAGCCTTCTGGGACTACATTCCAGCTTGCCCGATGTCTCAATTCTGTGAGGGAGGAACAGGAGCTGATGCCAACACTCGATTCGTCCCGTGCCCTTGACCACGTCGTACTGGTGCTCTTCGAGAACCGCTCCTTCGACAATGTCCTCGGACACCTCTACGGCCCCGACGACGGCAAGACCTTCGAGGGAGTGATCGGCAAGAACCTGAATAACCCGATCCCCTCCTGGGCCGAGCACGGTGCCGACCGGAAGGTCGTTCCTTACACGATCGCCACCGATATGGACTCGCCCAATCCGGACTCGGGCGAGGAGTATTTCCACACGAACACTCAGTTGTTCAACGTCCTCGACGACCAAAACCGATTCAAGACCGGAGATGCGGCCTCGGCGCCGTGGAACGAACCTGCTCCGGGGGCGAGTCCGACGATGGATGGGTTCGTGACGGACTACATCTCGACGTTCACCGGAGAGATCGCCCGCCAGCCCACCTACGACGAGTACGCCCACATCATGACCGGGTACACCCCAGAACAGCTCCCGGTGCTGAACGGACTCGCTCGGGACTTTGGCGTCTTCGACCACTGGTTCTGCGAGGTTCCGTCGCAGACCTTTATGAACCGCTCGTTCTGGACTGCCGCCACCTCGTCGGGTGCGGTCGTGAACAGTCCCATAAGGAAATGGTTCACGAAGAACGACACCGAGACGATTTTCGAACGGCTCGAAGCCCACGGCAAGACCTGGAAGGTCTACGTCATGGAGCCCATGCCACTGTCGTTCACGGGATTGATCCACTATCCCCGGCTGAAGGACCACCTGGCGACCCACTTCGTACCCTTTGCCGAGTTCGAGAAGGATGCCGCAGCCGGCACTCTCCCGAACTTCGCGCTTATCGAGCCGAACATGATGGCCGGACACGGCGACTATCACCCGGCGATGGGCCGCTCCTTCTCGGACAAAGTGGACATTGAGGTCGACAGCCCGTCCTCGACGCTGTCCGGCGAGGCGTTCTTGGAGCAGGTGTACACCGCCTACCGGTCAGCCACCTCTGAGAGCGGGGCGAACGTCTGGAACACAGCGCTGTTGATCGGTTGGGACGAGCCCGGAGGCACCTACGACCATGTTCCTCCGGGACCGGTCCCGCCACCTGACCCCTCAGCAGCCCCTGGCGAGTGCGGATTTACGTTCGAGCGCTCCGGGTACCGAGTACCCGCCGTCATCGTTTCGCCCTGGGTCGAACCTGGGTCCGTCTACAACGAGGAGTACAGACACACGTCCTTGATCGCCACGCTGCGCAAGACTTGGGGACTCGGTGAGGCCTTCACCGGGCGGGATGCCTCGGCCCGCACGTTCGACCACGTCTTCTCTCTTGCCGTCCCCCGTGAGCCGAAGAACTGGGCAAACGTGAAGTCGCTTCCCGTGCCGGCGTGGACGATGGACCACGAAGTGGTGGGCAAGGGACTGAGCAGGCTTGGCAAGGGCATGGGGCCAGCCCTCATTGCCAAGGCGAGGGAGATGGAGGTGAAGCTCCCGGCAGAGCTCAACGACCCTGGAACTGCCCTGACGCCCAGATTGGTCGTTGGCTTTCTCAGGAGTGTTGCCGGCCACTTCTTCCCACTTCTGACGCGAGGGGATCACGCAGGCGCAGACGGTCAACACGACCAGAAGGGGTGACACCCTGCTCGCCGGGGAGGCGACCTGCCCATCGATGCGGCGGCTCGGTGTGGCTAAATCGGACCAGAATTAATTTGGTGGACGGTGGGACTGCCTCCGTGCCGATGCGTGCGGGGCGGCCTTCGCCGGGACGTCCTTCGACCGCCGAGTGCCGGCACTTCCGATGGTTCTCACAACCCCTGGAGAACACGGATCAGTACTGCCACGTCGAGTCGATCCTTGGCGCGTGTGGACGGATCGGTCTGCACCTCCTGCTTGTCCGAAAGCAGCGAAGAACAGCTCACGACGTGGGCGCGCACGCCCAGTAGGGTCGCGACGTCGTCGCCGAATGCGCCGGAACGCCAGTCGCCCCGGCCGTTTTGGATTGGGGTGTAGACATCGCCATTGTCGTCTCTGGCGAGGAACGCGAGATCAAGGCGTGCCCCTTCATGGATGTATTGGGTATACCCGTCCTCGTTGCCCTGGGGTGCGTGGTGCCAGCCAGCTTGACCGAGCATCTTGTCAATGCGATCCAGGTCCTTCACCCAGACCGCGACGTCGATATCGGCATGAGGTCGCGTCAGACGCCCTGCGTAAAGATCGACCGCCCAGCCTCCGAATACCCAGTAGTCGATCCCTTGGGATTGGAACAGCTCATGGAGTCTTCCGAGAGCCTTGAGTTGAGACTCATTGTCGTAGCTGGCGCACATAATGGAGCCCAGTATGCCGACCCCACGCCTCACCTTCCGGCGTACAGCCCACACTCAAGGAACTCGTCAGAACGCAAGTCAACCTGCAAGGGACCATCTTCGAGGCTCGTCAGATGAACGTTTGACGCTGCCGTTCCGCTGGGCCTCGATTTGGGCGGACTGAGAGAGGCCATGTTCTTCGGCATGGGAATCTAAGAGAGTTGCGTGAGTTCGATCACGTTTCCGTCGAAGTCCTCGTAACGTGCGCTTCGGCCCCATGGTTCGTCTCGGGGGTCGTGGAGAACTCGGGCACCACCGTTTCGTGCCGCCGCATGAGCAGCTCCGATGTCCTCGACCGAGAGGCTGATCTGAGCGCCATTCGTCGGGCGCCCTTTGGCGGGGTAGAGGGCGAAATGAAGATAGGTACCCTGAGTCCAGGAGATCTCTGCGTGGACTCCCCCGATCCAACGATCTTCGACGGCGTTGTCGCCTGCACGGAGATCGAGTCCAAATCCATCTCGGTACAGGGAAACCGATTTCTCCAAGTCGGAAACCTCCAAGATGACGGCTACCAACCGCCTCTCTCCAGGCATCGTCACCTCGCTTGTCGGGATACTCGCGACTCTAGGCCCGGTAAGCGTCTCACCCTTTGCGCAACTGGTCACCTGCGATCAGGAACTCCGCGAGATCCCGGGCATCTCTCCGGGCCGGCCCGTGAGGCTCTCATGACGCGTCAAATGACCACTAGGGTCGACACGTGATCGCCCGAGATCAGGCGCCGGCGGCCTTCGCCGTGTGGGACAAATTGATCGACGCAGTCGCCTCTGCCACGCCGACCGACCTGACGGAGCGGGCTCGTGCCATCGCTCGGGGCAGCCTCGACCCGGCCGCTCCTGCGGTGCCGAGATCTGACACGGTGGCCTTCGCCGAACAGATGGTCGTCGACGTGGCATCAATGACACCCGATGTTCGAGCAGCCGGGCTGGCCGAACTCGGTGCCACTGCCCCAACCTTCATCCTTGCCGTTTGGACCGAGGACATGATGATTCGCACCGCTTCCGCATGGCGCGAGATCTTCGGCGAAGAATGGCGTCCGATCCCGACTTCTGTCGAGACCGATCCATGGGTGGCCCACGAACGATTCCTTCTCGAGGTGGCCAAACTGTCAGGCCTCGATCCAGTGACCTCCGAACTGGTAAGGCTCCGCGGGGCGAGAGCCCATGACTGCCGGCTCTGCCAGTCCCGTAGGAGCGTGAGTGCCCTTGATCAGGCCGGTCGGAGCGATCTGTTCGATGACAGGGATCCGAGCGGCATCTCCGACGCCCAGGCCCTGGCCCTCCAGGTCGTAGATGCCTTCGTGTGGCAGCCGATCCAGTGGCCCCACGGGCTCGGCGAGCTGGTCGTCGCTGCTCTAGGTCCCGGCGCCGCGACCGAGCTGACCCTCGATGTCGTTCGCAATGCCGCAAACAAGATCGCTGTGGCCTTCGGCGCGGACGACCCGCAGGTGGAGAGCGGCGTCGAGTACTACGACATTGACGTGTCGACCGGGGAACTGCGCTACAACGTCAGTCCGGTCACGTCCAAGGCCTGAACAACCGTCGCGCGATGAGGTCGGGTTCACCCGGCACGAACCGGGCAGTACGACGTGTGGAAATTGCGGGCATGCCCGCCAGCCGGCGCACGGTGGCGGCTTGCTACGCGAGGGACCCCGTAACCGACTCATAGACGCGCCCCGGCATCGGCCCTACTCGGTGCTGATCTTCTCGAGCCTCTCCAGGCTGGCCGTCATGGACTCACGCATCGAATTGTGCCCGTTGATCCACGCCGCGCCATCGCTCAACAGGGAATGGCGGACCTCCTCCGTCACAGTGCCACAGTCAAAGACCTCGGTGACGACAGTGGCATCGTCCCCGTCCGGAGTGAGGATGTAGCCCCAGCGGTAGCCCGCAGGAATGCCCACCTTGGATGGATCATCACCTTCAGCCCGAGAAGGGTCTCCGGGAGCCGGTTCCCAAAATATGCGCCGATCTGGCTCGAACTCCACCACATAGTTGAGCATCAGGTAGTCGTCCCCGAGCCGATGCATCTTCATGGTGAAGGTATCGCCCACTTCGGAGATGGGACGGTCGGGAACGGCTCCCCGGAGCATGTCGGATCCGTCGAAATCCATGTGTCGTTGCGGATTCGCCAGGATTCTGAAGATACGGGCCGCAGGTGCCACGATTCTGCGTGATACGTCAACGGTCTTGGCTTCCTCTGCCATGGTCCAATCCTCTCTGTCGCTCCGCGCCTGCTCTCTGCCGGTGCCTTCGCAAGCGCACCTTATGGGTACCGACAGTTGGACGTTGCCAGTCCCGCGAATTCATCGGTGGAGCGTGTCCAGCTGCGCCTGCTTGTTGACTCTGAGCAGACCCAGCGGCCGATCCGTCGCGTTGACGGGTCCCTTACGGGACTTCTTTGATTCCTCTTGGGACCCATCCGTAACGTTGTAGGTGACTGGGGCCCGGCATCGATTACGACTGTTCATGATGGGGGGTCGAGATGATCGACCCACGTATGTTTACGGACATTGCGACCCGGCTGGCCGTGGTTGCCAGCTCGCGGCCAGTGCCCAGCCTGATTGTCCGCGTCGCACGGCGCGACTTCCGGTCATGGTGTCGACTACCCCGTTCGCAGACGTAACCCGGAACAGCTGGATCGTTGCGACCTGACCGTGCAAAGCGCGGATCCACTGGGCGACGACCTCCTTTTGACCAGCATTCGTCACTGGTCCCGGCATCCATCCTTCATGACCAAGGGAGCGCTGAATTCCCCTCGTGAGGACGGAGCGACGAAGAGACGTAGCGAAGACGGCCATCGCCATCGTCTTGCTCCACCCGTCGGGCCCGAAGCCGCAAGACTCGCCGACTGTCCAGAACGAATCGTATGAGCGATGCGCTATGCGATCTCCGTTGACCCGCGCAGCGGCGTACACGTCTTGTCGGAGTGTCTTCAACACGTGTCCACCGGGGTCGCCCCCGCGACAGGGCCAATTCGACGTTTGTGAACAGGTCGCCCCAGCGACTTCAGCCGTGCCTCCGATGACGGAACCCGCGGCCGTCAGCCCGATTGCAAGAACTGCGATGAATCGCAACAGGGATCTGGTCAACCTGAAGTCGATCACTTGCCCGACCCTATCGACCAAGGTTCAATGAACCGCCCCGGGTTGGATGACACCATCTCGGGCGCTCGCCAAAGCAGCCGTTGCGTTGACCGTTTGAGGACACATCGCGCACGTAGCGCGCACGCCGGACCACATCGAAGAAGAGGTCGACGACTCGCAAGGCCGTGAACAGGTATGGGTGGTCCCTGTGTGACAGATCGGTTGGGCTTGGGCGATGCGCAAGGTTGGAACGATTCCAAGAGCGACCCCTCAGCGAGCAGCCCGCAACAGAGGCTGCGTCAGTTTAGGTTGACAATGACCCTGCCGTCAGTCCAGACTGACAGCTATGGATGTCGAGGATCTCAACCTGCATCTCTCGTCAGATGACCCGGCATGTGGGCTTCGCGCCTCGCTGGCACTCCATCGCCTGGCTGAGAGGGTCGAAGCACACAACGTCGCGGCTGCTCGAGACCGTGGCTGGTCGTGGCAGCAGATCGGAGACGCCTTGGGGATCACCCGCCAGTCGGTGCACACCAAATACAGCAAGGAGACGTCATGACCACGGAACCCGCTGGGCCAGAGACGCTTCACGCATGGGCCATCTATCTGCGGGCCAGCGAAGAGGCGCGTCGCCGAGGTGACCGCCGCACCGGCACCGATCACATCCTGCTCGCCTTGTTCGAGGACCCCTCGACCGAGGCCGTGCTGGGCGTGAACCTGCAACAAGCTCGCCAGGCCCTCGAGTTGCTCGACCGGGAAGCCCTGGCCGGTGTCGGTCTGGGGCCGGGCGCCGATGCTCCCCCGCTCGCGATGCGCGCCGTGCCGAAGAAGCCGAGGATCAGAGACGTGGCGAAGAAGGACCGCTTCCGCATGACGCCCGCGGCAAAGAAAGTACTCGAGGAAGCGTACAAGCCCAAGGGTCATCGGAAGTTCCAGGTCACCGGCCCCGAGGTGCTGGCCCAGATCCTCGCTCTCCGACCACCAGATGCCGCAGCGGTGATGCTGGGTGCTCTCGGCGTGAACATATCGGAGGTTCTGCGCCGATTGGATGCGGTCCCCGATCTGGCCGGAGAAGCGGCGCAAGAGAGCTCCGGTGACACCGCGGTGCCGCCCAAGGACCGGCCACGCCGGTGACGGCGGTCGTCGAGGCTGAGTCCCTGACCAAGCGCTTCGGTGAGGTCGCGGCAGTCACGGATCTGTCCTTTGCGTTGGAGGCCGGAACGATTACGGGCTTCCTAGGCCCGAACGGCGCGGGCAAGACGACGACGCTGCGGATGCTCTTGGGCCTGGTGGCGCCGACGAGCGGACGATCACTGGTGTTCGACCATCCCTACGCCCAGTTGCCACGTGCGGCACTGCAGATCGGTTCTGTGCTCGAGGCGACCGACTTCCATCCCGGCCGAACCGGGCGCGATCACCTGCGGATGCTCGGCCAAGCCGTCGACGTCCCTGACTCACGCTCCGACGAGGTGCTGCGACTGGTAGAGCTCGCTGACGCCGCCCACCGGCGCGTGAAGGGATATTCACTGGGGATGCGCCAGCGGCTCGGACTCGCAGCGGCACTGCTCGGCGACCCGGAGTTGCTGGTACTCGACGAACCGGCCAACGGGCTCGACCCCGAAGGAGTCCGTTGGCTGCGGGACTTCCTACGCGGCATGGCCGCGGAGGGCCGCACCGTGCTCATCTCCAGCCATGTCCTCGCCGAGGTCGCGCAGACCGTCGACCGGGTGCTCATCATCAGTCACGGACGGCTCGTGCTCTCGTCCCCGCTGGCCGAGCTGACCGCGCGCGCCGGCGGCGCGGTACGCGTCCGCAGCGGCGACTCGCAGCGGCTCACCAAGGCGCTGCGTAACGAGGCACTGCAGGTAACGATGGGCACCGACCGCACGCTGCTCGTCGAGGGAGCATCGAGCGAGCAGGTCGGTGAGATCGCGTTCGCCGCCGGCGTCCCGGTGTACGAGCTCGTCAACGACGCAGGCCTGCTGGAGGACATCTTCCTCGAACTGACCTCGGAGGCACCGGCATGACCGCGCAGATCAGGGCAGAGCTGCTGAAGCTTCGCTCGACTCGCACCACGATCGCGTTGATCGTCGGGATGATCGCGCTGATTCTGCTCGTCACGCTGCTCACCGGGCTCCTCAGCCATCCAAGTGGCCTCATGGGCAAGGAGAACCAGCGCGAGCTGCTGAGCACCAGCAGTCTGGCAGGCGTATTCGCGGCACTTGCCGGGGTGCTGCTCGTGACGAGCGAGTACCGCTTCGGCACGATCCGCCCGACGATCCTGTTCAACCCCGTCCGCTCACACGTCCTGGCCGCCAAGGCCATCGCCGGCGCACTGGCCGGAATCGCATTCGGGATACTCGCCGAGGCGATCGACTGGGCCGTCGGCTACGCGACCCTCGACGGGCGTGGCATCACCGTCGTAATCAGCAGCGGCGACATCCTGCTGCTCACTCTCGGCGGTCTCGCCGGCGCGGTCCTCTGGGGCGCGATCGGCGCCGGGCTGGGCGCGATCATCCACAACCAAGTCGGCGCCGTCATTGCACTCCTCGCCTGGGGCCTCGTCGTCGACAACCTGCTCTTCGGCCTCGCCCCCTCTGTAGGGCGGTTCATGCCAACCCGTGCCTCGGACGCACTCATGGGCCTCCGCGAACACCACCTACTCGCACCAGGCACCGGCGCCATCACCCTGACCGCCTGGGCCGGCGCACTGGCGGTCGTCGGTATCGCCCTGTTCATTCGGCAGGACATCAACTGACCGCGGCGGGCATCGGCTCAAGAGATGGCCGACTGTCGAAAAATCTCAAATTGGTTTGTCGAATCTTGGTGGTGGTCCGTAGTCGCTCCTATTCGAACTCGCACGAAGTGCGGGATCGCCTGATCCTGCTAGACAGAACACAATGATCGAAGCAGAACGTAAGGGTGAAATTACCTGTTCGACGAAACCCCACGAGTCCCTCCGCTTTCTCTGATTCAGCGGGGCCTAGGCTTGATCCCGAGTTATGTCAAGGCGCCGCCCTCGTAGCAGCGCTCCACAACCAGGGAGACTCTCGTCAGGTGCCTCAGCAGGTCGAGGGCACGGGTTCCGAACTGGGAGCACCAAGCGCCGACACATCGGGAGTGGGGCCAATCCCATAGTCAGTGCTATTGCCGGTCTGTCCGTCATATACAAAGGTGATGACCGGACCCACGATGGAATTCTTGTCCCCAGAGAGGGATCTTGCGTCGTGATCAGTAAATGTCTCGCCGGGTGATGATTGATATTCGACAACGACCACCGGTTCGGTTGAATCAAACCCGACTGAACTAGCGCTAACCGTCTGGACTGCTGCAGCCCGCGTCGAATGGAACACGGTTGCTTGGGTGGGCATTGAGCCGGTTCGGGTGAGAACAATCTGAGACGACTCGCAGACGAGGGTACTGTCCTGAGCGGCGGTAGACATGGACTCAAACTGATCGGCGGACACCGTTTGAGGCGGGTTCGACCCTGGCGACGCCGTCCCAGAAGCTATTGCACCAGTAAGAACGCCTGCTCCCACGATCAGAACGGATACAACGAGGGCAGTTCGTCGATTT
>DATAXG010000124.1:0-6483 GCA_036273055.1 Acidimicrobiales bacterium | reverse complement strand
CGTAGAACACGTAGCTCAGGCCGATCATGGACAGCTTCCACCAGCCCGCGTACGGGTTGAGGAGCCAGTTCACCGTGAAGGCGATGGCGAAGAAGATGGCGAAGTCGATTGTGGGAAAGAGCATCAGGTGCGATCAGCGGTTTGCGCCGAATGTACTGCCGGTCGCCCGCGCCCAACGTGCACGCACCAGGCGCGAGGGCCCCTCACCTGGGCCCGGCAGGCCGGTTGCTCGTTCTCCATGCCGCCGCCACGGTGCGCCGGCACCCGCCCGGGACGGCAACCCCGGGGTCCGGGACCCCGGGAGCGGGAGAATCAGCCCTTGGCCTTGAGCGCCTCGATGAGCGCCGGCAGCACCTTATGGACGTCGCCCACGATCCCGAGGTCGGCCACCGAGAAGATCGGCGCCTCCTGGTCCTTGTTGATGGCGACGATGTTCTTCGACCCCTTCATCCCGACCAGGTGCTGGGTGGCGCCCGAGATCCCGCAGGCGATGTAGACGGTCGGCTTGACGGTCTTGCCCGTCTGCCCAACCTGGTGCGAGTAGGGCACCCAGCCGGCGTCGACGATGGCGCGGCTGGCGCCGGCCGCACCGTGGAGCAGCTTGGCCAGGTCTTCGATCAGCGCGTAGTTGGCCGCCTCGCCGAGCCCGCGACCGCCCGAGACGACGACCGCCGCCTCGTCGAGCTTGGGACCGGAGCGCTCTTCGACGTGCCGCTCCACGATCTTGGCCGTGTTGGTCGCGGCCACGTCGGGCACGGGGGCCGGCACCACTGCCGCGGCGGCGCCACCGGAAGGCTCGGGCGCGAACGACTTGGCCCGGATGATGAAGATGGCCGGGCCAGCGCCGGTGAAACGCGCCGTGACGATCTGCGACCCACCGAAGGCGGGATGCTGACTGGACAGCCCACCGCCGCTCTCGACCAGGCCGGTCACGTTGGTCAGGACCGGGCGGCCGAGCTTGGCCGAGAGCCGGCCCGCCACGTCCCGCCCGTCGTAGGTGGCGGCAACGAGGATGACATCGGGGGCGTTGCCGCCCTCGATGAGCGCCGCCAGCGCGGCGGCCACGGGCACGCCGGGCAGCGCGCCACCCAGGTCGCCGACGTCGTAGAGGGTGGTGGCGCCGTACTCACCGACGGGACCGGCGAGCGACGCTGCATCGGCGCCCCAGGCAACGGCCTCGACGGTCGAGGCGACCGCTCGGGCCTCGGTCAGGAGCTCGAGCGTGACCGGCGTCGGCCCGCTGTCGCCCACTTCTGCCAGTACCCACACCTTGCCGATCGGCATCTCAGACCACCTTCAACTGCTCGAGGAAGGCGACGACGCGCTGCGCGCCGTCACCATCGTCCACCACGATCTCTCCCGCCCCACGTGCCTCGGCGTCCGAGACGTCGGTGATCTCCTGTCCGGCGCCGGCGGCCCCGACCTGCGACGCGTCGATCCCGAGGTCGGCCACCGTGAGGTTGTCCACCGGCTTGGACTTGGCGGCCATGATCCCCTTGAAGGAGGGGTAGCGGGGCTCGACGACCCCGGCGGTGACCGTGACCAGCGCCGGCAGCGGGCATGTGACCTCGTCGTAGCCCGCCTCGGTCTGGCGCTCCACCTTCACCGAGCTGCCCTCCACGGCGATGGCCTTGGCGAACGTGACCGAGGGCAACCCCATGAGCTCGGCCACCTGCACCGGCAGCGTGCCTGTGTAGCCGTCGGTCGACTCGGTGGCCATCACGACCAGGTCGGGATTGGCCCGCGCGATGGCGGCCGCCAGCACCCGGGCTGTGCCGAGCGCGTCGCTGCCGGCCAGCGCATCGTCACTGACGAGAATTGCCTTCGCCGCGCCCATGGCGAGGCCAGTGCGCAGGCCCGAGGTCTCCCCACCGGGTGCCATGGAGACGAGGGTGACCTCGTCGCCGTCGCCCGAGGCGAGCTGGAGGGCCATCTCGACCCCGTAGTTGTCCGAGTCGTCCATGATGAGCTTGCCGGACCGGTCCAGGGTGTTGGTACCCGGATTCAGCGCGGCCGGGGCGGCCGGATCGGGTATCTGCTTGACGCATACGACGACGTTCATGGCCGACCATCTTTGTGGACCAGGGCGGTTCCCCGCCATTCGGCCCAGTGACAAGCCCCTTTTCGGAGGCGTCCCGTCCGCGGGGACGGGCGCCCGGGCCCTTCAGCCCCCGGCAGCCGCGGCGGTCAGGGCGTCGCCGAGCCGGTCCGTGATCACGGTGTCCACGCCGGCCGCCACCATGGCGCGCAGGTCCTCAGGGGCGTTGACCGTCCACACGTTCACGGCAAGGCCCATTGCGTGGGACCGCTCCACGAGCTCGGGTGTCACCGAGAGGACGAAGGGGTGGACCGCCGCCAACCCGGCGTCCGCCACCTGGGCCAGGGCCGTCTCGACCTCGGTGCCGAAGCCCCAGAGGGCGCCGAGGGCCAGGCGGCCGTCCGCCGCCTGCACGGCACGCAGCGTTGTCATCTGGAAGGAGGACACGATCACCCGGGCCGTCCAGCCGGCCTCGTCGATGGCGGCCGCCGCGAGCGCCGCCACGGACTCACCGGCATCCCATCCCGGGTCCTGCGGTGCGTTCTTGATCTCGACGTTGACCACCAGGCCCTCGCAGACCGCCAGGACGTCGGCCAACAGCGGCACGTGGGCGGGCAGGTCGGCCACCTCCAATTGCGCGATGGTGCCCCGCCCGGGAATCTCGGCGTCGTGGTGGACGGCGAGGGCCCCGTCCGCCGTGAGGCGCACGTCGAGCTCCACGCCGTCGGCGCCCAGCCGCCGTGCCTCGACGAAGGCGTCCAGGGTGTTCTCGGTGAATCCCTCTGTGCAACCCCTGTGGGCAAAGACGGCGGTCATGGGATCCGCGTCATCTCCCTGTCACGATTCCCCCGTGACAGGCTCCGAACTTTCACCAAAAACTCCTTGCCTGGGCCCCGGCGGGCCGTTACCCTCTTCTCCGTTAACCCGCTTTTCCCTGACGGACACCATCTGGGTTCGATCATGTGAAAAGGATCACAATGCTGGTGGAGGCACATTTCGATGGCTCTCATGTGGAACCGGACCGTGGATTGGGACGCGGAGGACTGGCGGCGATCCGCCGCCTGCCGCAACACCGAACCGGACCTTTTCTTCCCCGTTGGCACGACCGGCCCCGCCGTCGACCAGATCGACGCCGCCAAGCGCGTCTGCCACGCCTGCGACGCGCTCGAGCCCTGTCTCGACTTCGCGCTGGCCACCAACCAGGAGTCCGGTGTCTGGGGCGGCACGTCGGAAGAAGAGCGGCGCAAGTTGCGCAAGGCGTGGCTGGCCGCCCGCCGCTCGCAGCGCGTCGCCATCTGAGCGACGCCGTTCACCGCGGGGCGCGCACCGGAACCGAGATGGCGACGCGGGTCCCGCCCCCGTCGGCCGCCGGCAACGGCTCCATGGAGATGGTCCCCTCCAGCTGACTGACCACAAGGTCGCGGACGATCGACAGCCCGAGGCTCGACGTCCGCTCGATGTCGAACCCTGCCGGCAGGCCCAGCCCATCGTCCCGCACCTCGACCCGGAGCGCCGTCTCGTCGTTGGACAGTGTGAGGTCGACATGGCCCACCGGGGCGTACCCCGCCGCTCCCCCGGCGCCCTCCAACCCCACCGCCCCGTCCTGTCCGCCGGCGCCCTCGGGGTCGAAGGCATGCTCGACGGCATTCTGCAGCAGCTCGGCCACCGTGACGGCGAGCGGCGTGGCGACATCGGCTGCGACCTCGCCGAGGTCCCCGTGCACCGAAATGACGATCGGCTGGGACGAGACCACCGAGTCCTCGGCCATCTGCACCAGTGAGCTGACGATTTCGGCGAAGGGTACCTGGTCGCTCGGGTCCCGCGACAGGATCTCGTGCACCAGCGCGATGGAACGCACGCGGCGCTCGGCCTCGTGCAACGCCACCCGCGCCGCCCGGTCACCCACCCGGCGCGCTTGGAGGCTGAGCAACGACGAGATCGTCTGCAGGTTGTTCTTGACCCGATGGTGCACCTCGCGGATGGCGGCGTCCTTGGAGAGCAGCAACCGGTCGAGGCGCCGCACGTCGGTGACGTCCCGCAACAAAATCATGGCCCCGGTCACCACGCCGTGGGAGAGCAGCGGGATGCAGTGCACCAGAACGATGACGTCGGGGCGGCGCTCGACCTCCTCGACCACCGGCCGGCCGGTCGCCAACGCCCATTCGACGGCCGACTCCTCAATGTCGAGATCCCCGAAGCGGCGACCCTCGGGCTGGGTGTAGATGCCCATGCGGTGGAATGCGTTCATGGCGTTGGGCGAGGCGAACTCCACCCGCCCGTCGGCGTCGACGACCACGACGCCGTCGCCCACCCGGGGCGACTCCTCGGTGCCGACATCCTCGTCGGGGAATGGGAAGGCCGACTGCGCCACCATGTCGGCCAGCCGCTCGAACACGTCGAGATAGGTCCGCTCGTACATGCTGGTCGGCCCCTTGAGCGGCGCCAGCGAGACCCGCAGCAGCGCCCCGATGATGTGGCCGTCGAAGCGAACGGGGATGTTCTCCACGGGCACCTGCTCGCCCAGGATCGGGTGATGGATGCTGCCCCGCACGATCTCTCCCGAGTGGAGACATTGGGCCACCAGTGTCCACTGCGACTCGTTGACGGTCTGGCCCACGAGGTCCTGGTCGACCAGCGTCGGGCGGTTGTTGGGGCGCATCTGGCCGAGGACGACCAGCTCGGGATCCTCGTCCGCCTGATCGGCGTCCGCCCCCGCCCCCGCCGCCTCCGCCCCGTCGGCGGCGCCCGGCGAGGCGTTCAGCACGGTGGCGTGCACCGGCACCAGGAGGAGGAGGTCGGAGAACGAGAGGTCGGCCAGCACGCTCCAGCTCCCGAGCAGCCGCTGCAGGTGCTCGAGCTCCTCGGGCTTGAGGTCGGTGTGGCTGAGGGCCAGCTCGGCGGGGGTCGGCATCAGCCCGTCCCTTCGGCCGGTCCCGACACCGGGACGGCATAGGCCCTGCGCTCCCGATAGCCCCGCAGGACGCCGGCACCCGCCGCGCCCAACACGGCCCGCAGCTCATCGGCCCGGTCGGCCACGTGCTCCAACCGGTGGGCGTCCGACGCGGTGGTCAGGGGCACACCGCCGGCGACGAAGCGCTCCAAGAGGCCCAGCGCGGGGTACTGCTCGCCCACCGTTTTGCGCCAGCCGGCCGAACTGACTTCGGCCGCCATGCCCGAGGACACCGCCGCCTCGGCGATGCGGTCCCACCACTCGGCCGGTGCGTCCGGGACGTAGCCCGCCGCCTTAATGAGGTCCGGGTGCGCCAGCACGTCGCAGGCCCCCGACGCCGCCAGCTCCTCGAGCGCCTCGGTGTAGGCGTCCCAGCAGGCGTCGACCTGCCGCACCGACCACTCGGCCATGGACGCGGGGTCGTCGAGGTCGTCGAAGCGCCAGGCGCCGACCCAGTGCACCGAGCCGAGCAAGACGTCGAAGGGGTATCCGGCCAGCAGGTCGGCCACCTCGTCCATACGGCCCTCGTAGTAATCGACCTCCAGCCCGATGACCACAGGCAGCCCCGCCTCTTTGGCCTCCTGCGCGCACGCCACGTACTCGTCCAGGTCCGCCGTGGCGTGGAACTTCCAGTACTCGGCCATGTTCTCGGCCAGCCCGGCGGGTACCCGCTCGTCGTCCCAGAAGCCGCCGACCAGCGACTCGGCCTGGCGGAAGCGGAACAGGTGCTCGGTGAGCGCCAGCTCGGTCACGCCCGCAGCCTGGGCCCGCTCGCAGTACCCGGCCACCTGTTCCAGGCGCAGCGGCGTCTCGTGCTCAGAGTGGGGCCAGAGGTGGAGGTGGTAGTCGAGCACGGCGGCCGTCGCTCCGTCGATCCGGTCAGCCGGCCCGGCGGATGAGCGTGACGCCGTCCCTGATGGTGGTCAGGACGCAGACGACCCGGGGGTCGTTGACCACCTTGTCATTGAAGGCCCGCAGGGCCCGGGCGCCCTCGTGCGGTTCGCGCTCAGAGGCCAGGACACCGCCGCCCTGCAGCGTGTTGTCGACGACGATCAGGCCGTGCCGCGCCAGCTTGGGCAGCACCGCCTCGTAGTACGCGTCGTAGGTGACCTTGTCGGCATCAATGAAGACGAGGTCGAACGGGCCCTGCAGCTCTTCCAGCGATCGCAGGGCCGGGCCCTCGATCACACTGATGTGGCTCTCGAGCTTGGCGGCCGCGATGTTGCCCCGCGCCACCTGGGCATGGTGCGGGTCGACCTCGAGCGAGATGATGGACCCGTCCTTGCCCAACCCGGCCGCCATGGCCATGGCCGAATAGCCCGTGAAGGTGCCGATCTCGAGGATGCTGTTCGCCTGGGTGGCGAACACCAGCAGCTCCAGGAAGCGGCCCTCCTGGCGCCCCACCATCATCCCCCAGGCGGCGAAGTCCTCCTTGGTGGACGCGTCCACGGACTCGATGTGGCCCGGCGGCGCCGTCGTGTGCACGTCGGCGTAC
>DATAXG010000123.1:0-6752 GCA_036273055.1 Acidimicrobiales bacterium | reverse complement strand
ATCCCGCTCACCGCGATGATCCTGATACTCGCCACCGAGGGCGGACTCATGAAGGGCCTGGGCTACGTCCTGGGCTGGATGCTCACCCTGGTGGCCATCGTGGCCCTGGTCGTGCTCGTCACCGGGGGGAAGCCCCTCATCTCCAACAGCAACCCGTCGACGGGCGCCCTGGCGCTGAAGCTGGCCATCGGCGTCGTGCTCGTGGGCATCGCCTACCGGCGCTGGGGTACCTGGGGGGCGTCCGAGCCGAAGGGACAGCCTCGCTGGATGCGGGGTGTCGACCGCGTCAACCCGTTGACGGCGGCCGGCCTCGCCTTCCTGTTGCAGCCGTGGGTGCTGGTGACGGCCGGGGTGGCCGACATCACCACAGCGAAGCTCTCGAACGCGACGCAGTACATCGCCGTGTTCGCCTTCTGCGTGTTGTGCTCGGCGAGCTATCTCGTCATGGAGACCTACGCCGCCCTCCGGCCCGCCGAGGTGAAGGCGAAGCTCAACGCGCTGCTGGAGTGGATCACGGCGCACCGCGATCAGGTCATTGTGATTCTGTCGCTCGGCCTGGGCCTCTATCTCATGGCCAAGAGCACCTACGGGCTGGTGACCAGCGGCTGACGATCACCGGGCTGACGAGCGGCGGCTGACGAGCAGCGGCATCCACCGGCTCCACCACGGCGGCCGTTAGCTTCGGCCGTTGGAGGTGCACACCATGTTCGCGTACACGTGGCCGCTGCTCAGCCTGTTCTGGACGTTCCTGATGTTCGCCGGGATCTTCCTGTTGTTGTTCTTCATCATCTGGTGCTTCGTCGACAACTTCCGCCGGCGTGATCACCACGGCCTGGCCAAGGCCGGCTGGACGCTCGCCATTCTGATCGTGCCGTTCTTCGGCGCTTTGGTCTACATCATCGCCCGGCCGGCGGAGGCGCAACTCGCCACCTGAGGCCCGGTCCCTGGTCGGGCACAGACGCCCACATACGGGTTTCCCTCGGCGCCGGCGCTGGCTATCGTTCCGTTCCTCAGGGGAACGCGCAGGAGCCCGCAATGCAAAACCATCATCCCAGGATCACTCAGCGTCCCGACCGGGCGTGGATGGTCGAGTGCGTGCAGTGCCGGAACGATCCGGCCTCGACCGTCCCCATCGGCATCGGCATGCCGTTGCGGGACCGGGAGACGGCGGAGCGGCTGCGGGACAACCACGCGGCCAGGCCCTTGCGGGCCGCCGCCTCCTAACGCGCATGCCCGGCGCCGCAGAAGGGGCGGGCGCCGGGCCCGGTGTGATCACCAAGCCGAGTCCGGGCTCGGTGGCCGACACCGTGGCACGCCTGCTGGACCTGTTGGAGTCCAAGGGCGTGAAGGTCTTCACCGTCATCGACCAGCAGGCCGAGGCTCGTGCCGTCGGGCTGGAGCTGCGCGAGACCACCCTCGTGATCTTCGGGAACCCCGCCGCCGGGACCGGCGTCATGGCGGCCTCGCCGCTGGCCGCGCTGGATCTCCCGCTCAAGGTGCTCATCTGGGCCGAGCCCGGCCAGAACGCATCCGTGAGCTACACCCCGCCGGCCACCCTGGCCGCCCGCTACGGCCTCAGCCCCGAGTCCGCGGCCGCCCTCGAGGCGGTCAACGTCCTGACCGACGCACTGGTCGCGGGTTGAACCCCCTGGTCCCGCCGCCGGGGTTGGAGGGCCCCTCTGGGCTGTGCCACGCTGCACGGCACAACACCAGTGGGGCGGGCGGCTCCATCGGTTCGAGCGCCTGACAGGGGTCCCCACCACGTGAGCAGCAGTTCCTTCCCGTATTCCGCCGCGGAGCTCGACCAATTCCGACAGGTCCAGCGCCTGGCCTACGACATGGCCGACGCCGTCGAGGGCCAGCTCCGGGAGGGCATGACCGAGACCGACCTCTGTCGGCTGATGGTGGGGGAGCAGGCGGCGCACGACGTGACCCAGGTCTTCCACCAGCCCTACGCCTGGTTTGGCCGTCGTACCCTGCTCGGCGACGGGTGGGCGGCTCCTTCGGCCGTGGGCGTGTTGGAGCTGGCGTCTTCGGGCCAGCTGCCGGGCCGCGCCTTCTTCCCGACCGGGGCCGCCCTGGCCTCCGGCGTCCCGCTGATCGTCGACCTGGCGCCGGTCGTGCAGGGCATCCCCGCCGACGTCGGCTACTCGTGCGTGCTCGGGCAGAACGACGTCTTCGACGAGCTCGATGCGGGCCTGGCCCGGATCCGCACCTTCCTGGTCGAGGGTGTCCGGGCCGGCGAGACCATGCAGAGCCTGACCCGCGAGCTCGACGGGCTGGTGGCGCAGCGGGGGTGGGAGAGCTGCCACGCGCACTACCCGGACAGGGCGTTGGGGCATCTGGTCTTCCCGCTCGGAGCCGAGCCGGCCGGCCCGTCGGCGTTGCCCGGGTTCGGTGCGGCGGCTGCCGAGGGCCTGCTCGGTGCGGGGCGCCGCGCCGCGGGCGAGGACGCCGGGGCCTATCCGGTGTGGAACGACGGACCGTTGGCGGGGTGGCGGCCGGCCCCCGGGCTGTGGGCCCTCGAGCCGCACATCGGCCGGGACGGGGTGGGGGTCAAGTTCGAGGAGCTCCTCGTGGTGACCGAGGACGACGCCTACTGGCTCGATGACCATCTCCCGCACAGCCAGCGCTGGGCCGCCGCCGGCTACAGCATCTCGCCGCTCGGGCTGCGCTGAGGCTCCGGGCCTGCCGGGCCTCAGCCCAGGATCGGGACGGGCGTGGCGTAGGCCAGCTCGAAGTAGCCGCTGGGCGCACCGGGTACCCGCAGTGCGGCCGCCGCCGGCTCGATGTCGACCCCCGGCAGCCCCGGGAAGAGCGGGTCGTGGTGGCAGAAGGCGACCCGCCCGGCGCCCAGCCACTGCACCTGTTCGAGCATGAACTCGACCGAGGAGCCCTGGAAGGGCTCGCCGTCCACGTTGGGTCGGCCCCCCAGGGAGAGCAGGGCGACGTCGGGGCGCAGGCCGTCGAAGATGCCCCGCCAGTAGCCCGCGCTCCCGCTCACCAGCACGGAGCCACCGTCCGTGATCAGCAGGTAGGCCAGTTGCCCGCCGTCGTGCCGCGAGCAGGTCTCGTTCATGGCGACGAGGGCGGGACCCGCCGGCGCGGGGGCGGCGTCCATGGCGCTGAAGAGCCCGCGCACCGTCGCGGCGCGCTCCTGGGCGCTGACGCCGAGGTCGCCCAGGCAGGCCACCGCCGTGTCGGCGTCGCTGTGGGCGAACAGGCAGGAGTGCAGAGCGGGCAACACGCGCACCGTGGTGCCCGGCCCGCACTGCACCGTCTCGCCGCCGGTCACCACGAGCAGCTGCTCCTCGGGCACTGCGCTGGCGCGCAGGCAATGGGCTGACTCGGGCGAGGCGACCACCGTGGCGCCCGTGCGCAGCGCGATGGCGTCGGCGCCGTACAGGTGGTCGAAGTGGGCGTGGCTCACGAAGACGAAGTCGGCCTTGTCCACCTCGGCCGTGCTGAGCCCGACGGGCTCGAGACCGGGCAGGCGGTCGAGGTAGGCGTCGAAGAAGAGGTCGAGCCCGGCATGGCGCACGCGGAAGGTGGCGGTCCCGAACCATTCCAGCGTCGTCGGCGCCACGTCGATCAACCCGCCACCGGATCGGTGCCGTCGGCCGGGTGGCCCACGAGCTTGGCGGAGAACTTGACCGCCTTGACGGCACTGGTCGCGCCGGTCTGCAGCGTGGCCCCGACGATGATCAGCACGACGCCGAGCCAGAACACGTAGGGCCAGCCCAGCATCAAGATGCCGACGCGACCGAGCATGTAGGGCGGGGAGCACACGACGGCGCCGACGGCGCCGCCGACCGCGGTCGCCGCCAGGGTGTCCCGGCGTGACTGCGCCTGCTTCTCGACGCCGACGAGTCGGGCCGGCACGGCGACGTAGCAGAGCATCAACACGCCGACGACGATGCTCTGGCTGATGACGAAGGGCCAGTGGCCCCAGCGGGTGGCGATCAGCGCGGAGAACGAGAGCGCCAGCCCGACGGCGCACCCCCAGACCAGTATCACGCGCAAGTGGCCGTTGGCCCGGCTGAAGGCGGGGCGGATCTCGGGCCGGCCCGGCACCGAGATGGCGAAGGCGAACACGCCGTTGAGGTAGAAGCTGGCCGCCGTCAGCACCGTCACGCCGAGGATGCACGGGATGAGGAGCGGGCCGCGGATGACGTGGAACTGCCGGCCGTGCAGGACGTGGAGCTTGATGTCGAGCATGGCGAGCCAGATCCACATGGCGGGGATGATCTGCACCACCGCCAGGCGCCAGTTCGTATAGAGGAGCTTCACGCCCTGGAAGAGCATGAGGAAGGCGCCGACGATGAGAGCCAGGGGGGCGAGCCAGCGCCGGCGCCGGCTGAGCTGGAGGACCGCCTGCTCGACGGCCTTGTCGTCGCCGCGCCGGATGGCGTCTATGAGCCGCCCGATCAGCGCGCCGACGCGGGCGCGCCTGTTGGGCCCGGGCGTGGCGGCGACGGTGGACGCGGAGCCGTCCGCTGCGCTCCGATCGTCGTGGTCCACCGTCACTGGTCGCCCCTCACTCCGGCCCGCCTCCGGGCCTCCGTGCGCTTCGCCGTCCCCGGTTCTTGGCCGGCGGCGCCGCACTCCGACCTCGTCATTGTGACGCCGGGTCGCAGGGCGGGGAAAGGGTCAAAGGCTATCGGGGCCAGGCCGCAGTCCCGGGCGCCGCCCGCTGAGGAGCGCTCGGGTGGCTGCGGCGCGGGGCGGCCGCCGATGGCCGTAGCCTCGGGGGCGGAGCGATGACGCGGCGACGTGTCGGGGAGGTGGCGCCGCATGGGTGAGGGCGAAGGGATCCGGTTGGCCGAGCCTCCCATTTCCGTGGTCCCGCACAAGAGTGAGGCGGAGTGCCGGGCGGAGGGCAAGGAGGCCCGGGCACTGGTGCCCCGGGGAAGCCACGCCGCCTTCGAGCCGGCCCCGGATCGCCCCGACCCGGTTTCCCTACTGGAGGAGCAGGCGACGACCAGAGTGCCGGAGCTGGTCCCCATCCGCTATGGCCGGATGCTGGTCTCGCCGTTCACGTTCTTCCGCGGCGCCGCCCTCATCATGGCGTCGGACCTCTCGACGACGCCCTGTTCGGGCCTCACGGCCCAGATCTGCGGGGACGCGCACCTGTCCAACTTCGGCGTGTTCGGGTCGCCCGAGCGCCAGCTCGTCTTCGACTGCAACGACTTCGACGAGACGAACCCCGGGCCGTGGGAGTGGGACGTCAAGCGGCTGGCGGCCAGCATTGTGGTGGCCGGCCGCGAGAAGGGCCACGCCAAGGCGGTGCGCGCCAACGCCATCACGGAGGTGGGCCGTACGTACCGCGAGTCGATGCGTCAAGCGGCGGCCATGTCGAACCTGGACGTCTGGTACTTCCACGTCGACGCGTCCGAGCTCATCGCCACGTTGACCTCGCAGGCGGCCACGTCGGGCAAGAAGTCGGAGCAGCACATGGCGGCGACCGCGACCAAGGTACTGGAGAAGGCGCGCACGAAGGACAGCATGAAGGCGCTCGACAAGCTGACGCACGTCGTCGACGGCGAGCGCCGTATCATCAGCGACCCGCCGCTGCTCGTGCCGCTCGAGGAGGTGTTCCCCGAGGTGGAGGCGGATCAGCTCGTCACCTTGTTCCACGACCTGCTGCGCCGCTACCGCCAGACGCTGTCGACCGATCGCCGCCACCTGCTGGAGGAGTATCGCTTCAGCCAGATGGCCCGCAAGGTGGTCGGAGTGGGGAGCGTCGGCACCCGGGTCTGGGTGATCCTCATGCACGGCACCGGCACCGACGACGTCCTGTTCCTGCAGGCCAAGGAAGCCGAAGCGTCGGTCCTCGAGCGCTTCACCAAGAAGAGCCACTACGGCAACCACGGCGCCCGGGTCGTGGCCGGCCAGCGCCTGATGCAGGCGAGCAGTGACATCTTCCTCGGTTGGCAGCGGACCGAGGGCCTCGACGGCGCCAGCCACGACTACTACGTGCGGCAGCTGCAGGACTGGAAGGGGTCCATCGACACCGAGACCATGATGCCCCAAGGCCTGGAGGCCTACGGGAGGTTGTGCGCCCTCACCCTGGCGCGGGCCCATGCCCGCTCCGGCGACCGCTTCGCCATGGCGGCGTACCTCGGGAACAGCGACACCTTCGACAAGGCGCTGGCCAAGTTCGCCGAGTCCTACGCCGACCAGAACGAGCGGGACTACGAAGCGTTCGCCGCTGCCTGCAAGAGCGGCCGGCTCCACGCCGAAGAGGGGATGTAGTGGGAGTGGCGACGGCCAGGCCGGACGGCGCCGGCGGATGGTCGGTACCTGGGACACCACTGGGAGCCTCAGCGGATCCACTTCTATTGCAGATGTGCGATGCTGAGCGGCTGCAGCAGGCGGGCCCAGTGCCCGTCAAAATCGTGACAGTACTGAACTGATCGAAGGAGTCCCCATGCTGGCGACGAACTATCCCATCCTCGACATCTTCCTGACGACGCTGTACTTCTTCGTCTTCATCATCTGGATCTGGCTGCTGTTCATGGTGTTCATCGACATCTTCCGTAGCCACGACATGGGCGGTTGGGCCAAGGCACTCTGGGTGATCTTCATCATCGTTCTGCCGTATCTCGGCGTCCTGGTGTACCTGATCGCCCGGGGCGGAAAGATGCACGAGCGGGCGGCGCAGCAGGCGGCGCAGCAGCAGAAGGACTTCGACCAGTACGTCAAGCAGGCCGCGGGCACGCCCGGCGCCAGCTCCGCCGACCAGCTCTCCA
>DATAXG010000122.1:0-16161 GCA_036273055.1 Acidimicrobiales bacterium | reverse complement strand
GGCGGTGTTGCGGTCACTGTCGTCGTCATGGCTCCTTCAGCACAGTATCGGGCGGTGCACTCACCGGCCGCTCAGTTCTGCAGCGGCCGGTGAGCTCTTTCGGCGTCAGTCTTCGGCCAGGATCTGGTACAGCTCCTTGCGTGCCTTCTGGATGATGCCGATGCCGCGCTCGATCTGCGCTTTCTCGCCGGCGCCGGCCAGTTGCTTGGCGGCGCTCATGAGTTGCCCCATGCCCAGGCGTAGGGTGCGCACCTCGTCGTCGGACTCACCGGCGTCCTGCCAGGGGAGCTTTGCCTTTGCGGCCTCCTCCCGACCGGTCTCGGTCAGGGTGAAGGTGCGGCTGCCGTCGACTTCCGACGACTGCACCAGTCCCTCGTCCTCGAGCATCTGGAGGTGCGGGTAGACCGAGCCGGGGCTGGGGCGCCACAGACCACCGCTCAAGTCCTCGAGCCGGCGCATGACCTCGTAGCCGTTCCCCGGCTCGTCGCGCAGGGCAGCCAGGATGGCTGCGCGGATCGCACCGCGTGGCATGCGCCGCCCGCCGCCCCAGCCGCCGCGCCCGCCCCCCCAGCGGCCTCGTGGGCCGCGCATGCCGCGCCCACCGAAGTGGTCGTGGAGGTGGTCATGGTCATGGCCATGGTCGTGTCCCCGATCGTGCTCGTGTTCGTGTGTCATTTGAAACTCCTTGTGTGTGGAGGCCCTTCTGGGCCTGACCTGTTGTGGTCTTATTTGTAACTTAATGATATATCGCAATATCCCATGAGCGTCCACAACTTTGTCGGTCACGCCGCCGATCTGGGCGGTCCGATGAGGCTCTGTAAAGCGTTGAACAGGAGAAACGGGCCCGACAAGCCGGCAGCGGAGCCCGGGCCAAGGAGAAATATTGGGCTGCAGAGATCCGGCCGGTGACGGTCAGAGCACGAATTTGCGGGGTCGGGTGGTCCGACCACAGGCCGTCAGCGCAGGCGGATGACGTTGCCGGTGACGAGAGCCGACGCGTCCGAGGCCAGATAGGCGATGACCTCGGCCACTTGGCGGGGCGTGGCCACACGCTGTCCGCTGGACTGGGCCAGGGCGGCCGTCCGCCGGTTGATCCACCCCGTGTCGGTCATCGGCGGGTGCACGACGTTGGCTGTCACGCCGAACCGCGCCAACTCCGTGGCCGCGCTCAGCGTGAAGTTGACCTGCGCTGCTTTGGCGGCGCCGTAGGAGACCTCTTCGGGAAAGCCTTCCGCCTCGCCCGAGGTCAAGCCGATGATGCGGCCCCAATCGCCCTGGCGCGCCACGTGACGGGCGGCGAACTCGGCGATGAGCAAAGCGGCGGCCCGGGCATCGATCCCGAGAACCCGGTCGATCGTTCCTGAGCTCACCGGCGACTGGGTCAAGCCGAAGCGGTTGGTGGCAGCGGGTACGAACGTGTCGCCGACCCAGCCCGAGGCGTTGTTCACCAGGATGGTCACCGGTCCCAGTTGGGCCTCGGCGGCATCGAACAGAGCCGGCACACTGGCGGCATCGGACAGGTCCGCCTCCATGGCCGCGGCGCGGCCACCGGCGGCCCGGATCGATTCGGCGACGTTGTCCGCTCGGGCCATACGGGTGGCCCGGTAGGCGGCCGGGAGCGCGGGGTCGTGCAGGCCGCCGAGCTCTTCGTTGCGGAAGTAGGCGCACAGGACGGCGTTGCCCTGGGCGGCGAGGGCCTTGGCGGTCGCGGCGCCGATCCCATGGTTGGCGCCCGTGACGAGGGCCACCCGAGTTTCAGGCGACCCGACCACGCTCACCGCAGGCGGGAAAGGCGATCGAGGGATTCTTCGGCCTCCGCCACGAAGCGCCGAACGAGCTCGCCCGCCGGGACCAGATCTGTAATGGCGCCGAGGCCCTGGCCGGCCGGATAGCACTCACGGTCGAGGTCGACCCCCTCGCTGAAGGAGTCGCCGCCGAGGTGCATGGCGCCCGCTCCGTAGGACACCCCGAGCTGCTCCGGGAACTTCTTCAGCTCCTCGGGATGGGCGTCGTAGTGGTCCGTGTACGCGTTGCGTACGACGCGCATCGTCTTGCCGGAGTAGGCGCGGCTGACGGTGGTCTGGTCCTCCCTACTTGCCAGCAGCTTGTCCTTGTACCCCAGGACGCTGCGCGCCTCGGGGGTGGCGATGAAGCGGGTGCCGACCCACACGCCGTCCGCGCCGAGGGAGAGCGCGGCGGCGAGGCCGCGCCCGTCGAAGATGCCGCCGGCCGCGACCACGGGGATGCGATCCCCCACGGCGTCCACGATCTGGGGGACGAGCGGCATGGTCGCCACCTGGCCGGTGTGGCCGCCCGCCTCCGTGCCCTGGGCCACGACGAGGTCACACCCCGCCTCGACGGCTCGCACGGCGTGCTCGACCTTGCCGCACATGTTGACCACCAACACGTCGGCCCGGTGGCACTGCTCGATGACCTCGGTGGGAACGCCCAGTGCGGCCACGAAGGCGGTGGCGCCGCCGTCGATGATGGTCTGCACCTGCTCCGCCATGCTGCCGGGCATGGCGGTCAGGAGATCGACCGCGAACGGCTTGTCGGTGGACTGGCGGAGGGCCGAGATCTCGGCCTCCATGGTGGCGCTGCTCATGGTGCCTGCGCCGAGGCAGCCGAAGCCCCCGGCGTTCGAGACGGCGCTCGCCAACTCGGCATACGAGACACCGCCCATGCCGGCCAACATGACGGGGTGTTCGATGCCGAGCAGCTCGGTGAGGCGAGTTCGCATGGGTGCCCTGGCCCTCCTTGGTCTCGATCCGCCACGGCGTGTCGCCGCGATCTCCTGCGGCGGGACCGTAGCGCGGCCCGCTGCGGCCGCCGGGGGGATTCGGGTGGCACCGGGCGGCCCGCTCGCCTTGGTTGCATTTTGAGCAGGACGTTCCTACTCTGAGTCGATCGTGGCAGACGGGGGGAGGTCGGCGTGAGCACCGTCGCAATGCCCCCCATGGCCGACACGATCACCAAGCGTCGCCTGTGGGTGATCCTGGGGGCGCTGCTGCTGGGCATGCTCTTGGCGGCGCTCGACCAGACGATCGTCTCGACGGCGCTGCCCACCATCGTGGGCGACCTACACGGGGGTTCGCACCTGGCCTGGGTGGTGACTGCCTATCTGCTGTCGTCGACCGTCTCGACGCCGCTGTGGGGGAAGTTGGGCGACCAATACGGGCGCAAGACCTTCTTCCAGGCCGCCATCGTGATCTTCGTCGTGGGATCGGCGCTGTGCGGCCTCAGCCACACCATGACCGAGCTGATCGTCTTTCGAGCCCTGCAGGGGCTCGGCGGTGGCGGGCTGATGGTCGGCGCGCAGACGATCATCGGCGACGTGGTGTCGCCCCGCGACCGGGGTCGCTACGTGGGGCTGTTCGGCGCCATGTTCGCCGTCGCCACCGTGATCGGGCCGCTCATCGGCGGCCTCTGCGTCACGTACCTGACATGGCAGTGGGTCTTCTACATCAACCTGCCGCTCGGGGTTCTCGCGTTTCTCGTGACCGGAGCCGTACTCCCCGGACATCTGCGCAAGGTCTCGCACGCCATCGACTACGCCGGGTCGCTGCTGCTCGCCGCTTCAGCGACGTCGCTCATCATCTTCGCCAGTCTGGGTGGCATTTCGTGGCCCTGGCTGTCGGCGCCGAGCGTTCTCACCGCGGCCATCGGCGTCGTTCTGGCGGTGGCGTTCCTCTTCGCCGAGCGCCATGCGGCCGAGCCGGTGATCCCGCTGAAGCTGTTCCGCGAGCGGGTCTTCAATGCAGCCAGCTCCATCGGCTTCGTCATGGGATTCGCCATGTTCGGGGCGCTCACCTTCCTGCCGCTGTACATGCAGATCGTCAAGGGCGTGAGTCCCACGGCGTCGGGATTGCGCATTCTGCCGCTGATGCTCGGCATGCTCGGCGCGTCGGTCCTCTCCGGACGACTCGTGACCCGCTGGGGCCGCTACAAGGTCTTCCCCGTGGTCGGGACCGCGTTGATGACCATCGGCGCGTTCCTGCTGTCGATGGTCGATGCGTCGACGAACGGCTGGGTTTTGGCCGGCTACATGTTCGTCTTCGGCGTCGGCATGGGCCTGGTGATGCAGGTGCTCGTAGTCGCCGTGCAGAATGCCGTGTCCTACGAGGACCTCGGGGTTGCGACCAGTAGCTCCGTGTTCTTCCGGATGATCGGCGGCTCGTTCGGGACAGCCGTCTTCGGGGCCATTTACGCCATCGTCTTGAACCACACGATCGCCCCCACCCTGGCCAAGGTCCCGGCTTCGGTGCTGAAGAAGTTCAACCCGCAGACGATCGATCCCGGTGTGATCAACCAGCTGAAGTCGACTGCCGCCGGGTTGTTCTTCTACACGAAGTACATCGACGCCGTCACTCACGCGATTCAGATCGTCTTCCTGGTGGCGGTGCCCATCTCATTCCTGGCCTTCCTCTTGAGCTGGCTCCTCCCGGAGGTGGAACTGCGCAAGACGGTCCAGACGGTCGACGTCGGAGAGGTCAACGGGCTGGTCGACCAGCGGACGTCGCTGCAGGAGATCGAGTTGGCGCTCACGCGCCTGTCGGACCGGGAGAACCGGGTCGAGCTCTACCAGACGCTGTCCAACCGTGCGGGCATCGATCTGCCGCCGCGTGCTGTCTGGCTGCTCTACCGCCTCGCGGATCAGCCTGCCTGCACGGTAAACGACGTGGCAAAGCGGTTGAAGGTTGGCCCCGAGCTGATTCAGCCGGGCGTCGACGGGTTGTTGGCCGCCGGCATGATCGAGGAGCGCCGGCGGGGCGTGGACTGCGATCTCTACCTCACCGCGAACGGCACGACCGCACTGGAGAAGCTGACCGAGGCCCGGCGGACCGGGCTCACCGAGCTTCTCCATGGATGGAATCCCGAGGAGCACCCTGAGATCATCGCGATGGTGAAGGACCTGGCCCACTCGCTGTTGGCGGACGACGACCGCCTGGTGGCCGACGCCCTGCCGCACGTGCCGGCCGGCGTGGCCGGTGGGAGTGGCGGCGGGGGCGGCTGAGGCTTCTCCTCGGGCTCGGACGGAGCCGGCGGAGGTGTCGCGGGCGCGTCAGGCCCTACCGGGGGCCGTGTCCGGAGTGGCGCGCGTGAGCGCCTGCCGGAGTGCGGCCAGGGAGTGTGGCGGCGCATCGTCGGCATCGAGCCCGAGAAGGGCGGCACCGAGGACGGGCGGCGCGTCGAGGCGGATCAGCACGGCGCGGGGCGCCGCGGCCCGGATGCCGTTCTCCACACGGGCGTGGAACGCGGTGTCCGCGGTGTCGAAGATCCCACCTCCGAGCACGACCTCCACGGCCTCGTCCCCGAGGTCGAGCCGGACGACGGCAGCGCGGACGAAGGCGGCGATCTCGTCCGCCAGGCTGTCGGCCGCCTGGCGGGCGGGGGCATCGCCCTCCGCAGCCGCGTCGAGGAGGACGCGCGCGAGCTCGAAGAGCCGGGCGTAGTGGAGGGTGCCGGTGTAGATGCCCGTGAGCGCTGCCTCCGGGTCCGGCGTCCCGAGCTGAGCGGCGACGCGTTCGCGCAGGACGGTGGCCGGCCCACGACCGTCGCCGGCCCGCAGTGCGAGGCCGAGGGCGCGCACGCCGAGCCAGGCACCCCCAGGGGCGAAGTCTCCCGACAGCTCCGCCAGGGCAGGGAAGCGGACGCTGCGCCCGTCCGGCCCGACGGCGGCGCAGTTCATCCCGGTCCCGCAGACGACGCCGATGCCCCAGTGCGCCGTGGTGCCCGCACGGGAGACCGCGAACGTGTCGTTGCGCAGGATGACGCGCTCGGTCCACCCCAGCGCCTCGATCGCCGGCGCGAGCTTCTCCTCGTCGACAGGAAGGTCGATGCCCGCCAGGCAGTAGACGCCGGTCGGGCAGAGCGGAAACGCCGCGCCTGGGCAGTGCGCGGCCGCCATGACCGCCGTCATCGCCTCGGTCAGTGCTCCGACCGTACCGTCGAGGCCGACGAGCTGATGGTTGCTCGGGCCGACGCGGGCCCGCCCGAGGATGGCTCCCGTTCGGGAGACGAGCACGGCTTCGGTCTTGGTGCTGCCCCCGTCGAAGGCCAGCACGGCCGGCGCGAGGGCGGAGGGTTCGGACACGGACGGATGTTACGTTGCGCTGCGTGGGCACCAAGGTGGTCGTCGTCGGCGGCGGGAGCACGTACACCCCGGAGCTGGTCGACGGTCTGTGTGACCTTGAGGACCGGATGGTCGTCGACGACCTCGTCCTGCTCGACCCGAGCGAGCTGCGTCGGGAGGTGGTCGGGGGACTCTCCGAACGCATCCTGCGGGCGAGGGGATGGCAGGGGACGTTCGCCACCACGGCTGACCCCCACGCCGCGCTCGAGGGCGCCGACTTCGTCGTGGTCCAGCTGCGCATCGGAGGCCAGGCGGCGCGTCACGTCGACGAGACTCTGCCCGTCGGCTACGGCTGCCTGGGCCAGGAGACCACCGGCGCCGGGGGGTTGGCCAAGGCGTTGCGGACCGTGCCGATCGTGCTGGAGCTGGCCGAGCAGATGGCGACCCGTTCCAATCCCGGCGCATGGTTGGTCGACTTCACAAACCCTGTGGGGATCGTGACGCAGGCGCTCCTCGACGAGGGTCACCATGCCGTGGGCCTGTGCAACGTCGCCATCTGGGCCCAGCGCCGGATCGGGCACTATCTCGGCGTCGACCCCGATGCGGTGGCCGTCGAGCACGTGGGCCTGAACCACCTGACATGGATCCGGTCGGCCCATGTCGGGTCCGACGGTGAGCCCGGTCCGGACCGCCTGGACGACCTGTTTGAGCGCTTCGGTCCCGAGCTCGAGCTCGAGAGCGGCATCCCGATCGACCTGCTCCGCCTGCAGCATGCGCTCCCCTCGTACTACGTGCACTACTACTACCAGCACGACGCCGAGGTCGCCCAGCAGTCGGTCCCGGGCCACCGCTCCCGGGCCGACGTCGTGGCCGAGTTGGAGACCAAGTTGCTCGAGGAGTACCGGGACCCAGCCCTGGTGTCGAAGCCGACGGCGCTCTCGTACCGCGGTGGCGCCTACTACTCGCTGGCCGCCGTGCGGCTGATGGCGTCGCTGCACGCGGGCACCGGCGATGTACAGGTCGTCGATATGCGCAACGACGGCGCCATCCCGGGGCTGCCCGACGACGCAGTCGTCGAGACCACCGCCGTCGTGGACGCCACCGGCGCGCACCCGCTCCCGCAGCGCGCAATGTCACCGGAGATGCTCGGGCTCGTCCAACACGCCAAGGCCTACGAGCGCCTGGCGGTGAAGGCCGCCTGCTCGGGGAGCCGCAACGACGTGGTGCGCGCGCTCCTCGCCAATCCACTGGTCGGGCAGTACCCGCTGGCAGCTGATCTGGCCGACGCGTTGTTGGGGGCCAACCGGCATCACCTTCCCCGGTTTTTCCCCGCATGAAAAGATGAAGTGACGGCTTCTTTGTGACCGACCTGACGACGGAGTGACCGCCCAATGACTGACGCCGACCGGGCCGTGGAGCCTCAGCCGGCACGCATCGGGAAGGACCGGCGTCAACTGCCCAGCTGGCGCTGGGAGGAGCTGCGAACGACGTTCTGGGTCGTTCCGAGCGTCCTGGTCGTCGTTTCGGTCCTGCTGTTCATCGTCACGTTCCAGATCGACGTGGCGGCGTATCACGGCCACCTGACCCTGCCCGTCTGGATCCGCACCGGCAGTGCCGACGCCGAACGCCAGGTCCTCATCGCGATCGCCGCCGCCGTCATCACGGTGATCGGCGTGGTGTTCTCCATCACGATCCTGGCGCTGACGCTCGCCTCGCAGCAGTTCGGTCCCCGCATGATGCGAAACTTCGTACGCGATATCGGCAACCAGGTCACTCTCGGCGTCTTCGTCGGGACGTTCGTCTTCGCCGTGCTCTCCCTGGTGTCGATCAACAGCCTGAGCCGAACCTTTGTCCCGTACCTGTCGACCTCGGTGGCCGAAGCACTGCTGTTGGTCGACCTCGGGGTCCTGATCTACTTCATCCACCACATCGCCAAATCGATTCAGCTGCCCGAGGTGATCGCCGGCATCGCCGACGACCTGATGCGTTCGATCGAGGCCGAGTACCCGGACGTGGTCGGCTCCGCCGATGCCGCAGCGCAGCCGCGTGCCGGGCGGAGCGTGCCGGAGTTGCTCACGCTGATGGAGGAAGACGGCGCGGTGGTGCCGTCTCAGGTCAGCGGCTACATCCAGTACGTGGGCTACGCCCAGCTGATTTCCATTGCCAGCCGGACCGACTCGGTGATCCGCCTGGAGCACCGTCCCGGCCACTACCTGGCCACCGGGCGCCCGCTGGCTTTCGTGTGGCCCCGGAAGGCGGCGCCCGAGGTCGCCCTGGCCTTGTCGAGGGCGCACGTCACGGGCCCGCACCGGACACTCGTGCAGGATCCGGTGTTCGCCATCGACCAGCTCGTCGAGATCGCCATCCGCGCCATGTCGTCCGCCGTCAACGACACCTTCACCACCCTCACCTGCATCGACTGGCTGTCGGCCGGGCTCAGCAGTGTGTCCGGCCGGGTCCTCGACGAGGGCGTCTACCGGGACTCGTCGGGCAAGGTCCGGCTCATTGAGTTCGACCCGTCGTACGCCCGGATGGTGAACCGTGCCTTCGACAAGATCCGCCAGGGAGCGCAGGGCATGCCCGCGGTCCAGATCCGCCTGATCGACTCCATCGGGTCGATCGTGCTCGACACCACCAGCCCCGAGCAGCGCACCGTGCTCCGGCGCCAGGCCGACATGGTGCTCCGCCTCGCCGAGAAGACGGTGACCGAGCCCGACGACCTGGAGGAGATCCGCTTCCGCTACCGCCGGATTCCCGACGAGGACGCCCTCGGCGCGACGGCGTGGCCCGGTGGTGCAGGGGGCTGACGGACGCTGGGGCTACCCGCCGGCGTTGTCGGTGGGCGCCGTCGTCGTCGATGCCGGCTCGGTCGTCGAGGTGGTGCTGCTGGTGCTGGTCGTGGTGCCGGACCCGCCGCCGCCCGACGAGGGCATGGTGGTCGTGGTGCTGACGCCGCCGGTGGACGATCCCGCCGTTGTGGTCGTCGTGGGCGGCGGTGCCGCGGGCGCCACGAAGGGAACGGTCTCGCTGCGCATCGTCGTGATGCTGGCCGCCGGTGTCGGCGACAGGTTGGTGCAGCTGCGGGCTGCGTTCCAACTGGTGACTGCGGTCGTGGCCGGGGTGCCGCTCAGCGGCTGGGGCACGCCGTTGAGGATGGTGGCGGGCCGCCAGACGGCGCCGGTGATGTGGCGGCCCTGCGCCGTGACGATCAGCGTGCCGCTGTCGGTCTCGGGTGCCGTGTTGTCGTAGAAGGCGAGGTTGCCCAGGCCGTAGTCGACGTACGCTCCACCGAGGTAGCCGGCGCCGAGCAGGACGTGGGTGCCCGAGCCGATCACGACGTCGGCCCCTGCCTTGATCAGTTGCTCCGCCAATGGCTCCTGCTGCGGGTCGGGGCAGGCCTGCGTCTCCGTGCCCCAGTGCACGTAGACGATCACGGTGTCAGCCGTGCGCCGTACCTGCTGCACCTCGCGCACCAACTGGGTCGGGTCGATGGCCGAGGCGACGCCCGGTTGGGTCGACGAGGCCGTCCACGTGCTGACGAGGTTGTCGGCGATGACCTGCGTGGCCGTGATGATCGCTACCCGCTGCCCGTCGATCGTGACTCGGTAGGGCGCGAAGGCCTGGGCGGCGGTGTTGCCGATGCCGATGATCGGGTAGCCGGCCTTGGAGGCGATGGTCAGGTTCTGGGACAGGCCCTGGGGGCCACAGTCCATGCCGTGGTCGTTGGCCTCGGTGGCGACCGACACGGTGGCGCTCTTGAGCGCCGTGACGGCTGACGCGGGCGCGTCGAAGATGTACGGCTTGTTCTGCGGTTCGGGGCATATCCCGTTGGTCACCGCGGTCTCGAGATTCACCATGCGCAGCTGCGTCCCGGAGAAGAGCTGCGGGATGGTCGTACCGAGCGCGGTCGACGGGTCTTTGGCCAGGTTGACCCCGACGGCGCCCGCGAAGTGCACGTCGCCGCCGAACCCGAGGGTGACGGTCTTGCCGTTGCCGGTCCAGTCCGGGTTGAGCGGCGAGTGCTTCGGGAAGTGCTCCGCTGCCGCGGCGGCGTGGTGGGTGGTGGCGGGGGTCTTGGGCGGCGGGCTCGAGCCACCGGAGAAGAACGCGAAGTAGATCAGCACCAGGAGGACGAGCGCGCCCCCGAGGGCGAACTGGCGACGCCGTCGCATGACCCTTCGAGAGACCACGTCGGCACTATGGCACAGACTCCGCCCGTGACCCCGGGGCGGAGGGTTGCTGACCAGCGGATTCGCGCGGCTGGCGCGCTCCGCTGACCGGCCCGGCAGGTCGAACGGCTCCGGTCGTGGTCTCGGCGGTCGCGGCCGGCCGGAGGGAGCCCCAATGGGACGACAAGGAGGCGATCAGCCCGCGGCAGCCGGCCGCGATCATGTCGCGGCAGTCCTCGAAGACGGCGTCGTCGCCGTAGTAGGGGTCGGGGACGTCGGCGGCGGCGCCTGCGGCCGGGTCGAAGGAGCGGAGCAGGGCCAGCCGAGCCGGGTCGGCGCCCAGGCTGCGCAGTGTCTGCTGGTGGCGGCGGTCGAGGGCGACCAGCAGGTCGATGGAGCCCAGCTCGGCGGACACGATCTGGTGGGCCACGTGCCGGTGGTCCGGATATCTGGCACGGGCCAGCGCGGTCTGTGCCAGCGGGTGCATCGGCTCGCCCTCGTGCCACGGTCCCGTGCCGGCGCTGCGCACGTCGAGGTGGTCCGCCAAGGTGGTGCCGTCGGCCAGGTCCGTCGAGGACGCCAGTGCCCGCGCGACCACCTCGGCCATGGGAGAGCGGCAGATGTTCCCGGTGCAGACGAAGACGACACGGTAGGGCGGGTCGCCGATCGGCTCAGGCGGGACGACGAGGCCGCGGCGGCTCACGGTGCGGCGTATTCGTCGCGCAGGGCCTTCTTGACGATCTTGCCGGTGCCGGCTCGAGGCCAGTCGGTCCTGCGCTCGAGTTGTTCGGGGATCTTCTGGGTCATCAGCCCGGCCTCGCGGCAGAACGAGACGACGTCGGCCAGCTCCAGCCCGTCCGAATCCTCGGCGAGCTGGACGACGGCGCAGACACGCTCGCCCCGCTCGGGATCGGGCAGCCCGATGACGGCCACCTCGACCACCGCGGGATGGGTGTAGAGCAGGTCTTCGATCTCCTTCGCGCTGATGTTCTCCCCCTTGCGCACGATCACGTCCTTCAAGCGCCCGGTCAGGGTCAGGTGCCCGTCGGCCCGCAGCCGGCCCAGGTCGCCGGTGCGGAAGTACCCGTCCTCGTCGAAGGCGTCGGCATCGAGCGCCGCGTCGGTGTAGCCATGAAAGACCATCGGGCCCTTGACCCGTACCTCGCCCTCCTCGTCGGGCCCGGCCGCACGGCCGTCCAGCGTCACGATGCGCACGTCGGCGCCTTCGACCGGCTTCCCGTCGGTGTTGGCCAGCTGCTCGTCGGTGTCGTGCGGCGAGCCGTTGGCGATCATCGGCACCTCGGTCATGCCGTACCCGTGCACGACGCCACGCCCGCCGATCTCGTCGCGCACCTCGTAGTGCACTTCGGGCGGCTTGGCGGCACCGCCGCCGGACATGAGCCGCAGCGTCGGGAGGATCGGCTCCGTCGGCATCTTGCGCTGCTCGCCGAGGTACGCCACGTAGAAGGCGGTGCTCCCGCCCACCATGGTGGCGCCGTGCCGGCGGAAGAGGGGGAGCACGTCAGGTGCCGAGAAGGCCTCGACGAGGATGGCCGGAAACCCCATGGACAGCATCGTGACCAGATAGTCCGGACCGGCGATGTGCGAGAACGGGAAGGCGATGGAGCCCACGTCATCGGGCCCCATGTCGAGGGCCCGGGCGAGGCCCCAGCCGCCGGCGATGAGGGTCTGATCGGTGTGCTGCACGCCCTTGGGGTCGGCAGTCGAGCCGGACGTGTAGTAGATCCAGCGGATCGGGGCGTCGGGGGCCGCCATCCCTTCCGGAGGGGGCGGGAGCACACCGGGATCTCCTTCGGGCAGACCGGCCTCGGTGGTCAGGATGGTCGGCGGGTCGGCCACTCCGGCCAGAGCCGCTTCGGCGATGGCGACGAAGTCGGTGCCGCGCCAGGCGGCGGGAACGACGAACAGCTCGGCGCCCGTCTGACGCAGGGCGAAACCGACCTCCCGCTCGCGGTAGAGGTGGATGATCGGGTTCTGCACTGCGCCGAGGCGGGCCAGGGCGATGGACAGGACCACAGCCTCGATCCGGGTCGGCAGCTGCCACGAGACGATGGAGCCCGTCGTGATGCCCATGCCATGCAGGCCGGCGGCCACACGCTCGACGCGGGTACGGAACTGGCCGAAGGTGAGGGTCTCGCCGTCCGCCGCGATCAACATGGGGTGGTCCGGCGACACCTGCGCTCGGCGGTCGACCAGCTCCCACATCGTGCGGGCGCCGGTGAGTATCTCGCTCGTGGTCATGACCCTCCTTCCGGGACCACTCTCATAGCAGCTGGCGGCGGGGGGTCGGGGCGGTCCGGCGCGTCGACGGGGCGCCGGAGGGGCAGAATGGGTGCGTGGCGAGACGCCCGGTGCATTCGGAAGACCATTCGGCCGAGCCCGACGGGGGCGACGGCAAGCAGGTCGATCGCCCGCACCAGGCCCGGCTTGTGGGAATCCTCATCGCGGGGATACTGCTGGGCTGGTTCGCGCTGGCCAACACCAGGCGGGTGCAGATCGACTTCTGGGTGTTCCACCGCCAGTCGCCCCTGATCCTGGTGATCCTGATTTCGGGTCTGCTCGGGGCTCTGATCACGTTCCTGGTCATGCGACGCAAGCCCAAGGCGGAGGAGTAGCGGCCCGTCCCCAGGGAGCGTTCCGGGCGGCCCGGCGGGGTGGCCTCGGCATCCTGGGCACGACCTGTGGCCGTCATTGCAAGTGGATGACCGCGTGCCCATCCCGGCGATCGGGTTCTAAGCTGCAGGGCGGTGGAGACAGCCGTTGGGGCAGGCACGATGAGGCACGAGCTCGTTGTCCGCGTCCTCGGGGCGTGCCAACATGGTGCGCGGGTGGACGTGGAGATCCCGGGGGGTAGGTGGTAGTGCCGCTATCTGACCATGAACAGCGCATTCTGGCGGAGCTCGAGGAATCACTGGTTCGCCAGGACCCCGAGTTCGCTGAGCGCGTTCGGTCGGAGACGGTGTACCGGCATGCCGGCCGCTACTGCAAGTGGGCCGCCGTCACCTTCGTCGTCGGCGTGGTCATCCTCGTCGCCTTCTACAGCAAGTCCGTCATTGCGGGCTTCGTCGGCGTGGTCATCATGTTCGCCTCCGCCGTCTGGTTCGAGCGCAACCTACGCCGCATGGGACGAGCGGGCTGGCACGACCTGACGCGGTCGAAGGACGGGGACCCGAAGGCAGAGGGCGCGACCAACGGGATTGAGAACGCGGTCAGCGACGCGCGCGACTGGTTCCGCTCCCGCTTTCACCGGCGCGACAGCTGAGCACCGCGGGGCCGGTGTCGGCCTCGGCTGCCGATGCATCCGTGATGCGCATGACGCGGTCCGGGCCCGGTCCGCGGTAACAATCCTCCCGTGGCAGATCTCGCCCTCGCCGTCGACATCGGCGGCACCAAGATGGCGGCCGGGCTCGTCGCCCCGGACGGCTCCTTGCTGGAACGGGCGATGCGGCCGACGCCGGCGTCCTCGGGCCCCGACGACGCCGAGGCCTTGTGGGCGACGCTCGCCGGCGTGGTGGAGGGCGTCGCCGCCCTGGTTGGCCCGGGGGATCGCCTCGTCGTCTGCGGGACGGGGTGCGGGGGGCCGATGAGCGTCGGGGGCGACGAGGTGTCGCCGCTGAACATCGAGGGGTGGCGGTCGTTTCCCCTACGGGCCCGCCTGGCCGCACTGACCGGGCTCCCGACGTACGTCGACAACGATGCCAAGGCGCTCGCCCTCGGCGAGGGGTGGGTCGGCGCCGCGGCCGGATATGCCAATTACATCGCCATGGTCGTGTCGACCGGGGTAGGCGGCGGCATCGTGCTCGACGGGAGGCTGCTCAATGGCCGGCTCGGGAACGCGGGCCATATCGGTCACGTCGTCGTCGTGCCCGACGGTCGCGCCTGCCCCTGTGGGAGCCGGGGGTGTCTGGAGGCCGAAGCCTCGGGCACGGCGCTGGCCGCGCTCACCGGTCGGCCGGCACGGCTGGCGTCGGCAGAGTGGGTGGCCCGTACGGGCTTGCTCGTCGGTCGCGCCGTCGCGATGGTGGCCGACCTGCTCGACCTGTCACTGGCCGTCGTGAGCGGATCGGTGGCGCTGGGTTTCGGCGAGCCCTTCTTCGCGGCGGCCCAGTCGGAGATGGATCAGCTCTGCCGGATTGAGTTCGCCCGGGGGGCGCGTGTGGTGCCGGGAGGCCTGGGAGACGGGGGCCCGCTCGTCGGCGCGGCCCGGGTGGGGCTGTGCGGGGCGGGTGCGGCGTGACCGGCGGTGTTGGTGGCGGCGGTGTTCGTCGCAACCCTCGGCGGCGACTGCGCTGGGGCAGGGATGCCCGGGTCGTGGTCCGGGCCGTGGGCTTCCATCCCGGGCTCTGGTGGGCAGCTGTCGGCGCCCTGCGTCGCATGGCCCGGCGGGGTTGGTGGCATCGAGCTCCCTTCCTGCCGCTCCCGGGGGACGACTACTGGCACTTCCGCCTCGTCACCGCCTACGGCGGGGATGGCGGGTCCGGGGAGCTGACTCCGGACGACGTCCTGGCCTATGTGCGCTGGTGTCAGAGGTCACGGCCCCGCCGCGGATAGCCTCTGCGGGGTATGGAGCGGGTGCTCCTCCTCAACGCGACCTACGAGCCGCTGGCCCTCGTCTCGGATCGCCGTGCCGTCGTGCTGATGCTCGCGGGACGGGCCGAGGCCGTCGCCATCCGCGATGACTGCAGTGTCTTCCACTCGGCGCGGCTCTCCGTTGACGTGCCGTCGATCGTCCGGTTGTCGCACATGGTGCGCATCCCGCGTTGGGCCCGCACCCCTCCGGTGACGCGCCGCTCCGTCCTGCGACGCGACGGCGGGCTCTGTGTGTACTGCTCCCAACCGGCCGACACCATCGACCACGTCATCCCGCGCAGCCGGGGCGGGACGCACGACTGGTCCAACGTGGTCGCCGCGTGCAAGCGCGACAACCTGGTCAAGGCCGATCAGCTCCTCTCCGAGTTGGGCTGGACGATGAGCGTCAAGCCCGCGCCGCCGGACGGGCACCTCTGGCGGTTGCGGCACCTGTCGGATGTGGACCCTTTGTGGGAGCCGTATCTCGCTGCGGCGTCCTGAGGCTTGCCCGCTTCCCGGTCCCTCTTCGACGTCGAGCAGTTCCGCACCGAGCCGCGACGGGTGGCCGTCGCCCGAGACGTCGACGGGCCGACGTTGGTGCTCGGCAGCACCCAGGCTGCCGAGTTGGTCGACGACGCCGCCCTGCGGGAGCGTTCGGTCGTGCTGGCCCGTCGACGCGGCGGGGGCGGGGCCGTCTTTCTGGCCCCGGGGGAGCAGCTGTGGCTCGACGCCTGGATTCCCCGGGACGACCCACTGTGGGTCGTCGATGTGTCGGCCGCCGCCGAATGGGTCGGGACGTGGTGGACGCAGGCGTTGGGCGGCCTCGGGCAGCGCGGGCTCGACGTCCACCGCGGGCGATCGGTGCCCGGCGATCTGGGCGACCTCGTCTGCTTTGCCGGCCGCGGGCCGGGTGAGGTGTTCCACGATGACCGCAAATTGGTCGGGCTCTCGCAGTGGCGGGCACGGGAGGGGGCCCTGTTCTCCTCCTGCGCGTATCGGCGTTGGGATCCCTTGCCTCTACTGGGGCTCGTCGACGTGGAGGAGGACGCACGCGCCGGGCTGGCGCGCCGCCTGGCGCCGATGGCAGCCGGCCTGGCCGAGCTGAAGCCGCCGGCGGTCGATCTGGGGCGCGTCCGGGCGGCGTTGCTCGCCTCGTTCCCTGCGTTCAGGGTGACGGAGCCGCCGGGCGCCTAGTGGCGCGTCGCGGAAATGGCTTGGGTAAGGGCAGCCCGTCCTCGGCGGACCTTGGCGATGATCTCTTCGGCGGGCTTGTGCCAGATGAAGGGCTTCGGATCGTCGTTCCAGTGCTCGGCCCAGATCTCGATGGCC
>DATAXG010000121.1:0-16794 GCA_036273055.1 Acidimicrobiales bacterium | reverse complement strand
AGTAGTCGAGCTTGACGCCCGACGCGGCGGCATGGGCCGTGAGGTCGAAGTCGCCGCGGTTGGCGATGCCCTCGAGCTCGTCCCAGCCCCAGGGGAAGAGGAACTCCACGTCGGCCGTGCCGCGTGAGTAGTGCGAGAGCTCGCTCTGCTCGTGGTGGCGCAGGTGCAGCTTGTCGGCCGGGATGCCCAGCTCGAGGTACCAGTTCATGCGCTCTTCCAGCCAGTACTCGAACCACTTCTGCGCGTCGGCCGGCGGGACGAAGTACTCCATCTCCATCTGCTCGAACTCGCGGGTGCGGAAGACGAAGTTCTGCGGCGTGATCTCGTTGCGGAAGGACTTCCCGACCTGGGCGATGCCGAAGGGCGGCTTCGTGCGCGTCGTCCCCAGCACGTTGGCGAAGTTCGTGAACATGCCCTGGGCCGTCTCGGGGCGCAGGTAGGCGACGTGGCCCTCGTCCTCCACCGGGCCGGCGTGGGTCTTGAACATGAGGTTGAAGGCGCGGGCCTCGGTCAGGTCCGCCGAACCGCAGTTGGGGCAGACGCCGTCGATCTTGTCCTCGCGCCAGCGCTCGTGGCAGTTCTTGCAGTCGACCAGGGGGTCGGTGAAGGTGGCCAGGTGGCCCGAGGCGGCCCACACGGCGGGCGGGCCGAGGATGGCGGCGTCGAGGCCGACGACGTCGTCGCGCTCCTGCACCATGGCGCGCCACCAGGCGTTCTTGACGTTGCGCAGCATGTTGACCCCGAGCGGGCCGTAGTCGTAGGTGGAGCGGAAGCCGCCGTAGATCTCGGCCGACTGGAAGATGAAGCCGCGGGTGCGGCAGAGCCGAACCACCTTCTCCATCAGGTCGTCGGTAGCACCCTCGGGCGGCTCGGCCGTCTCTGTCATCGGTGCAGGATACCGGAGCGGATTCTGGCGCTGACCTCGTTGGCCAGCAGCCGGCCCCGCAGCGTGAGGGTGGCCCGGCCGTCGATCGGCTCGACGAGTCCCTCCAGCTCTTCGGGTCGCTCCAGGGATTCCCAGGGCACGCCGCGGGGCGTGCGCAGCGAGAGCGACAGTGCCTCGAACTCGCGCTGCGCCATCGTCAGCTCCTCGCGCCCGCCCTCGGGCGAGCGCCCGGCCTCGACGGCGTCGACGTAGCGATCCGGCGTGCGCACGTTCCAGCTTCGGATGCCGGCACGGTGCGAATGGGCGGCCGAGCCGATGCCGACGTAGTCGCCCTGCTCCCAGTAGAGGTGGTTGTGCCGGCACTCGTGTCCGGGCCGGGCCCAGTTGGAGATCTCCTCCCAGTGGTAGCCGGCGGCGGTGAGAACCGCTTCGGCAAGCTCGTAGCGCCGTGCTTCGGCATCGTCGTCGGGATGGCGCGCCGCGTCGGCGGCCAGCGGGGTGCCGGGCTCGACGGTGAGGCCGTACGCGCTGAGGTGCGGCGGCGGGTGGTCCAGTGCGAGGACGTGCGCGAGCGTGGCGGCCCAGTCGTCGTCGCTCTCGGTGACGGCGCCGAAGATCAGATCGAGGTTCCAGGTCGCGAAGCCGGCGTCGTACACCGCGGCGGCGATCGTCTCGGCCGCGTGGGGCACGTTGCGCCGGCCGAGCCCGGCGAGGACATGGGCCTGGGTGGACTGCAGGCCGAAGGAGACACGGGTGACGCCGGCGCGGCGGTAGGTGTCCAGGTGGTCTGCGTCGGCGTCCTCGGGATTGCACTCGACGGTGACCTCGGCGCCGGGCGCGCGCGGGATGGCGTCGAGGATGCGGCAGAGGGTGTCGGGGTGGAGGCGGGAGGGGGTGCCCCCTCCGAAGAAGATCGACGTCGGCAGCGCGAGGTCGGCTGCCCCGAAGACGCGCTGCACCTCGAGGACGCAGGCATCGGCGTAGCGCTCCATGAGATGGTCGCGGTCGGTGTAGGTGGCGAACGCGCAGTAGTCGCAGCGCTCCCGGCAGAACGGGACGTGGACGTAGACGCCGAAGGGGGTCAAAGCCCGGCGGTCGAGCGGACCGAGCGGATGCGCCGGTCGAGATGCGCCTCCATCGCCTCCGTGGCCAGCTCGGCCACCTCTTCGGCCGCCGGGGGCGGTGGCCCCGCCAGCACGGCGGCGAGGTCCCCGCCCAGGATCCTGCGCAGCAGCACCAGCGCCCCCGGGCTCATGTGCCGCCCGCTGCGATGCGCCCGGCACAGCGTTCCCCCCGCCACGAGGTCGAACGCCACCAGCTCCACGGTGCCGTCGGGCTCACCGCAGGCGGCACACTCGCTGAGGACGGGCCCGGCGCCTTCGAGGACGAGCGCCTTCAAGAAGAACGAGGGCGCGACGAGCGTCGGTGCCGTGCCGGTGTCGGCCAGGGCGCTGAGGGCGCCCACGAGCATGGCGTAGAGGCGGGGGTCGGGATGGCGCTCCTGGGCCATTTGGTCACTCACCTCGAGGAGGGCGATGCCCCGCGGCATGCGCTCGAGGTCCTCTCTGATCGGGCGGAAGGCGTGGAGAACCTCGACCTGGTTCACGATGTCGAGGTCGCCCCTCCCCTGCCACAGCAGGAGGTCGGTGTGGGTGAGCGGCTCGAGCCTCCCGCCGAACTTCGACGTGGTCTTGCGGATGCCCTTGGCCACCGCCCTGACTTTGCCGTGCCGTTCGGTGAGGAACACCACGATCTTGTCGGCCTCGCCCAGGCGGTACGTGCGCAGGACGACCCCCTTGTCGCGGAAGAGGCTCACGTGGGGGTGGTGGTGCGGTCCGAGTGCTCGGAGGGGTGGTCGATGCGGTGAGCAGGGTCGAGCGGGCAGTAGCGCTCGCCCCGGCGCTCGGCCTCGGCGACAGCCCGGCGGGCCTCGGCGGCCCGGTCGGCCGCCAGGTTCTGGGCCTCCTGCGCGGCCCGGACCCGGTCCATCGCCTTCTTGCCGTGCGAGTGGCGGCCGTAGAGGGCGTTCCCGGCTGCGACCAGGGCGGCGATGGCCAGGAAGGCGACCACGGCCGCGCCGGCGCCGGCCTGCCCCTCGGCGACCACCGCGATGACGAACAGGAGCAGGAGGGCGCTCGCGGTCGCGATGGCGATCCGGGTCCACGTCATAACCCCACCATTCTCGCAGCCGGGCGGGCCGGACGGACTCAGGGGCGTGGGCGGGGTGGCGGTCCAGGGTCGATCGGACACGTCGCCTGTAGATTTGGCGCAGGGTGGACGAGCGGGTCTGCCGGGCGCGCCCGGGGCCCGAGACAAGGGGCGCAACTATGGGTGATCTCATCTGGAGCTTCTCGCCGTGGCTGCTCTTCCTCCTGGCGACCAGGTTCACGTCCCTGTCCGGGGCCATCGCGCTGGGGCTGGTGGCAGCGCTCGTCGTGGCGGCCCGGGCCATCGGCCATCACCGCCTCCACCTCCTCGATGTGGCGAGCGTGCTGTATTTCACGGGGCTCGGCCTGGCGCTGGAGATCATCCAGCCGGTGAGCGTGACCTATTGGTCCCGCTACGCCCAGGCGGGCGCGCACGCCTTCCTGACGCTCATCGTGCTCGGGTCGGTCGCGATCGGGCGCCCGTTCACCGAGTCCTACGCCAAGGAGACCGTTCCCAAGGAGGTCTGGGGCACGCCGCAGTTCCGGGCCGTGAACCGCTCCATCTCCCTGGTATGGGGCCTCGCCTTCCTGCTCGGGACGATCTCGCTGATCGTCGCAGGGAGCGTCACCGGGCGACCGTTCCTCTTGCGGATCCTCATCCCCTTCGGCGCGCTGGCGTGGGCCTACTCGTACACGCAGCGGGTGATCACGGCTCGTCGGGCCGGGGCTGCGGGAGCCGCGGGTGGTGCGGCTCCGGGAACCGGGCCCGGCGGTGGAGCGGAGCCGGCTACCCCTCCTGCCTGAGCGTTGACAGCTCTTACGGGTTGACGGCCCCGAAGCGGCGCACGCGGCGTTGGTACTCGATGACCGCCTCGTAGAGGTTGCCGCGGCGCATGTCCGGCCAGAGGGTCTCAGGGAAGACCAGCTCGCTGTAGGCGATCTCCCACAGGAGGAAGTTCGAGATCCGCGTCTCGCCCGAGGTGCGGATCACCAGGTCGGGGTCGGGCATGTCGGGGAAGTAGAGGTGGCGGCGGATCGCCTTCTCGTCGATCTTGTTGGCCGGGACGCCTGCCTCGACCAGGGCGCGCACTGCGTCGATGATCTCGGCCCGGCCGCCGTAGTTGAACGCCATCGTCATCACCATGCGCCGGTTGTGCTTCGTGAGCTCGATCGACTCGTCCATGCGCTTGAGCACCCGCCGCGGCACGCGCCAGTCCCGCCGGCCGGCGAAGCGGATCTGCACGCCCTTCTCGTTGAGCTCGTCGGCCCGGCGCATCAGCAGCGACTGGTTGAAGTTCATGAGGTAGCGCACCTCGTCAGGCGGGCGGCGCCAGTTCTCGGTGGAGAAGGCGTAGAGGGTGATCCACTTGACGCCGATCTCGAGGGCGCCGTTCACCACATCGAGCAGGGCGGCCTCTCCGGCGCCATGGCCCTCGGTGCGGGGTAGGCCTCTGGCGTTGGCCCAGCGGCCGTTCCCGTCCATGACGCAGGCCACGTGGACGGGGACCCGTTCGAGGTCGAGCTCCGGCGGGACGGGGTCGGGCGTCTCGTCAGGCGTGCGGCCATTCGTCGCGCCCTTGGTCGAGTCCAGGCCCTGGTCCAGCCCCTGCTGCCCCCGGTCCTGGTCTCGGCCTTCTCCCGGGACACCCCCTGGGTCGCGGACGGCACGGGTCACCGGATGAACCTACCGCGGCATGCCCCTCCTGGATTTTCTGACAGCGTGGCGCTCTGGCATGGGGGCTGCATTTTGTGTTCAATTGTCGGGAGGGCCCCGGCCGGGCGGTGCGGGGTGGAGGAACAAGGAGGGACCAATGTCCGAGCCAGGCGCTGCACCTCGCCCCGACACCAATGACATGTTCGCCGTACACGGCGTTTTCCGCGACGCCCTCGGCGCCGCACCGACTCTCGTCGGGGGCATCGCACCCGACGATGCGGAGCGGGTGGCGCTGATCGCCAACTACTACGAGAACATCCTCTCGTTCCTGGAGTCACACCACGACGGCGAGGAGAAGCTGGTCTTCCCCTTGTTGCGCGAGCGCTGTGACGGCGTCGGCGCACTGATGGACGAGATGGCCGGGCAGCACCACGAAGCGCTCGAGTTGCTCGAACAGACCAAGGTGGCCCTGGCGGCGTGGCCCGGTGGTGACGCCGCATCGCAGGCGGCGACCCAGGAGCGGCTGGACGAGCTGTGCGCGCATCTGGGCGTGCATCTCGGAGAGGAGGAGACCAAGGTGCTGCCCCTGGCGGGCGAGTACCTCTCCATGGAGGAGTGGGGGCTCCTCCCGGGGCACGGCATGGCCAACTTCCACGGCGACAAGATCTGGTTGATCCTCGGCCTCATCCGGGAGCGCATGACCGACGACCAGCGGGCCGCGATGATGGCCCACATGCCGCCGCCCGCGCTCGAAATGTGGACCGGCTTCGGCGAGCAGGCCTTCAAGGAATACTCGACGGTGGTCGAAGTGGCGGTCGCCAACCACGCCTGATCGGCGTGGTTGGCGGGCCTCAGCCGATCCCGTTGGGATAGGCGAAGTTGACCTGGCAGGTCACCTGCTCGGTCGTCGCGACCGGGAGCGAAAAGGTGACCGGGCCGAGCAGACAACGTTGCCTGCTGCTCCTGGGGTGGCCGCGGTGGCGGAGGTGGCCGAGGTGGCCGAGGTGGCGGAGGTGGCCGGAACGGGCAATTCCTGACGTGTCGTACCCAGTTCGGTCCGATTCGGCGTCGTGGCGTCGACGAGGACGACGACGTGCCCCTGGGCGTCCAGCGCTGCGCTCCTCGTCACGGTACCGCTCCACGTGACGGCGGTCGATCCGGGGTCGTGGGCGCACTGGGTCGTGGCGACGATGGCCGTCGCTGTGGTGCCCGGGTTCGGTGTGGCACCCGGGCCTGCGCCAAGGGCGACCCGCGCGACCGTGGCAAGGAGCAGCGGGGCCACCAGAACGAAGACCACCGCCCCGACGATGACGACCGGAGTCCATTCACCGGCACGGATCGGTTGTGACCGTCGGCGCCCGCCGAAAGCTGGGGCGCTTCGGTCGCCCGCGTCCTGCGGTGGTGGTTCGGGACTCGGGGTCGTCGGGTCCGTGTGAAGGGTGTGCCTCGTCCCAAGGTCGGACCCGACCCGTCCGAAACTGCGGTGAGCGTCCGGAGCGGGTAAGGCACTGCGATCCCTGCTGGCACTGTCCGTGTCCGTCACTGGCCTTCCGACCAAGTCCGTGACTGGGGCGGGAACCCCCCGCACGCCCGCTGCGGCGAGCGCGCTCCAGGCTTCGGCATTCCCCTCGTCCGCCGAGAACACGAATTCGACCTTGCTGCGGTTGTAGGTCGGTCCCGACACGACAATGCAGTCGCGGCCGTCGACAGCCCTCTGCCACATCACCGCCTCGACCGCGCTGAAGAACGTGCTGCGCGCACGATTGCGTGAACCGAACACCCAGTTGGTCACCTGAAACGAGTCCGTGCGCACCGCCAGGTCCCACCGGCCGATCTGGAAGTACGGCCATCGGCTCGGGGCCCACTTGAACTGCAGCCAGACCTTCGACTGAAACGTGATGGGCTCCCGGATGGCGGCCCGCCGCGCCGGATCACGGAGAAAGCGCTGGCGTGCCGGCAATTGCACCAACAGCACCACCAGGCCCAGCACGACGAAGACGGCGAGGAGCCTGGTAGGAAAGATGTGCAGGGAGACATAGACGAAGAACAAGACGACACAGACTGCGACCACTCCGGCGCGCCGAGCCGGGCTCCTCGGACTGAGGGGCGCGCCGAAGGGACCTTGCTGGTACTGGACGGGCGCATCGAACGACGGTGTCCGGTCCATGGCAAACGGATCCGGACCTGGCTGGATCGAGGCGGGGGGCGCGGAGGCTGCTGGCGGACCCGCAGCGCCGGCCCCGCCCCAGTAGCGCTGCTCGTCCCACTTCTGACCGTCCCAGAAGCGTTGGTAGTTCGGGTTGCCCGGTACCGGATGCCACCCGCGCTCCGTCGGCGTAGTCGGCGGCTGTTCGGACGCCGGCGGTGCGGGAGGTGGCGCTGACGCTGGCGTGTCCGCCTCGTCCCCGTCGCTCACGGAACCTCCTTCGTTTCGCCGACCCCCTGCCCCGGCCAGCCATGATGCCCGCTCGCTGACCGTGCAGGTCGACATCCGCGCCGCCGCCCCCTCGGGCCACGTGACCAGCAACGGGAGCGGGCGCGCGACAACACCGCTGTAGCGTCATGTCCGATGACGGACGAGGACCTCGAGTACTTCGCCGAGCCCGACGGGCTCGACGACCTCGACGTCTTCGGTTCCTCAGGTGGGTCCGAAGCCGAAGCCAGGGAGGCCGGCGACGACGGTGTGCAGGGGCTGGACAAGATCACCGCCCAGATGTCCGACGGCGAACACCGGCCCGAGCAACAGGAGATGTGCCGTGCCGTGGCCGAAGCCATGGTCACCCGCACCCACTTGGTGGTGCAGGCCGGGACGGGGACCGGCAAGTCGCTCGCCTACCTCGTCCCTGCTGCGCTGAGCGGCAAGAAGGTCGTCGTGGCCACCGCGACGAAGGCGCTGCAGGACCAGTTGGCCGAGAAGGACCTCCCCCAGGTGGAGGCCGGCCTGGGGCTCCCTGCACCGCTCGACTACGCGGTGCTCAAGGGTCGCAGCAACTACGTCTGCCTGCAGCGGGTGGCCGAGGTGGGCTCGGGTGGGATCCAGGCCGAGCTCGGCGACCAGGGTGGCCGGGCCGACGAGCCGGCGCAGGCCGAGGAGGCCGATGGAGCCGGGCGCGAGTCCGAGGCCGCCTCGCCCCCCGAGGGCATGGTCGAGGAAGTGCGCCAGCTGGTGGCCTGGTCGCAGAAGTCCCAGACGGGCGATCGGGCCGACCTCAGCTTCGAGCCCTCCGACCGGGCCTGGAACATGGTGAGCGTCGGCCCGCGGGAGTGCCCCGGCGCCTACAACTGCCCGTCCGGCGGGCGTTGCTTTGCCGAGGCGGCCCGCGAGCGGGCCTCCGTCGCCGACGTCGTCGTGGTCAACACGCACCTCTACGGCGCGCATCTCGCCAGCGGCAGCGTCGTCCTGCCCGAACACGACGTGGTGATCTTCGATGAGGCGCACGAGCTCGAGGAGGTCATGACATCGAGCCTCGGGGTGGAGGTGACGCCGGGCCGCTTCCGCTCGTTGGTGACCTCGGCCCGCTCCCTCGTCGAGCCACGCGATGCCGACCTGCTGGATTCCTTGGCGTCCGTCGGCGACCAGATCGGAACGCTGCTCGGCGACCGGGTCGGAACGCGCGTGCTGCACGACGAGGCCCGGCCTCCGGTGGACGATCGCGAACTGGCCGAGCTGCTTTCACGTGGGGCCGAGGTCAGCCGGCGCGTCACCGACGCGCTGCGGAGGGGCGGGGCGCAGCGATCGTTCCTTCCCGAGGACGGGGCGTCGGATGCCGACCCCGACCGCGCCAGTCGCAAGACGCGCACCCTGCAAGCCGCCGTGCACCTCGCCGAGGACCTGCACCGGTTCGAGACACGCGGCGACGGCGAGGTCGCCTGGGTCGACGGCACCCGCCGCAACGTGCGGCTCCGCCTCTCCCCCATCGACGTCGGGCCCGTGCTCTCCACCATGCTCTGGGGCGAGGTGACGTCGGTGCTGACCAGCGCCACCATCCCGCCCCGGATCGTCGAGCGGGTGGGGCTGCAGACCTTCCCCACGGAGGAGCTCAACGTGGGCAGCCCTTTCGACTACCGCTCGCATGCGCTGCTCTACGTCGCACGCCACCTGCCCGACCGTCGTACCGCCGGGGCCGAGGAGGCACTGCACGAGGAGCTGTCCCAGCTGCTGGAGGCCGCCGGCGGCCGCACCCTGGCACTCTTCACGAGCAAGCGGGCCACTGAGGCCGCGGCGGGCGCGCTGGCTCCCGAGCTCCCCTACACGGTGCTCCTGCAGGGTGACCTGCCGAAGAACCTGTTGCTCGAGAGGTTCGCCACGGACGAGACCTCCTGCCTCTTCGCCACCATGGGCTTCTGGCAGGGCGTCGACATCCCGGGCCGGGCGCTCTCGCTCGTCACGATCGACAAGCTCCCTTTTCCCCGTCCGGACGACCCCCTGCTGCAGGCACGGCGGGACCGGGCCGGTAGTGGCGCCTTCTCGCTGGTCGACCTTCCCCGTGCAGCCACGCTGCTGGCCCAGGGTGCAGGCCGGCTCATCCGCAACGCAGAAGACCGTGGCGTCGTGGCCGTGCTCGATCCCCGACTGGCGACGGCGTCGTACCGCGGCGTGTTGCTGGCGACGTTGCCGCCCATGCGCCGCTCGGTGGACATGCACGAGGTGGAGTCGTTCCTGCGGCGGGCGTTGGAGGGTGACGGGGAGGGCGAGTAGCCCCGCGGTGGGATCGCGTCAGTAGCCGAGGCGGTTCAGCATCTCGTCCCGGTTCTGCCAGTGTCGCTCCACCTTGACGTGGAGGTCGAGATAGGTGCCCTCAGGCAGCTCCTCCCGCACGGCGATGCCCACTGCCTTCAGGACCTCGCCTCCCTTGCCGATGACGATGGCCTTCTGCGAGTCACGCTCGACGATGATCTCCACGCGGATGTGCGGCCACTCCCACTCGGTGACCCGGCAGGTGATGGCATGCGGGAGCTCGTCCCGCGTCTTGGCCAACAACTGCTCGCGCACGAGCTCGGCCACCCAGAGCGCCTCGGGCGTGTCGGTGATCACGTCGGGCGGAAAGAAGGGCGGGCCTTCGGGAAGCCGCTCGATGAGGAAGGCCGTCAGGGCGTCGACGCCCTTGCCGGTGCGCGCTGACACGGGAAAGTACTCGACGTCGGCCAGTTCGACCGGCGCAGTCAGGGCATCGACAGCCGCCTTGGCCTGGGTAAGGCGTTCCATCACCTGTGCGTTGTTGGCCTTGTCCACCTTGTTGACCACGACGATCAGGCCGGGTGGTTCATCGACTTCGTCCTCGTCGCCCTCGCCAACGTCATAGTCGTCGTCGAGCCGGGCCCGTGCGTCGTCGGAGCCGGTGGCGCCGTCGTCGGCGGTGTCGGCGGCGCGGGATCGGGTGGCCGCCGAGGTCACCCGCTGCACCTGGCGTACCGAGCGCTCCACCACGGTCCGGTCCCCCGGTCCGATGGACGCCGTACCGTCGACGATCACCATGATGACGTCGACGTCCTTCAGCGCGTCGGTGGCCGTTTCGTTCAGCCGCGTGCCGAGGGTGCTGCGGGGACGGTGGATGCCGGGCGTGTCGACGAAGACAACCTGTGCGTCGGCAGCCGGGTCGTGCAGCACTCCCAGAATGCGGTGCCGCGTCGTATTCGGCCGTGACGAGGTGATCGCCACCTTGGTGCCGACCATGGCGTTGACGAGGGTGGACTTGCCGACATTGGGACGGCCAACGACAGCCACGAAGCCGGAGCGCACCGTCCTCAGTTCCCGTTGTGCGAGACGTGCTGGGCGGTCTCAGTCTCGACGTCGGACCCGTCGTCAGAGGGGGCTCCGGTCGCCTCGATCCGGACCCGCTCGATGCGCCGGCCGCGCACGGTCACCGCGGTCAGGCGGAACCCGTCGACCTCGACCGAGTCCCCGGGATCGGGCACCCGCCCGACCAGGTCCAACATGAGCCCACCCACCGTGTCCCATGGCCCGTGTGGCAATTCGGCGCCCAGCAACTCGTCGGCGTCGTCGACGGAATAGGCCGCACTCACGATCAGCGAGCCGTCCGCCATGCGCTCCACTGTGGGCTCCTCCACATCGAACTCGTCGACGATGTCGCCCACCAGCTCTTCGAGGAGGTCCTCGAGGGTTATCAACCCGGCTGTGCCGCCATATTCGTCGACGACGATCGCCATGTGGAACTTCTCTTCCTGCATCTCACGCAGGAGATCCGAGACCTCCTTGGATTCGGGAATGAACTTGGCCGGTCGCACGCTGTCGCGCACCGGCTGCGCGGCCTTGCCCACCCTTTCGGCGCGGACCAGGTCCTTGGCGTACGCGATGCCGATGATGTCGTCGATCCCTTCCGCCTCCACAGGGATGCGGCTGTACCCCGCACCGAGTGCCGCCTCGAGAGCGTCGCGCACGGTCACGTCGGCCTCGACCGTGACCATGTCCGGACGCGGCGTCATGACCTCACGCGCCACGGTGTCGCCGAAGTCGATGATGGAGTGGATGAAGGTTCGCTCGTCGTGCTCGATCACCTTCTCCTCGTGCGCCACGTCGGCCATGGCCTTGAGCTCGCTGTCGGTGATGTACGAGCGCGGGAGTCCCTCTTCGTTGCCGCTCGCACCGATGATCAGGTTGGCCAGCCCGATCAGGACGGACGAGAGCCAGCGGATGGGCGGGACGCGGATGAGCGTGCTGACGAGTGGCGCACTGAGCAGGGCGGCCCGGTTGGCGTGTTGCACCGCCCAGTTCTTGGGCACCGCCTCGAAGAAGACGAAGATCACCACGATTTCGAACACGATGCCGAGCAGCACACCGAGGCCGCCGAAGAGGTGCTCGGCCACGATGCCGACCAGGGTGGCCGAGACCAGCTGGCAGATGAGGACGAGCAGCAGGATCGGGTTCAAGAAGTTGGCCGGGTTCTCCACCAGGCGGGCCAGTTGGCGGGCACCCCGCTTCTTCTCGTCGACCAGGGACTTGGCCTTGATCCGGTTCATGCGGACGAGGCTGGTCTCGGCCATGGCCAAGACGCCTGAGGCGGCCAGGAGCGCGGCGATGACGACGATGAGGATGGCGTCTTCGGTGTGGAACCCCGATGCCGCCAGCAGAACGGGCATGGTCAGGCCCCGTGGCTGACCCGGTAGAAGCGGGCGAGCAGTTGTTGCTCTATCGCCTCCATCCGTTCGGCCTCCGGCTCGTTCTCGTGATCCATACCGAGCAGATGCAGGAGTCCGTGGACGACGAGCAGCGCCACCTCGTCCTCGAAGGACACCTCGTGCTCGACGGCGTTGCGTGCGGCGACCGCAGGGCAGATCACCACGTCGCCGAGCAGCATCAGAGCGCCCTGCTCGGGTGACGCACCCGGACCGCTGCCCCCGAGATCGGGCGAGCGGCCGGTCGGACCCGGTTCGTCCTCGATGGGGAAGGACAGCACATCGGTCGGACCGGTCTTGCCGAGGAACTGCTGGTTCAGCGCGGCGATGGCCTCCTCGTCAACGAAGAGGAGCGAGACCTCGGCCTCCCCCTTGATGCCCCGGGCCGTCAGGACCTGGCGGGCCAGCCCCGCCCAGCGCGCGACGTCCAACCGGTGGTCCTGCTGCTCGTCGGCGGCAAAGACGTCGACGGTCACTGGGTGGAACCCGCCCGCCCTTCCGCCACCTCGTAGGCGTCGACGATGTCGGCCACGATTTTGTGACGGACGATGTCCCGGCGGCTCAGGTGGACGAAGGAGATATCGTCGATGCCACCGAGCACGGGCTCCAGGCCGACAAGTCCCGAGCGACCGCCGGGCACGTCGATCTGCGTCACGTCACCCGTCACCACACACTTGGAACCGAACCCGATCCGGGTCAGGAACATCTTCATCTGCTCGGGCGTCGTGTTCTGCGCCTCGTCCAAGATGATGAACGAGTTGTTGAGCGTCCGCCCCCGCATGAAGGCGAGCGGTGCCACCTCAATGGTGCCGCGGTCCAACAGTCGCTGCGCGCCCTCGGGCTCCAACAGGTCGTAGAGCGCGTCATAGAGGGGGCGGAGGTATGGATCGACCTTGGCCATGAGATCACCCGGCAGGAATCCGAGGCGCTCACCGGCCTCCACGGCCGGCCTGGTCAAGATGATGCGCGTCACCTGCCGGGATTGCAGCGCGTGCACTGCCTGGGCCACAGCGAGATAGGACTTGCCGGTGCCCGCAGGACCGATGCCGAAGGTGATGATGCTCTGGGAAATGGCATCGACGTAGCGCTTCTGGCCCGCCGTGTTGGGGCGCACCGTCTTGCCGCCCGCGGCCCGCACCACCTCGGAGCGAAGGACGTCACTCGGGCGGATGTCCTCGCGCACCATGTCGATGGCGCGCGCCACCGTCGAGGAGTCGAGACTGCGGCCCGCCTGCACCATGAGGATGAGCTCCTCGAACAACTGCACGACCAACTCGGCGTGCGGTCCCTCCACCGAGATGCGGTCGCCCTGCACCACGATCTGGTCGTCGGGAAAGGCCTGCTCGATCTGACGCAAGTGCTCGTCGCGCGTCCCGAGGAGCCCGGCCATGAGGTGGTTCCCGGGGACAAAGCATTCGGCGCGCAGGGCCGTGGTCATGGTGCGGTCACGTGATGCCAAAGTGTCCTTTCAGGGGTTCGCCTCCGAGTACGTGGAGGTGGAGGTGTGGGACCGAGTTCATTGCGTCGGGCCCGACGTTGAAAATTAGTCGGTAGCCCCGCTCGGGCACCGCCAGTCCTGCGGCGTCCGCCACGGCCCGGGCGGCCAGCACCATGTCGGCCAGGACGGGACCGTCCTCGGGGCTGATCGTCGATGCGTCCTCGATGTGGCGGCGAGGAACGACCAGGACATGGAGCGGGGCGGCCGGGTTGATGTCCTCGAAGGCCAGCGTGGTCGGGCTCTCGTGCACTGTCTCCGACGGCACGTCGCCTGCCACGATTTTGCAGAAGAGGCAGTCGGCGGGGTCGGTCATGCCCGGGGGTCACCGTCCCTCTGCGCCAGCCTGATCACTGCTCCGAACTTACCGGTCCGCGGGTCGGGCCCGTGACCATGGGGGGTCGTCACACCGGGGGGCCCTCGGCCGCGGCCACGGTCCCCGTGCGCAGCGAGGCCAGGAGGGCCCCGGCGGTGACGGCGGCCGTCTCGGCCCGCAGCACGCTGAGCCCGAATCCGACCGTGGGCAGCCCCGATGCCAGCTCGTCGGTGCTCCAGCCGCCCTCGGGCCCGACGGCGACCACGCGCTGGGCCAGGCTGGGTCGGGCTCCACTCAGTTGGGCCAGGACGACCTCGCCGGGTCCACCCAGCGCGGACAGATCGGCGAACGCGACCGTGTCGCTGACCTCGGGCAGCCAGACGCGGCGGCACTGGGCGGCGGCTTCCCGTGCCACCCGGCGCAGTTTCTCGACGCTGGCCTGGCCCCGTGCGCCCGTCCAGCGCACGACGCTGCGCTCGGTACGGAGCGGCACGATGCGGTCGATGCCCAGCTCGGTCAGCTTCTGGACCACCCATTCGGGCCGCTCACCCTTCACCGGTGCAAAGGCGACGGTCAGCGCGGGCTCGGTGCGGCCTTCGGACTGCAGGGCACCGTCGCCACCTACCCCTGTGCGTGCCGTGACAGGTTCGAGGGTCGCCGGGCCACGCCACACGGTGCGCGCCCACTGCCCGCGCCCGTCGGAGACGATGACCTCTTCTCCGTCACGCAGGCGCAACACACGGCCCAGATGGTGCGCATCCTCGTCGGACATTGCCGGCTGCGTCGGGTCGTCCACGAAGACCTGTCCGGCGGCGGCCGCCCGCACGGCGACCGAGGCGACGGTGACGCCGGCGCTAGCCAAAGGCGGAGCGCAGGCGCGAGAACACGCCCTCGCCGCCCCCGGCACCGGGGTCAGCGACCGCCTCCCCGCGTGACGCGGCGAACTGCCGCAGCAACTCGTCCTGCTCGGGGGTCAGTTCGGTGGGGGTCGCCACAAGCACATGGACGAAAAGGTCCCCGCGGCCGCGGCCGCGCAGATGCGGCACGCCGAAGTTGCGGATCCGCTCGATGTGCCCGTGCTGCGTCCCGGGCCCGATGGTCAGGTGCTGCGGTCCGTCCAGCGTGTCGACGTCGGTCTCGGTGCCGAGGGCGGCCTGGGCCACGCTGATGGTGAGCGAGGTGTGGAGATTGTCGGCCTGGCGCTCGAAGCGCTGGTCGGGGTTGATGACCAGGTGTACGAAGAGCGAGCCGTTCGGTCCGCCGCGTTGGCCGGCCGCGCCGCGGTCGGCGAACCGCAAGGTCGAGCCCTCCTCCACGCCGGCGGGTACCTCCACGGTGAACGTGCTCTCCTGCATGCGGCGACCTTCCCCGCGGCAGTCGGCGCACGGGTTGGGGATCATCTCTCCGGTGCCGCTGCAGCGCGAGCAGGCGACGCTGGTCACCACTTGCCCCAACAGCGACTGGCGCACGCGCCGGAGCTCGCCGGAGCCTTGGCAGTCGGTGCAGGTGACGGGCTCGGTCCCGGCCGCCGTGCCCCGGCCTTCGCAGGTCGTGCAGGTGACAGGCAGTCGGACCGTGATCTCCCTGCGGGCGCCGAACACGGCCTCGGAGAACTCGAGGTCGAGCCGCACCTCGGCGTCGGCACCCACCTGGGGGCCGCGCCGGCGGGCACCGGACCCGCCCATCTGCCCGAAGAAGGCCTCGAAGATGTCGCCCAGGCCCCCTTCGAACCCGAAACCTCCCGCACCGGGCTGCGAGCCGAAGACGCCCTCGGGGCCGAAGCGGTCGTAGCGGGCGCGGCGCTCGGGATCGCGCAGGACCTCGTAGGCGACCGTCACCTCCTTGAAGCGGGCCTCGGCCTCGGGATCGCCATGGTTCGTGTCGGGATGGAGCTCGCGGGCGCGGGCGCGGTAGGCCCGCTTGATCTCCTCCTCGCTGGCGTCGGGCCCGACCCCGAGCAGCGCGTAGAGATCACCCAGCCCGTCAGTGGCGGCCATCGTGGCCCCCGCTGATCCGTTGGCCGAGGCGCTCGCCCACCACGTGCGCGGCGGCCATGGCCCGGGCATAGTCCATGCGCGTCGGGCCGAGCAGCCCCACGGCACCGAGGTCCTGCCCGTCGATGGAGACCGGCGCGACCACGACGGCACATGACGAGAGCGGCTCGAAGCCGTGCTCGGTGCCGATGGCCACCGAGAGGCCGCGATCGAGGACGTCACGCAGCAGCGAGACGACGACCAGCTGCTGCTCCAGGATGGCCAGGACGGAACGCACGGTCTCCACGGCGTCGAACGACTCGGCCAGGCGGGCCGGGCCTCCGACGAACACCTGGTCGGCCTCCATGGACCCTTCGAGAGAGTCGACGGCCCGGTGCGCCGCGGTCACGAGGTGGTCGATTTCGGCGGATCCACTCTTCGGAACGGCCCAGGGTTGGGTGAGCGTGCGCCCGACCAGGTGGGAGGCCAGCAGGGTGCCGGCACGGGCGAGCGCGTCGTCGGAGGCCTCGGTCGTGAGGTCGATGGTCCGCTTCTCGACGGCCCCGTCGGAGAGCACCACGACCAGCAGCGCGTGCACCGGCGAGAGGCCGACGAGCTGGAACGAACGGATGGAGGCGGTCTCGTGCGAGGGGCCGACGACGACGGCGGCATAGGAGGTCAGCTCGGAGAGCAGGCCCGAGGCCCGCTCGAGCACCGTCTCCATTTCGCCGTGGACCTGCTCGAAGAACTGGGAGACCTGCTTGCGTTGGCTCGGACCGAGGACACCGGGTCCGGTCAGATGGTCGACGAAGAAGCGGTACCCCTTGTCGGTCGGGATGCGGCCGGCGCTCGTGTGGGGCTGGACGAGATACCCCTCGCGCTCGAGCGCCACCATTTCCGAGCGGACCGTCGCCGAGGACACCTGCACTCCGGGGAAGCTGGCCACGTGGGAGGAGCCGACGGGCTCGGCGGTCCCGATGTACTCGGTGACCACGGCCTCCAGAATGGCGGCCCTCCTGGCATTGAGGGCGCGCTCGTCACCGTCAACGTCGGTGAGCGGGACGGAATCAGGGGGCGGAGTCATTGGGGTTCCTGGCACTCAAGTCTACCGAGTGCCAGGGCGGGACCCGTGGGCGGCGCCGGCGCCTGAGCTGGTGCAACGGCCGAGCGTCGGAACTCTCAGTCGTCG
>DATAXG010000120.1:0-7013 GCA_036273055.1 Acidimicrobiales bacterium | reverse complement strand
CTTGCCCGGCGGGCCCGCGGGCGGCCGCTGGAAGAGCTCATCCCGGTGGGGCGCGGCGGACTGCGCTCCATGCTCGCGCGCTTCCTGGAGGTCGGGTTCTCCAAGTTCATCGTGCGCCCCATGGCCCCGCCGGGGGAGTGGCAGCCCGAGCTGGAGCAGCTGGCCGACGCGGTGGGCGACCTGCAGACATGACCGGGGCGGCGGAGGCGCCCCCTACGCTGCCTTCCATGCCCGCGCGCCCCCTCACCCTGATGGCAGTCCACGCCCATCCTGACGACGAAGCGATCGGGACGGGCGGGATCCTCGCCCGCTACAGCGCCGAGGGCGTGCGTACCGTCCTGGTCACCTGCACCAACGGGGAGCTCGGTGACGCGCCGGGCGGTACGAAGCCGGGCGAGCCCGGCCACGACGAGTCGGTCGTCGTGCCGCTCCGCCGCCGCGAGCTCGAGGCCAGCTGCGAGATCCTGGGTGTCTCCCAGCTCGAGCTGCTCGGGTACCACGACTCGGGGATGGAGGGCTGGCCGCAGAACGACGCGCCCGGCTGCTTCTGGCGGACGCCCGTGCCGGAGGCGGCGAGCCGGCTGGCCGACCTGATGCGGACCTACGAGCCGCAGGTCGTCGTGACCTACGACGAGAACGGCTTCTACGGCCACCCCGATCACATTCAGGCCAACCGCATCACGCACGCGGCCATCGCCGAGTGCGGCATCCCCGCCAAGCTCTATTACACCGCCGTGGCGCGCTCGTTGATCCGCGGGTTCGGTGAGACCTTGGCCGAGGCGGGCATAGAGCGGCCGGCGGAGGTGGCGGAGAACCCCGACTTCGGCACGCCCGACGAGCTCATCACGACCACCATCGACTGCGGCGCCGTGGCCGGGCGCAAGTACGCGTCGCTCGGTGCACACGCGAGCCAGAGCGACAACATCTTCTTCCTGCAGATGGGCGAGGAGATGTTCTCCCGCATCATGGGGTCGGAGAGCTTCATACGGGTGCAGGACGCGACGGGCGCCCCGGTTCCCGAAGACGACCTGTTCGCCGGGCTCCGCTGAGCCGGGGACCGAGCCGGCCCTGCGCCCACCCGGAGGAGGGGAGACGCAGGGCCCGGTCCGGTGTGCCCACTACGTCGTGACGCCGGCCGGGGTAGTGCCGACGCGAGCGCGGGGAGACGATCCGACGAGACAGAGTGCGGTGGCGGCGATGAGCACGACCGCGGCGAGGATCTCGATCACGAAGGCCTGCTTGGCGAACGGTGCGAGCCAGGAGTCCTTGAAGCCGAACAGCCCGACCGCCACCGTCACGAGGAACCCGGCGATGGTGGTGAGGGCGAAGCCGACCCCGATGACGGCCGCCCACAGCCGGCGGACCGCGGCCACGCCGAGGCCGATGAGCAACCCGGAGATGGACTGCAGCAGGAAGAGTGGGCCGATGGTCGGGATGGAGCGGTAGCCGTCAGGCTCGTTCCACAGGTGGAAGTGGATGTAGGCGGACCAGACCAGCAGTGCGCCGCCGGCGGCGAAGGCGGCCGTGCCGGCCAGATGCAGGGGCCGACGGGAACGGCTCGGGCCAGCGGCCAGGATGGCCAGGACTGTGTGCATACCAGTCATCCGGAGACGGGCCGGGTGACGGATGTCGGTGCTGGTGGTGGCCACAGGAAGGAGTACGGGTGGGGGACCTGTCGGGATTGGCCGGCCGTGGTGAATCCCCAGGCTGGGCCCGCCCGTACACCTGGGGGATGAGAGAATCTGCCGTGGTCGAGGGCGAGTTGTCCGACGAGGCCCTGCTGGCCGGCATGGCGGTGGGAGACCAGTCCGCTGCCGTCACCTTCACCCGGCGCTACCAGCGGCGGGTCTTCGGGCTGGCCTACTCCATGACGAGTGACGCCGGGCTGGCCGAGGACGTGGCCCAGGAGGCCATGATCCGGGTCTGGCGCCACGCGCCCGTGTTCGACCCGAGGCGGGGCTCGGTGACGTCCTGGGTCCTGACGATCACCCGCAACCTGGCCATCGACGCGCTGCGCATGCGGCGCGCCGTGCCGACCGACCCGGACGACTTCGCGGCGACCGCGCTGACCAGCGCCGAGCACAACCCCGAAGATGCCGTACGGCGGGGAGACGTGCGCCAGCTCGTCCGGGGCGCGCTGCAGACGCTCCCCGAGGAGCAGCGCCGGGCCGTCGTGCTGGCGGCCGTCTACGGCAGGACCGCCTCGGAGATCAGCGAGTCCGAAGGGATCCCGCTGGGAACCGCGAAGACGCGGATCAGGACGGCCTTGATCCGGTTGCGGGCGGCCGTCGAGCGGGCAGATGGGGCACGCGATGGGCGATGACGTGAGAGAGCGGGGATGCGAGCAGTACGGCAACGATTTGGCGGAGCTCGCACTGGGCGTGCTGACCGGCCGTGAGCGGGCGCGCGTGCTCTCCCACGTGGAGTCCTGTCCACGCTGCGCCGAGGAGCTCGAGATCCTGTCCAGGACGGCCGACTCGGTGCTGCAGGCGGCGCCGGAGATGGAGCCGCCCCTCGGTTTCGAGGTGCGCCTCTTCGAGCGGATGGGTGTGACCGCCGCGCCGCCGCGGCGCCGGCGCCTTCGCCCCTCGCGCTGGGTGCCGGCCGTGGTGGGCGTCGCCGCGGCGGCCTTGGCGCTCGGCGTAGGCCTGGGCCTGTCCGCTTCCTCACCGGCGCCGAACGTGACGGCGCAGGCGAAGGGCTCGCACGACGTGCTGACGGCGGCCCTCGTGACCAACGACAAGACGGTCGGGCACGTCGTGGCCGTGGGCGGCGCCAAGCCCTGGATGTCGATGACGCTCGACGACGCCAGCGTGCACGGGACGGTGCACTGTGTCGTCGTCACCGACGACGGCAAGGTGTACACCGTCGGGACCTTCGAGGCCCGTGACGGCTACGGCGCCTGGACCGCGCCGCTCCACGTCGACCCGGCGACCGTGCGCACCGCGGAGGTGGTGTCGCCCAGCGGGACGGTGGTCGCCACCGCCACGCTGGGCTGACGCCCTCCTTCTAGTACCGGTAGGTGTCGGGCTTGTAGGGGCCCTGGACCGGCACGCCGATGTAGTCGGCCTGCTCCTGGCTCAACGTCGTGAGCTTCACACCCAGCGCGTCGAGGTGCAGGCGTGCGACCTTCTCGTCCAAGTGCTTCGGCAACACGTAGACGTCGTTGACGTACTGGCCGGTCTGGGTGAACAGCTCGATCTGCGCCATGGTCTGGTTGGTGAACGAGTTGGACATGACGAAGCTCGGGTGGCCCGTCGCGTTGCCCAGGTTCAGGAGCCGGCCCTCGGACAGGATGATGATGGCGTGCCCGTCGGGGAAGATCCACTTGTCCACCTGCGGCTTGATGTTGACGCGCTCGATGCCCGGCGTCTTGGTCAGCCCGGCGATGTCGATCTCGTTGTCGAAGTGACCGATGTTCCCGACGATGGCCTGGTGCTTCATACCCGCCATGTGGGCGGCGGTGATGATGTCCTTGTTGCCGGTCGTCGTGATGATGATGTCGGCCTGCGGCAGGATGTCCTCGAGCGTGGTGACCTGGAAGCCCTCCATGGAGGCCTGCAGCGCGCAGATCGGGTCGACCTCGGTCACGACGACGCGGGCGCCCTGGCCGGCGAGCGACTGGGCGCAGCCCTTGCCGACGTCGCCGTAGCCGCAGACCACGGCGATTTTCCCGCCGATGAGGACGTCGGTGGCCCGGTTGATCCCGTCGATCAGGGAGTGGCGGCAGCCGTACTTGTTGTCGAACTTGGACTTGGTCACCGAGTCGTTGACGTTGATGGCGGGGAAGAGGAGTTCACCCTTCCGTGCCATCTCCACCAGTCGGTGGACACCGGTCGTCGTCTCTTCCGTCACGCCCTTGATCCCGTTGGCGATGGAGGTCCAGCGACCCTGGTCCTCGGCCAGGCTGCGGTTCAGCACGGTGAGGACCACTTCGAACTCCTCGGAGTCGGCGGTGGAAGGGTCTGGCGCAGCGCCGGCCTTCTCGAACTCCACGCCCTTGTGCACGAGGAGCGTGGCGTCGCCCCCGTCGTCGAGGATCATGTTCGGGCCACCCTCGCCGGGCCACAGGAGAGCCTGCTCGGTGCACCACCAGTACTCCTCGAGCGACTCGCCCTTCCAGGCGAAGACGGGCACGCCTCGGGGGTCCTCGGCGGTCCCGTTGGGCCCGACGGCGACGGCGGCCGCGGCGTGGTCCTGGGTGGAGAAGATGTTGCAGCTGCACCAGCGCACCCGCGCCCCGAGGGCGGTGAGGGTCTCGATCAGCACGGCTGTCTGGACCGTCATGTGCAGGGACCCGGTGACACGGGCGCCGGCCAGGGGCTTGGAGCCGCCGAACTCGGCCCGCATGGCCATCAGCCCGGGCATCTCGTGCTCGGCCAGCTCGATCTCCTTGCGGCCGAACGCGGCCAGGGAGAGCTCAGCGACCTTGAAGGGGTCGGGGGAAGTCATCGCATGCTCCTTTGGGTTGAATGTGCGCAGGCGCGCAACATTGCGGCGGGCCGGACGGCGGAAGCGCAACGCACGTGCTCCGACCTCTGTCGGAGGCCGCGTACCCGGCACCAAGAATAGAGCCTGGGCCCGCGGGGGGCCACACTCTCTTCAACGGGGGCTCACGGAACCATCACATCCCCTCCTTACCGTGCATGACGAGGAAGAGGAGGCCCGTCATGCGGGACATGGTGATGCAGATGAGCGGCTCGAGCGGGGTGCTCTCGGTGCCCGACGAGCACCTGCCCGGGCTCATCGCCCTGGTGCTCATCGGCCCCGTGGTGTGGATGGCGTTGGCCGGCCTGCGCTCGTTGGCCGCACGCCGGGTGGGTTGGGCCGACAGGGCGCAACAGCGGCTGGACGGGCTGCCCTTCGCTGCCAAGGTCGTCCTCTTCGGCACCCTCGTGGGAGCGCTGGTGCACGCCGTGATCGTGCCGACGCACTGGGGGGACGAGCGCATCACGGCCATCCTCTTCATCGTCGACACCGCCGGCTTCGCGCTGGCCTTCTGGTGGACCTTCACGGCCCGAGCCCACTGGCGTCTGGTGTCGGTGGCCATGCTCGGCGGGACGGCGTGCTTCTACGCCTTCTACATCCTCCGGGGGTGGGAGACGATGGACCTGGTCGGTCTCGTGACGACCACCATTGAGGCAGCCGCCGCGCTGGTCGTGCTCTCGCCGGCCGGCTCGCCCGCTGTGGCGCGCCAGTACGCCCTGGCGCTCGCCGCCGTCCCGGTGGCCCTGGTCTCGCTGCTGGGGACGAACCTCATCGCCGGTGCCACCACGACGGAGGCGCCGTCCATGAGCGCCGCGCCCGCGCCGTCGACGGCCTCGGGCACGACGAAGGCGTCCGGTGACGGCTCCGCCATGACAGGGCCTGGGGGCATGTCGGGCTCCTCGGCCACGGCCGCCACGACACCCCTGTCGCTGCCCACGAGCTCGCCCGCCGGCGCCATCGAGTGGCCGGACTCCATGTCGACGACGATGACCGGCATGAAGATGGCCGAGCCGAACTGCACGTCCCAGCCCACGGCGGCCCAGCGGCAGGCTGCGGTCGACCTGGTCAACGAGACGGTCGCCGCCGCGCAGAAGTACACGAGCCTGGCGGCAGCCAAGGCCGAGGGCTACGTGCCGGTGACCCCGACGGGAAAGCGCATTGTGCACTACATCAGCCCGTCGATCTACCACTCGGGCCAGGCACTGAACCCGGGGGCCATCCCGTCGCTGGTCTACGTGAACACGGCCCACGGCGCAGTGCTGGCGGCCGCAATGTTCCTCGTGCCCAAGGGGCAGACGCCGCCGCAGCCCGGCGGGTGCCTGACCCAGTGGCACATCCACACCGACCTCTGTTTCAACACCAGCGGCGACAAGGTGGTGGGGACGGACGCCAACTCGTCGTGCGGTCCCGGCAGCGTCAATGAGGTGACGCAACCGATGATGCACGTGTGGATGACCCCGGTCCCGGGCGGGCCACTGGCCCCCGACCCGTCGAACCGCAACGAGGTGCAGGCGGCCCTACGGATGCCGGCGGTCAGCCCGGTCAACGCCCCCGCTTGAGCCGACCGGGGGGCGGCGGCGCCCACGGGGACGGGCGATCGTCAACCCACGTTGCGCCGGGAGTGTCGCTACGGGGCGTTGCCGGGGGGTTGCCATCGGGTGGAATCCAGCGTCGAGGAGTGGGAATCCCTTGACCCTCCCGCTCGGACGCGTGAGAGTTCGTCCTCAGGCGGTCGGGACGCGCGGACAGGACGCGCGGAGAAGACGAGTGGAGCATCCGGTCGACGATGACCCGGGCGAGGCTCTGCGGCGCAGAGGGGAAAGAACGTGAAGCGGGGTCGAGTCCGGTGGGCGCGGCAGTCCGGGCGTTGGTCGAGCGTTGCGCTCGGACTGACGCTGCTGGTTGGTGCGGGTGGGGCCGCGCTCAGCGTGCCGGCACCCGGCGCCGGAGCAGCGTCGGTTCCCTCGTCGTACGGCACCGGGCACCTCATGGCAGCCGACCCGGCCGGCGGGTACTGGACTGCCTCCGCGACGGGCACCGTCGTGCCGCACGCAGGCGCCCCCCTGCTGGGCAGCCCCGCAGCGAGCGGAATGACGCTGAACAAGCCCCTCGTGGGCATGGCGGCCACCATCGACGCCCGCGGCTACTGGCTGGTGGCCTCCGACGGCGGCATCTTCTCCTACGGCGACGCCCCCTTCTACGGGTCGACCGGGGCGATCCACCTCAACCAGCCGATCGTGGGCATGGCACCCACGCCGGACGACGGCGGCTACTGGATGGTGGCCTCGGACGGTGGCATCTTCACGTTCGGGGACGCGCCGTACTACGGCTCCCTCGGCGGTACGGGCTCGACCGCGCTCGGCCTGGTCGTCTCGACTGCCGCCCGGGGCTACTGGCTCATCACGTCCGACGGGAACGCCCACCTGTTCGCACCGGCTCTGAATCCCGCGCCGCCGGCGCCGGCCGCCACCACGTCGACCACCAGGCCGACGCCGGCCACCACGTCGTCGACGTCGACGACGTCG
>DATAXG010000119.1:0-11951 GCA_036273055.1 Acidimicrobiales bacterium | reverse complement strand
CCGTACTCCCGGCTGTCGACGGGCAGGCCCTGCTGCAGGTTGGCGTCGACGGTGTCGTGACCCTCTTCCTGCAGCTGGTACGCCCGGATCTTGTGGCCGAGGCCGATGCCGCGGCCCTCGTGGCCCCGCAGGTAGATGAGGACGCCCCGCCCTTCTTTCTCGATGAGATCGAGCGACGCCTGCAGTTGCGGCCCGCAGTCGCAGCGCAGCGAACCGAAGACGTCGCCGGTCAGGCATTCCGAGTGCACGCGCACCAGCACGTCCTCGGTCCCGGCCACGTCGCCCATGACGAGCGCCAGGTGCTGCTCGTTGTCCAGGACGGATTCGTAGACGAAAGCCCGGAACTCACGCCCCTCCGCCGGGATGCGCGCCTCGGACACGAGGCGCACCAGCTTCTCGTTCTGCCGGCGGTACCGGATGAGGTCGGCGATCGAAATGAAGGGGAGGTCGTGCTTCTTGGCAAAGGTCTCGAGGTCGGCCAGCCGGGCCATCTCCGACTTGTCCTCGGTCACGATCTCGCACAGCACGCCAGCCGGGGTCAGCCCTGCGGCGCGGGCCAGGTCGACGGTCGCCTCGGTGTGCCCGGCCCGCTTGAGCACCCCGCCGGTGCGGTAGCGCAACGGGAAGATGTGCCCGGGCCGGTTCAGATCGTTCGGCCGCGTGGAGGGGTCGATCAAAGCGGCAATGGTGGACGAGCGGTCCGTGGCCGAGATCCCGGTCGTCGTGCCGTGCCGGTAGTCCACGCTCACGGTGAACGCCGTTCGCTGTGCCTCCGTGTTGGCCGTCACCATCAGGGGGAGTTCGAGGGCGTCCGCCCGCTCGGGCAGCAGGGGGACGCAAATGACCCCCGAGGTATGGGCCAGGAAGAAGGCGATGTTCTCGGACGTCGCCGCCTCGGCGGCCATGACCAGGTCGCCCTCGTTCTCACGGTCCTCGTCGTCGACGACCACCGCCATGCCCAGCCGGGCGATCGAATCGATGGCTTCTTGCACCTTCGAGAACGCCATCAGGCCGCCACCTCCACTCGAAGATCCTCACCCAGCTGCTCTATCGACACGATCCTGCCCTTCCACACGTCTCCAATTGTGCCAGCCCCGGGGCCCGCGAAAATCGGGCGGCCGTCATCGCCCCCGAAAAGGACCGGGGCGAGGTACAGCACGTAGCGGTCCACGAGCCCCGCGGCATGGAAGTCGTGGGCGACGGTGGCCCCGCCCTCCACCAGCAACTGGAGCACGCCACGGCGGCCCAACTCGTTCAACACCTCGCCCAGATCGCCCGTGAGCTCGAGGGCCGGGCGCACTTTGGCGCCCTTCGGAGCCTGCCCGAGGACGACCCGCAGGGGCTGGTCCCGCTCGACCCCGTCATGGAGGCGGACCGTCAGCGCCGGGTCGTCCGCCCGGACCGTGCCCGCCCCGACCAGCACGGCATCGGAGACGGCGCGCAGCCGGTGCACGTCCTCGCGGGCGGCCTCGCCGGTGATCCAGCGGCTGGTGCCGTCGGGCGCCGCGGTCCGGCCGTCGAGGCTGGCCGCCATCTTGAGGACGACCCAGGGCTGCCCGGTTGTCCGGTGCTTGCAGTAGGGGGCCAGCTGCTCGGCCACCGCATCGGCGGCCACGCCGACGGTGACCTCCAGTCCGGCGGCACGCAAGGCGGCAATGCCCCGGCCGGCGACCCGCTCGTCGGGATCCTCGATGCCGACCACGACCCGGGCCACCCCCGCCGCGATGATGGCGTTGCTACAGGGTGGAGTGCGCCCGTGGTGGGCGCACGGCTCCAGCGTCACGTAGAGGGTCGAGCCGCGGGCAGCCTCCCCGGCCGCGGCCAGGGCCCCCGCTTCGGCGTGGGGCCCGCCGGGGGGGGCCGTGGCTCCGGCGAACACGGGCCCGTCGTCGGTGCCCGAGCCCGCTGGAACGATCACGCAGCCCACCCAGGGGTTGGGCGCCGTCGTCGAACGGACCGTTGCGGCCTGCGCCAGCGCCCGCCGCATGTGCTCCACGTCGTTCATGGTGAGGTCCCTGCCCGGGGCGGATCCCCGGCCTTGTGCGCACAATAATAGAACACGTTTCAGTTTTTGTCGAGAACGCCAGGTCAGAGCGTTGGATTGTGGGTCGTCACGCCTGGCCGAGCAGGATGATCAGGCCGGTGACGTCGGCGATCACCGCCGTCGGCGCAGCGGCACCGAGCGTCGCGGCGTCGTGGGCGCCGCTCAGGACGCCGACGACCATTCCGGCTCCGGCGGCATTCCCCGCCTGGAGGTCACTCACCGTGTCACCGACCACCGCCACCGCCAGCGGGTCGTCCACCCCGAGGCGGGCCATCGCTCCCAGGATGAGATCGGGCGCCGGTCGTCCCCGGCCCACGTCGACCGGCGAGAGGGCCAGGTCGATCTCGGTGGCCCAGCCCAGGCCCTGGAGCAGGGCATCGCGGGTCGAGGGCGCGAAGCCGGTGGTGAGGCAGACCTTGACCCCGGCGGCGCGCAGCTGGCGCAGCACCTGCAGGGCGCCGGGAATCTCGTTGACGTCCCCGGCGGCGACGATCGCCTCGTAGGCGGCGGCAAAGGCTGCCGTCGCATCCCTCGCCTCGTCCGGTTCGAACAGCCGGGCGAACACGTCTGCCTTGGACCACCCCATCGTCTGGTGGACGACGACCTCGGCCTCCTCGTAGAACCGGCTGCCCGGCGTGACGCCCACGGCGGCCAGTGCGCTGGTGAACGCCGCATCGACGGCGCCGTCGTCGCGCACGGTCGTGCCCGCCATATCGAGGCAGGCGAGGGCGTACGAGCCGATCACGACATCACCCCCGCCGCGTCCGCCACTCCTGTCACCCCCGCCGCCTGCAGGGTGTCGGCGGCGATGGCCGGCGCGCACGTCATGCCGCGCCCACCCGGGCCCGTCACGAAGAAGACACCCGGCTCGACTTCCTCGCGCAGGCATACGGCGCCGTCGACGCACTGCGCGTAGATGCCCTCCCAGCGGCGCTGCACCGGCGGGACATCGGCGCCGAGGATGCGCCGGGCCCGCGACAGCAGCTCGTGGGTCGGGTCCTCGCTGAGAGCGAAGTCGAAGGGCTCCCCGTAGGCATGCGTGTCCCCGATGGTCAGCCCGCCGTCGGGGCGCTGGACGAGCAGCAGCTGCAGATGGTGCTCGGCCGCCAGCGGCGTCTGGTTCCCGAGCTCGGCCAGCGGCGCAGACTCATAAGCCGGGTAGTAGCGCAGGCTGTCGGAGTCGGCCAGCGACGTCGTGAGCGGCATGGAGAACGGGGCCGTCTGCAACATCTGCAGTCGCACCCGGCGGAGACGGGGCGCCAGCGCCTGGGAACCGGGGAGTTGGTCGTAGGCGGCGCCCGTGGCGACGACGGCGACATCGCTGTCCCAGCGCGTTCCGGTCGTGTCGACGAGCGCGTGCGGCTCGGCGCGGACGACACGACAGCGCGGATGGAAGCGGTAGCGCGCCCCATGTGTGGTTGCGATGTGGGCGCGCAGCGCGCCGAGCGCCTGACGGGGCTCGACGACGGCGTCCTCGGTGCAGTGCAGCGCCCCTTCGACGTCGCCCCGCACGGCCGGGTTGCAGGCCCGTACCTCGTCGGGCTCCAGGAACGAGATGGCGCGCGCCGCGGCGTCGGGATGCCGTGCGAATGACAGCATGACGCCACGAGCGGCGGCGTCGGTGGCGACAGTCAGCGACGTCATCGGGCGGAAGCCGACATCGGGGGCCGCCGCACCGACCTCCTCCCAGCGCCGGCGGGCGCGGCGTGCCACGTCGAGCTCGGCGCCGGAGCGCCGGCCGCTGACCCACACCAGGCCGAAGTTGCGCACCGAAGCGCCCGTCGGGCCGGCCTCGGCCTCGAGGTGGTCCACGGTGAAGCCGGCCTCGGCCAGCTCGAGCGCGTGCCAGGTGCCGACGACCCCGCCTCCGGCAACGACCGCCCGGCCGGTCGTCACCCGCGTCCGCGGGCGGCGCGGGCCGAGGCCCGGATGGCGTCGGCGGCCAGCCAGGGCCGCGGCTGCCCGAAGATCGCGCTCCCCGCCACCAAGACGTTGGCACCGGCCGCGACGGCAACGGGCGCCGTCGTGGTGTCGATCCCGCCGTCCACCTCGATGTCGAGGGCGAGCGAGCCGGCGTCTACCGCCGCGCGCACCTGGGTCACCTTCTCCATCACGTCCGCAATGAAGCTCTGCCCGCCGAAGCCCGGGAAGACCGTCATGCACAGCACGAGGTCGACGTCGCCCAGATAGGGCTGCACGGCGTCGAACGGCGTGTCGGGATTGAGTGCCAGGCCGGTCCGCAGGCCCAGGCCCCGCATCTGGGTGATGAGCTCGTCGGTGTCGCCGATCTCGACGTGCACCGTGCAACCGTCGGCCCCGGCGTCGGCGAAGTCCTTCAGATACCGCCCCGGCTCGGTCATCATGAGGTGGCAATCGAAGAAGAGTGGGGTGTGGCGCCGCAACGACGCCACCACAGGTGGCCCGATCGTCACGTTGGGGACGAAGTGCCCGTCCATCACGTCGACATGGAGCCAGTCGGCCGATGGTGCGACCTCCCCCACCTGCTCGGCCAGCAGGCCGAAGTCGGCCGACAGGACTGACGGCGCGATCCGCAGTTCGCCGGTGCGGCCGGGTTGGCGGCCCTCTGTCGCAGTCGATCCCTCCATCGGTCCGGCGCCCGGCTCAGGCGAAGCGGGCCCAGCAGAGGATGCGCCGGAACCCGTAGAAGTACGGCTCGCGCTCGCCCAGCTCTTCGATCAGGCGCTCCCGATAGCGCTCGACGAACGCGTCGAACAGCTCAGGGGTCAACCGCTTGCGGTACGGGGTGAGGAGCGTCCCCATAACCCATTCCACGACCTCGCTCGTCGACTCGAGCTCGTGGCCGTAGACCTCCATGCGCACGATCTGGTCCTTCGCCCCCAACTCGTAGAGGAGATCGGCGTAGAGCTCGGGCGACAGGACAAAGCGGCCGCGGTCTTCGGGGACGTCCCCGTAGAGCGCGTCGATGAAGGGGGGCTCGTTGGCCACCGCCTGCGCCAGCAGATGTGACGGGTGGCGATAGTTGGCCGGCACCTGGAAGGCCAGCTGCCCGTCCGGACCGAGCGCGGTGCGCATGCGCGCCAACAAGTTGAGATGGTCGTCGGTCCATTGGAGCGACGCGTTGGCGAACACGAGGTCCAGCCCCTCATTGAGCCACGTCGCGATGTCGCCCTGCGCGAACGACAGGCCGGCGACGTCGGCGTGCGTCGACTGGGCCCGGGCCAGCATGGCCGGCGACGAGTCGATCCCCACCGTCTCCTTGGCCGCCAGCTCCTCGTGCAAGATCTTGGTCAGGTCCCCCGTGCCGCAGCCGAGGTCGACGACGCGGCCGCCCCGCACGGGGTGACACAGCGTCAACAGATCGTCGAATGGTTGTTGCCGTTCGGAGCGGAACCGCTCGTACTGGTCGGGGCTCCACCCGTCGATCGGAGTCACGGTCACCGCTCTCATGTCTAGTCCGTCCCGAGACGTTCGCCGAGCGCGGGCCGGACGCCACGCAGCCAGTCCTCGGCTGACATGGGAGAACGGCTCTCGGGCTGCACCTGTCGCAGCACCAGGCTTCCGTGGCCCGTCGCGACGGACAGACCCTCGAGAGAACCGGGCGGGCCGCTCGCGTGCGGGCCCTCATCGGAGCCCAACGAGGCCTGCAATACCGTCAGGCGCTTGTCACGGAAGGTCGTCCACGCCCTGCCCAGTCGTACGACGCGCCGGAGCGCGGCGGCCGACGCGGTCCAGTCGAGGTGCAGATCCTCCTTCCGGATCTTCTCCGCCATCGTGACCTCGCCCGCTTGTGGCAGCGGGTCGGGCAGGCCCGCGACCCCGTGGGCCAGCGCCTCCACCACCAGGGTGCCGGCCACCGTCACGAGCTCGCGGCGGAGCGCGTCGAGCGTGATGTCATCGTCGAGCGGCACAGTGCGCGTCGCGTAGACGGGACCGGTATCGAGCCCCTCCTCCACCTTCATCAGGGACACCCCCGTCTCGCTGTCACCGGCGAGGATGGCGCGCTCGACCGGTGCGGCACCCCGCCAGCGCGGCAGCAGCGAGAAGTGCAGGTTCAGCATCGGGACCTGCTCGAGGAGCCGGGCCGGAATGATGCGGCCGTAGGCCACCACGACAGCGAGCTCGACGTCGGCGGTGGCCAGGTCGTCCATGTCGTGGGTGACGCTGAGCCCCAGCTCGGTGGCCGCCACCTTCACGGGGCTCGGCGTCTCCTCGTTGCCGCGGCCGCGACGGCGGTCGGGGCGTGTGACGCAGAGTGCGATGTCGTGGCCGGCGTCGACCAGCGCACGCAAGGGCGGCACCGCCATGTCCGGGGTGCCGAGGTACGCCAGTCGGGCCACCCGTTCACCGTAGGGCAGAGGCGGCTCGGCGGCGAAGGGGGGCAAGGGCCGCCGGGGGCCAGGAGCGAGCCGGGTGTCGTCAGCGGGTGAAGAGGTTGGCCAGCCCGTCGGGGTCGGACGCCGGCAGGTCCAACGTGCGGGCGCGCAGGATCTTGAGCGCCTCCTTGCGCTGATCCTCGTCGAGGCGCTCCACCAGCAGGATGCCGTCGAGGTGGTCGAGTTCGTGTTGGAACACCCGGCCTTCGAGCTCGGACGCCTCAATGGAGATCTCGTTGCCGTCGAGGTCGAGGCCCACCAGGTGCACGGCGTTGGGTCGCACGATCTCCCAGCTGAGGCCGGGGACGGAGAGGCAACCCTCGTCGTAGCTCCACTCCCCGTCGCTCTCGACGATCCGGGGGTTGATGACCGGGCGAGCGCCGTCCCCGATGTCGTAGACGAAGATGCGCCGTTGCACGCCGACCTGGTTGGCGGCCAGCCCCGTCCCGGGCGCGTCGTACATGGTCTCGATCATGGAGTCGACGAGGCTCGCGACCGCACCGTCGATGTCGTCGACTTCGCGCGTGCGCTCCTTGAGCACGGGATCCCCGTACTGGCGGATGGTGAGACTGGACACGGGGCCATCCTACCGGCGGCCCCTGCCGGCTCCGATCCGGGCCCGGTGGATCCGGGCCCCCTGTTCGTCCTCAGAGCGAGGCCGGGTCCACCTCGACACGGAGGCCACGCCCCGAGGGCCGGGGGGTCCGGGCCAGGAGGTCGCACAGTGGACCGTGCGTGTCCGCCCGGAGGAGGAAGCGATCGTCGCCCAGCGGTGCCAGCGTCACCGCCGGGCTGCCGGCGGCGGGCACGGCGCCCGGTGGCCCCTGGAGCTCCCGGGCCAGCGCGTCGGCGTACGCAGGCGCGAGCACGCCGGACACGAGAGCCAAGGCTGCAAAGGGAGGCAAGGCGGAGGTCCGGCGGATGGCGATCTCCTCCGCCAGCACGGGTGTCGGGTCACCCCGTTCGACGGCCCGCAGGAGCGGGTGGTCAGGCACCCGCGTCTGGACCTGCACGCGGGCCCAGGGTGCACCAGTGCCACGGGCGCCGACGACGCGGGCGGCGCGCACGAACAACGTCAACGTCTCCTCGGCGGCGGAGAGGCGTGGGGCCAACAGGTGCAGATCGATGTCGAGGAAGGCCACGGCCGCGGCCCGGCGCACGCGGTGCAGGACCGCCTCGGTCCCGATGAGGACGGGTGCGTCGGCGACGGGAAGAAGCGTCCCGGCCGCCAACGGGCCGGCCACCTCCCCCACCTCGGCGCCGAGGAGGGCCGCCAGCTCCTCGCGTACGCGACTCACGCCTGCCCGCAAGGTCTTCATGCGCAGCCGACCGCAGTGCGCGCACACGACAGGACGGGTCTCGTCGCAACGCGGGCACCGGAGGAGCTCCTCGCCCCGAGGCTGGTTCACCGCGGCACCGCAGCGGGCACAGCAGGCCAGCTCGCCACAGTGACGGCAGGCCAGCAGGCGGGCTCCGCCCGTGCGGTTGTACACGCAGACGAGCGGGCCCCGCTCCCGCGCGGCGGCATCGTCGAGCACCGCACGGGCCAGGCGGACGAACTCTTCGGAGAACATGCCGCTGCGAGGGTCCGCGCCGCGGCGGTCAACCCGTTCCAGGACCGGCCAACCGACCCGCTCCTCCAGCCGCGTCGGGGCCAGGGTCCGCACGTCGGGCCGGGCGGCGAGTGCCACAGGCGGGACGGGCGAAACCAGAAGGCAGGGCACGCCGGCAAGCCTGGCCCGCTCGATCGCCACTTCGACGGCGCTGTAGGTGGGGGCACTTTCCTCCCGGTAGGCGGCGTCGTGGGCGTCGAGCACCATCACGGCCGCCAGTGCGGGCACGGGAGCCCAGGCGCCGGCCCGGCTGCCGACGGCCACAGGCCAGCCGGCGCGGGCCTGCTCCCAGGTGTCCGCCGTCGGGCACCCCCGCCGCAGCAATCGGGAGGCCAGCCGTTCCGCCCACCCCGAGGACGGCACGAGCACCAGGACGCTGCCACCGCGGGCGCGCACGGCGGGATCGTCGACCACCGACAGCACGAGATCGATCGGGTCGGTCAGCGGAGCCTCGCGCACGACCGTGAGCCGGGCCGAAGCCAGCTCGAGGTCGGCACGGGTCGGCGCGGCAGCGGCTCTCGAGAGTGGCGGCGGCGCTGGCAGGTTGCGCACGATGGCGTCCGGCGACGCGATCCGGAGGAAGAACGAGGCCGGCCCTGCCCAACGCCAGGCCGCCCATTCGGCCAGCTCCACGACAGCCGCAGGCGGTCCCCAGCCCAGCCATGACTTGAGGGGCAGGACGTCGACGCCGGGCGGCGTCCCGACGTCCCGGTCGACAACCCAGCCCCGCACCGTTCGCCCGTGGAACGGCGCCCGCACCCGCGTGCCGATCTGCACGTCGTCGCGCCAGGTGGACGGCACCGAGTAGTCGAACGTCCTGGCGACGGCGGCCACCTCGGTGCGCACGCGCACCACCGGTGCCGCGACAGAGCCGTCGTCGTCCTGCGTCATCAGCTTCACCGCCACCGGACGACGGCTCCCCTCAGGGGAGCGATCGCGCGCTCAGAGCCCCAAGGCGGCCCGCAGGTCGTCCACCCGGGGGGTGGCCTCCCACGTGAACTCCTTCTCCGAGCGGCCGAAGTGGCCGTAGGCCGCCGTCTTCTTGTAGATCGGGCGGCGCAGGTCGAGGTCCCGGGAGATGGCGGCTGGGCGCAGGTCGAACAGCTCGCGCACCGCGTCGGCGATCTTCTCGGGGTCGACGGTCTCCGTTCCGAAGGTCTCGACGAGCAGCGAGACGGGGTGGGCGACACCGATGGCGTAGGCCACCTGTACCTCGCACCGCTTGGCGGCGCCGGACGCCACGACGTGCTTGGCCACCCAACGCGCCGCATACGCAGCAGAACGGTCGACCTTGGAGGGGTCCTTGCCGGAGAAGGCCCCGCCGCCGTGACGGGCCATGCCGCCGTAGGTGTCCACGATGATCTTGCGGCCCGTGAGCCCCGTGTCGGCGTGGGGCCCACCCAGCTCGAAGATGCCAGTCGGGTTGACGAAGATACGCAGCCCCTCCGTGTCCATATCGGTGGGCAGCAGCGGGGTGATGACGTGCTCTGTGAGATCCGGCCGGAGCTGTTCTTCCAGATCGATCCCACCGGCGTGCTGCGTCGAGATCAGCACCGTGTCGATCCGCACCGGGCGGCCGTCCTCGTAGACGACCGAGACCTGGGTCTTGCCGTCGGGACGGAGGTACGGCACCGTGGCGGCGCGTCGCACCTGGGCCAGGCGCTCGGAGAGACGGTGCGACAACCAGATCGGCAGGGGCATCAGGTCCGGCGTCTCGTCGCAGGCGTACCCGAACATCATCCCCTGATCGCCTGCGCCCTGCGCGTTGAGGAGGTCCTCGCCTCCCTTGCCGCTCCGCAACTCGAAGGCGGCGTCGACGCCCTGGGCGATGTCCGGCGACTGCGCGTCCAGCGAGACCAGCACGCCGCACGTCTTGCCGTTGAAGCCGTACGTGTCGTTGTCGTACCCGATGTCACACACCGTGTCGCGCACCAGCGCGGGGATGTCGACATAGGTGGACGTGGTGACCTCACCGGCCACCACCACGAGGCCGGTGGTCAGCAACGTCTCACAGGCCACGCGGCTGGCAGGGTCGCCTTCGAGCATTGCGTCGAGGACGGCGTCGGAGACCTGGTCGGCCATCTTGTCCGGGTGGCCCTCTGTCACCGATTCCGAGGTGAATGTGGTTCTCACGTGGTGCTCCGCTTCTCGTCGTGGTGGGCGATCACCTTATCCAATACGGCATTTGCCACTGCATCTTTGGAGGTCAGCGGGATTTCCAGCATGGTCCCATCCGCTTCCAAAATGACGACCGCGTTCGTGTCGTGGTCGAAACCTGTACCCGGCGCGCTCACGTCGTTAACGACGATCAGGTCCACACCCTTGCGGGTGAGCTTGCGCCGGCCCCGCTCCACGGCGTCGTGGGTCTCGGCCGCGAACCCGACCAGCACCTGTCCCGGACGGCGGCGCGCCGCCAGGCCGGCCAGGATGTCGGGCGTCTGTTCGAGGACCAGTTCGGGGAGCCCCTCTTCCTTGGAGAGCTTCGTCCCCGCTGAGCGCTTCGGGCGGAAGTCCGCCACCGCCGCTGCCATGATCACGACCGCTGCGCTCTCGGCGGCCGCGCCGACCGCGTGCTCCATGTCGGCTGCGGTCTCCACATCGATCCGGGTCACCGCGGGCGAGACGTCAGGCGGCAGGGGGAGGGCCGACGAGGTGACGAGCGTCACCGACGCACCGCGGCGCGCCGCGGCGATGGCGATGGCGTGGCCCTGCTTGCCCGACGACCGGTTCGTGATGAAGCGCACGGGATCGAGTGGTTCGCGCGTGCCACCCGCACTCACCACGACACTGGCCCCATGGAGATCGCGCTGCGTACCCCGGCCGAGCCGCTCGAGCACACGCGCCACGATCACATCCGGATCGGCCAGCCGGCCCTCCCCCGAGTCGCCGCCGGCCAGCCGGCCGCTCTCGGGTGGGATCACCTCGACACCACGCCGCTCGAGCGTGGCCAGGTTCTCCCGCACCGACGCGTGCTCCCACATTTCGGTGTGCATGGCCGGACAGACGATCACCGGCGCCCGGGTGGCGAGGAGCGTGGCGCACAGGAGGTCGTCGGAGAGCCCGGCGGCGTAGCGGGCCAGCGTGTGCGCGGTCGCGGGCACAATGAGGATCAGGTCGGCCTGCTGGCCGAGCCTCGTGTGCGGAATGGGTGATGCCTCGTCCCACAGCGAGCGTTGCACCGGCTCGGACGCCAGCGCCGAGAAGGTGACTGCCCCGACAAAGCGCGTGGCCTCGTCGGTGAGGACCGGCGTCACGTGCACGCCGGCATCGACGAGTTGCCGGCAGACCTCGATGGCCTTGTAGGCGGCGATGCCACCGCAGACTCCGAGAACGACGCGTGGAGCGGCGACGGATGTGCGGTCGGCATTCACGGGCAGGTCCTCGCTTCCGGGGTCACCAGCCATCGGCGCTGTTCGCCGCGCCAGTCCGTCGGACGCCTAGCTCGCAGCCGGGTCATCGCCCCCGACGTCGAGGACCTCGATCACCTCGGCCGTCTCGGACCCCCCCACCCCGCCCTCGGCTTCGCCCAGGAGGCCCGCTTCGGCCGCATCGGCGATGGCGGCGGCGAGTGCGGCTTCTTCTTCGGGGTCCGGGCGGGTGAACGTCGCCTTGCCGGCGGCGATCTCCTCGAAGGCGATGGAGACAGGCTTGCCCGACACCGACGCCACCTGGGGCGGGACGACCTTGCCCAGGCCCTCGCCGAGGCTGTTGTAGTAGGAGTTGACCTGGCGGGCGCGGGCCGATCCGAGGGCGACCAGCGTGAACTTGGAGTCCACTTTGTCCAGGAGCTCTTCGATAGGTGGGTCCATGAGCGTGTGGCGGCCTTGGGCCATCAGGATTCCTCCGGGCTCGCGGCGCAGGGGGCAGCCGATCGAGTCCGATCAACTATAGCCGTCAGCTCGGCCAGGGCCTGACCAAGGTCGTCGTTGATGACCGTGT
>DATAXG010000118.1:0-38739 GCA_036273055.1 Acidimicrobiales bacterium | reverse complement strand
GGGTCAAGAGCCCCGAGGAGATTCAGGCCATCCGGGCCTCGGTGCGCGTGGCCGAGGACGCGCTCGCGACGACGACCTCTGCGTTGGTGCCGGGTGTGACCGAGCGGCAGCTGACCGCGATCTTCATGGAGGCCATGGCGGCGGCAGGGGTCACTACTCCCTCCGGACAGGACGTGGCCTGGATCACCTCGCGGCAGGAACCGTGGCGGCGAAGCAACCGCGACACGCCGGTGCAACCCGGTGACCTGGTGGCGTTCGAGGCCGGCGTCGTGCTCGGGGGCTACTCCGGGGAGGTGGGCCGGACCCACGCCGTGCGCGAGGGGGGTCACATCGACTCCGAGTTGGCCCAGCGCACGAGTGCCCTGTGGGAGCGCCTCCTCGACGCCTGCCGAGTCGGGGCGCCGCTGACCGATCTGCTCCGTGCGTACGACGACGCCGGCGTCCCGCAGCCGCCGATGCCGGTGGCCCGTGGGCTCGGGCTCGGCTTCGACCTCCCTCTGGTCACCCACGCGCTCCCGCTGACGTCCGGCGAGCAGCACGTCCAGGCGGGCATGGTGTTCGCGTTGACCGGCTACGTCTGGAAGGAGGGTGTCGGCGCCCTCTACGTGCAGGAGCCGATCGTCGCCACGGAATCCGGTCCCGAGTCCCTGGCGACGACGCCACTCAGCAAACAAGGAGCGTGACGACGTGAGCGCCGCCGATGTCCCACCCGCCGAGGAGATCATCCTCTACGAGAAGGATCCGGTCACGCGGATCGCGACGATCACGCTGAACCGCCCGGACCAGCTCAACATCCCGACCATCGCGGCGCGGCGGCGCTACGCCGACCTGATTTTCAAGGCCAGCATCGACGACGACGTCAAGGTCCTGGTCGTCCGCGGGATCGGGGACCATCTCGGGACCGGCGCCGACCTCGACGAGCTGATGGCGAAGCGAGAGGCCGGCACCGCCCTCCACGAGGAGTTCGGGATCGGCGAGGACGAGGACGTCACCATGCCCGGCCCGCGTTCATACCGCGCCGGGGCGTCGTTGCTGCACTGGTACGGCAACTCGCAGTCCGGCTGCCGGACGCTGCAGGACTTCAAGAAGATCAGCATCCTCGAGGTCAAGGGCTACTGCTATGGCTGGCACTTCTATCAAGCGGCCGACGCCGACCTCGTGATCTCTTCCGACGATGCGCTGTTCGGGCATCCCGCGTTCCGCTACGTGGGCTACGCACCGCGCATGTGGCAGTGGGCGATGATGATGGGGCTGCGCAAGTTCCAGGAGATGGTGTTCACGGGCCGGCCCTTCACTGCCGAGCAGATGTACGACTGCAACTTCGTCAACAGCGTCGTCCCGCGGGCGGACCTCGAAGCGGAGACGGCCAAGTACGCGTCGGCCTGTTCCCGGACACGGCCGACCGACACCGTGTTCATGCAGAAGGTCTTCTTCGAGGTCATGAAGCAGCACCAGGGGGAATACATGGGCAGCCTCCTGAGCGCCTGGCTCGAGTCGATGGGCGGGCAGCTGCGCGAGGACGACAACGGCGGCCGGGCGACCCTGAGCAAGGAGACGATGGACGCCGGCCTCAACAATGCCGTCAAGGACAACGACGATCAGTTCCCTCCTGAATGGCGGCTCAGCCGCTCCGGTCGCCGACGCCCCGCCGCCGACTGACCGTGCCCGCACCAGAGGCGAACGAGGCGGACCAGGCGGCCGAGGCGGCGGACGCCGGCGGGTCCGCGCTCCCGCCGCTCTCGGGATTCCGGGTCGTGGACCTGTCGACGTGGATCGGTGGCGCCTACTGCACGAAGCTGCTGGCGGACGGCGGCGCGGAGGTCATCAAGGTCGAGTCGCCCGAGGGCGACCCGTTGCGACGGTGGTCCGCCTCGGGGGCGGGGATCCCGGTGGGCGACGACGGCGCGCTCTTCAACTTCCTGGGCGCCTCCAAGCGGAGTGTCGTGGTCGACGGCGCGGGCCCCGACGGTCTCGACCGCGTGCACGCGCTGCTGGACTCGGTCGACGCCGTGGTCTGGTCGGACAACTCGCCATTGGCGGAGCAGAAATCGGTGAGCCCGCGCGAGATGCTGCGCTCCCATCCGCACCTCGTCGTCACGTCGATCACCCCGTTCGGGCTCGACGGGCCCTGGAGCAACAAGCCGGCCACGGAATTCACCCTCCAGGCCTGGTCCGGTGGCATCGTCGGGTTGGCGCGTGGGAGACCGGAACGTCCGCCCGTGTTCGTCGGTGGCCAGATCGGGGAGTGGCTCGCCGGCCTCTACGGTGCTATCGGCACGCTGGCTGCCCGTCGGCGCGCCGGGCCCGGCGGCGAGCTCGTCGACGTCTCCATGCTCGAGGCCCTGGCGATGTGCCTCACCTACTACCCCGTGACCTTCAACGACCAGCTGGGCCGGCCGATGCGCCGGAAGCGGTTCGTGGCGACGCCCGGCGTCGGGGCGGCCAGCGACGGGCTCGTCGGGCTCGGGTGCGGCACGGGGCAGCAGTGGCTGGACTTCTGCGTGCTCGTGGGGCATCCCGAGTGGATGGAAGACCAGTCACTCTTCCTCGATCGCACGGCGCTGACGCCCACCATTGACGCGTGGATCGCGGACCGCACCGTCGAAGAGGTGCTGGCAGAGGCGTCGGCCTTCCGGATCCCCAACGCGCCGATCACCAACGGTGCGAACGGGAGCACGTGGGCCCACTTCAGGGAGCGGGGGACCTTCGTCGCCAATCCGAAGGACGGCTTCACGAACCCCGGGCCACCATTCCGGCTGGGGACGGGGAGCCTCCGGGCGCCCGGAGCGGCACCCCGCCTGGGGGAGTTGCCGATGGAGGAGGCGGCGACACCGGCGCAGCCGGTGCGTGCCACTGCGACCGACACGTCTCGGGCACTGCCCTTCGAAGGGCTCCGGATCCTCGACATGACGTCGTTCTGGGCCGGGCCGCTCACGGGCCACATGCTGGCGTTGTTGGGCGCCGAGGTCATCCATCTGGAGTCGGCGACCCGTCCCGACGGGGCCCGCCTGGTCGGTGGCGTCCCCCAGACGGAGGACCAGTACTGGGAGCGGGGCCCGATCTTCGCCGCGCTCAACACGAACAAGAAGAGCCTGACCATCAACGTGAGCGAGCAGCGCGGCCTCGACCTGGTGCGGCGCGTCATCGGCACGTGCGACGTGGTGGTCGAGAACTACACGCCGCGCGTGCTGGACCAACTGGGACTCGACTTCGAGTCCTTGCGGGCGCAGCGACCTGATCTCATCATGTTGCGCATGCCCGGATTCGGGCTCGACGGGCCGGGGCGAGACCTGTCGGCCTTCGCCTTCGTCATTGAGGACGCCGCCGGCCTCACATGGCTCACCGGGCACGAAGACCTGCTCCCGTTCGAGCCGTACTGCGTGGGTGACCCCAACGCGGGACTGCACGCGCTCCTCGCGCTGCTGCTCGCTCTCGAGCACAGAGAGCGGACGGGCGAAGGGGGGCTTGTGGAGGCGGCGATGGTCGACGCCGCCCTCAACATCGCGGCCGAGCAGCCGATTGAGTTCTCGGCCTACGGCGCGTTGCTCGAGCGGGCCGGCAACCGCGGGCCCATGGCGGCACCGCAGAACCTGTACAAGGTCGCGGGTCCCGACGAGCGCGGGCGCGACGACGGGTGGGTCGCGATCGCCGTCGCCACCGATGAGCAGTGGCGTGCGTTGTGCGGCGCCCTCGGCCATCCGGCATGGGCCGCCGGCCGTGAACTGGCGACCAGGCCAGGGCGGCTGCAGGCGCACGATCGGATCGACGCCGGGCTGGGGGAGTGGTGCCGTGCTCGCTCGGCCGACGAGATCGTCTCGGCTCTCTGGGAGGCGGGCGTTCCGGTCGGCAACGTGATGCAGCCGCACGAACAGCCCGACCTGCCCCAGCTGGCGGCGCGGCACTTCTTCGAGGAGCTCGACCACCCGGTCATCGGGCCCTCCCGCTACAGCACGCTCCCGATCCGGTTCTCCCGGGGCCCCGAACGGGTGCACGAACGGCATGCCCCGCTGCTCGGGGAGCACAACGTGGAGCTGCTGAGCGGGCTCGGCCTCACGCGGGCGGAGATCGACGTGCTCGAGGCCGACGGGGTCATCGGCGGCACACCGGCCCGGAGCACCTGAGTACGGGCCGACTGGGCCGTATCCTGAGAACATGGCATTCCAAAAAGCCCCATTCGACGTCGTCGAGGCCTCCCGTCGGGTGTGGCTGGAGCGATGGGATGCCGAGGCTGCCTCGGGGATGGCGGTGTACACCGCCGTTCTCCGCAGCTATCAGTTGCTGAACGACCAGGTGCATGCGGTCATGAGGCGCCACAACCTCACGTTCGCCCGCCATCAGGTGCTGGCCTGGCTCGCCATGGATCCAGAATCCTCGTTGGCTCTGAGCTGGATCAGCAAGACCCTGCGCATCCCGCCGGCCACCGTCACGAACATCATCGACAGGCTGGAGGACGAAGGGCTCGTCCGCCGCGTGGCCCATCCATCGGATGCTCGCACCACCCTGGCGGTGATCACCTCGCAGGGCGAGAAGGTCGCCACAGGGGCGACGCGAGACCTGAACGAAACCGTCTACGAATGCATCGGGTTGTCCGAGCCGAAGCGGGCCCGCCTGGTCGACCTGCTCGCTGAGCTGCGGGCGAACGGGAACGAATTCGATGTCGAGCACTCGGACGAGGTCGTCGAGGAGGTCGGGTCCCGCCAGGCGAAGAAGCGCCGCCGTGACGGCCGGACCGAGGTTGCCTAACGGTCGCTGGGGCCTCCGGACGCTGAGTGGTGAGACACCCGCTCTGTATCGTGCGGCGCGCCGGTCCCACGTGGCGCCCGGTAGTTTCCCGGATGACCCCTAGCCGCCCTGCAGCCCCGGGCGAACGGAAGAGAGAGGCACTGTGGAGTCCAGCGACATCGCAACGGCATCGTCCGCCGGGCTGATGAGCGACGCGGGCCCCGACCCGCGGCGATGGGGCATTCTCGCCGTCGTCATCGTGGCGCAATTGATGATCGTCCTCGACGCGTCCATCGTGACGATCGCCTTGCCGTCGGCACAACACGCGCTGCACATCTCCACAGACAACCGGCAGTGGGTCATCACCGCGTACACATTGGCGTTCGGGGGATTGCTGCTGCTCGGTGGCCGGATCGCCGACTACTCCGGCCGGAAACGGATGTTCGCCGTCGGGCTGCTCGGCTTCGCTGGCGCGTCCGCCGTCGGTGGCCTCGCCGTCGACCAAGCGATGCTCTTCGCCGCCCGCGCCCTGCAGGGTGCCTTCGCGGCGCTGATGGCGCCGGCGGCCCTCTCGATCCTGACCATCACCTTCCAGCACGACGCGAAGGAGCGGGCCAAGGCATTCGGTGCCTACGGAGCGGTCTCCGGTGCCGGGGGTGCCATCGGGGTCCTGCTCGGCGGAGTCCTCACGGAGTACGTCTCGTGGCGGTGGTGCCTCCTGGTCAACGTCCCGATCGCCGTCCTCGCGTCCATCGGGGCGATCTTCATCGTGCACGAGAGCAGATCCACGGGCTCGACCAAATACGACATCCCGGGCGCGCTCCTCTCCACCCTGGGCCTGGTCAGCCTCGTCTACGGCTTCACCAAGGCGGACACCGACGGGTGGGGCGCCACGGTGACCATCGTGTTGTTGCTCGTCGCCGCTGTCCTGCTGGTCGCCTTCGTGGTCGTCGAGACGAAGACGAGCCATCCGTTGCTGCCCCTCCGGGTGGTGCGCGACCGGAACAGGGGCGGCGCCTTCCTCGCCTCCTTGCTCACGGGTGCCGGGCTCTTCGCCATGTTCGTCTTTCTCAGCTACTACCTGCAGAGCGTGTTGCACTACTCGGCCCTCAAGGCGGGGCTCGCCTTTCTGCCCTTCGCATTCGGCATCGTCCTGGCCGCGGGCGGGTCGTCCGGTCTGGTCCCCCGGATCGGGCCGCGGCTTCCGATGACCGTCGGGCTCGCCATAGCGGCCGGGGGGTTGGCCTGGCTGACCCAGATCGGGGTCCACAGCGATTTCTGGTTGCATGTCGCCCCGCAGGAGATCCTGATGAGCGTCGGACTCGGATTGGCCTTCCCGGCCTTCAGCAGCACGGCCCTCATACGGGTCGGTGATCGGGATGCCGGCGTCGCCAGCGCGCTCGTCAACACCACGCAACAGATCGGTGGCTCACTCGGTACGGCGTTGCTCAACACACTGGCGGCGACCGCCACGGCGAGTTACATCGTCGCCCACGGGGCGGCAGCGACCCAAGCCGGGGTCGTGCACGGCTTTGCCGTTGCCTTCGCGGTCGGTGCGGGTCTCCTCGCCTTGGGAGCGGTCGTGAGCGCCGTCTTCATCTCCGCCGGGCCGACCGAGGTCTCGACGGGGGAGAACGCGGCCGCCGGCGCTGCAGGCTGACGCATGAGCCCCGGGGTGGCAGCGGCGCGGGCCGGCCCAGAACCGTTGCCCCCGATCGCCCTCGGGGTCCGGCTTCCTTGGGACGATGTGGTCGAGGACCCGGTGGCAACGCTGACGGGCGCCCGGTCACAGCTCGGGGACACCTTCGTCGTGGACAGTGGTGACGATCGGTACCTCTTCCTCTTCTCGCCCATGGGTGTCGCCGCCCTCTACGGCCTGCCGGAGGACCAGGCGAGCAAGGGCGTGGCCGACTGGCGGATGCTCCGGCGCAAGCTGCCCGACGAGGTGTTCGCCGGCCGGAGGGTGCTGCCGCACCAGCTCTTCGGCCGGGAGGATGTCGCGGCCTACCTGCGCAACGTCGAGATGGCGGTCGAAGCCGCGGCCGACGAACTGGGCTCCGAAGGTGAGGTGGATCTCTTCTCGCTGAGCCGGCGTCTCGGCCACCGGGTCGGGTTGGCCTCCTGGGGCGGCCCGGGCGCCGCCGAGGGCGAGCGCTTCGAGACCCTGATTCGAGCCCTCGACCAGCTGGACGGTTCGGAGTCCTTCGTGCACCCCGATGCGATGGCCCACGTGGCCGCCACCGACAAGGCCGAGGAGCGCGCCGCGCTGGCCGAGGTCACCGCACAGCTCGGGATGGGATTGGAGCAACGACGCCTGGCTGCCGGTGTAGACGAGCACGCACTCTTCGGCCGGGTCGCTGATGCCTGGGCCGACGCGGAGCCGGAGGAGGCGGCGACGGGGATCTGCCTCGACATCACCCTCATCCACATCGCGTCCATGTCCAATCTGTTCGCAGCGCTCGGCTGGCATCTCGTGGACCTGATGGAGCATCCGGAAGAAGCCGAGCAGGTGCGCCTCGGCAATGCCGGCCTGGCCGAGACGTGTGCGCTCGAGTCGACCCGGATGGCGCAACGCTCCATCATGGCCCGCTTCACCCTCGCCCCGATCACCATCGAGCTCGAAGAAGGCCCACTGGAGATTCCCTCGGGGATGACCGTCGCCACCCTCCTCCCGCTCACCAATCGGAGCGCGGCACCGGGGCTCGACCGGTGGGATCCGGCGCGGTGGAACCGTCGGAGGCTTCGTGCGACCGACGGGCTGGCCGCCGCAGAGCTCGTCACGGTGTTCGGACACGGTGGGCACTCCTGCCCGGCGCGCCCCTTCTCCCTGGCGGCCATGACGCTGACCTCGCGACGTCTCGTCGGCCGGTTCCGTTGGGAGCCGTGCTGGTCCGAGCATCCCGATCCGGTCCCAGCGCAGATCGGTGGTGTGGCCCGCGCCGCCGGCGCGTGTCGCGCCCGCTACCGGCGACGCTGAAGATGGCGGACGAACGCGACCACAGCGACGCGGCAGAGGATACGGCGGTGCGCGTCGCCCTCTGGCGCGCCATGCACGTCCAGGTCGATCCACCGCCGCACGTCCTCGTGGACGAGGTCGGTCTTCGGCTGGCGGCACCTGACGATGGTTGGCGCCAACGACCGGACATGGACCCCGACGGCACCCGGTGGTTCCGCGCCGGTATCGTCGCCCGCGCCCGCTTCGTCGAGGACCTGGTGGCCGAGCAGGCCGAGCAGGCCGGGCAAGGCGGGCAAGGCGGGCAAGGCGGGCAAGGCGTGATGCAGTACGTCATTCTGGGCGCCGGTCTCGACACGTTCGCCCAACGGAGGCCCGACATCGGATCGCGACTCCGGGTCTTCGAGGTCGACCAGCCCGGTCCCCAGGCCTGGAAGCGGCGGCGCCTGGTCGAGCTCGGGTTCGGTGTGCCGGAGTGGCTGCGCCTGGTGCCGGTCGACTTCGAAGCGGGCGGATCGTGGTGGGAGCAGCTGGTCGCCGGCGGCTTCGACCCGGGACAGCCGGCCGTTGTCGTCTCGACCGGTGTGACCCTCTACCTGACCAAGGAAGCGAACGCCGCCACGTTGCGGCAGATCGCCGGGCTGGCGCCGAGGTCGACACTGGCCATGACGTTCCTGGTGCCGCCGGAACTGGTCGACGACGTCCTGCGGCCCGGATTCGAGGCGGCCGAGCGAGGCGCGCGGGCGGCCGGGACACCCTTCATCAGCTTCTACACGCCGGACGAAATGATGGCGCTGGCCACCCAGGCCGGATTTCGGGAGGCTCGGCACATTCCGTCGGCGACGCTGAACGAGCGCTATTTCGCCGGGCGGACGGACGGGCTCCGGACGGCACGAGGGGAGGAGTTGCTGCTCGCAACGACCTGACCCGCCTCCCTCGGGCGACGCCCAGTGAATGCCCGGAAGGCGGGAAGTGTGACACTGTGTCGGATGGCGCGGCCGTCGGCGGCCGCCACTGCGCGGGGATGGTGAATGCGAAAGAGCCTTATCACACCTGTGGTCGGCGCACTGCTGCTCAGTGCCATGGCGGTCGTCGGAAGTGCCGGTCCGGGGTCCGCTGCGACGGGCGCTCCGACGCAGGGAGTCACGGCGACAACCATCAAAGTGGGAATTCCGTATGTCGACCTGGCGGCCGTCCGGCAGTTCGGGATCACCCTCGATCAGGGGAGCTTTCCCGACGCCTACAACGCGGTCATTGCGAACCTGAATGCACACGGCGGCATCAACGGCCGCCACATCGTGCCCTACCTGGTGGCCGTGAACCCCGTCGGGACGGGGCCGGCCATCACCGCATGCACCCAGTTGTCCGAGGATGACGGCGTCTTCGTCGCCATCAACCCCCAACAGGCGGACTGCTTCCTGGAGCAGCACCATGTCCCCACGATCTCGGGGACATTCCAGGACGCGCCGTCCGCGAGCGGCACGCCCAACTTCACCCTGCAGCCGCCTCCGGCAGCGTATGACCCCGTGCAGCTGTCCGTGCTGGCGCACCAGGGTGAGTTCAAGGGCAAGAAGGTGGGTCTGTTCGCCGGCCAGGAGACCGACGCAGCCGAGTTGAAGGTCGTCCAGTCATCGCTGAAGTCGTTGGGCGTGCACGTCGCCGAGAGCGCAGTCGATGGCGCACCGCAGAGCGACGAGGTGGCGACGAACCAGCAAGCGGCACTCATCGCTCAGCGGTTCCAGCAGGCCGGCGTCAACGAGGTCGTAGCCGTGGGGACCGGTGCCACCGTCTGGCCCGAGTCGTTGCAGGCGAACCAGAGCAGCTACCTGCCGGCGTGGATCGCCACCAACGAGTCCAGCCTGGAGACCTCGGTGCTGGGAGCCTCGATCCAGCCGAAATACCTCCAGAACGTCCTCACGACGAGTCCTGTTCCTTCGAACTATGCGCTCTGGCACACCCCCGCCGTGCAGGCCTGTGACCGTGTCGTCCGGAAGGCATATCCGTCCCTCAAGATCACCCCGCCCACGAACCCGCTGACGGGATCGGACCAGACCTTCTACGCGGTGGAGGCCGCGTGCCTGAACATCGATCTGTTCGCCACGATCGCCAAGGCGGCCGGGAAGAACCTGACCGAGTCCTCGTTCGCGCACGCCGGGTACGCCCTCCGGAACGCCGCCATTCCCGGATCGGGCGTTCCGGTGTCGTTCGCACCCGGGCGGGCCTATCCGCTCGGCCCGGTGTACCTCGTGACGTTCGACAAGGCGAAGAATGTGCTGCAGTTCTCCAATACCCCGGCGGCGAAATAGCGCACCGGCGTCACGAGCGCGTTGCCGCCACGCTAGGACGGGTACGCGTCCGCTCCTTCGGCCAGGAGGGGACCGACGTCGCGAGGGAGGATGACCGAGGCCGTCTCAGCTGACCGCGTCGCCTCTTCGTAGCGGGCGAGATAGGCGTTCCGGCTTCCGTAGCGCTCGCGCACCTGCTCCGGCGGGAAGCTCTGGTGATAGCCCATGAGGCGGGCGAAGACGTCGGCTGATTGCTGGATCGCGCTGTTGTGCCCGAGCGGGACCTCGACCTGGGGCAGCCTGATGCCGCCACGGGCGATGCCGTCGGCATCGCGGACGATCTGGGGCGGATCGCCGTCGAAGTCGATGCGAGGCTGGACCGGTGGCGGCGTGCCCTCGGTGAGCCAGATCTGCAGATGATGGAGGGCGGCGTCGACGACCGGTGCGATGGAGACCTGGTTGATGGCCTGCATGGACTCGTCGGCCAGCGGAATGGCAAACCCGAAGTCCCGCTCCATGCGCGGCGACGACGACGCCATGGCGGGCAGCGCGACGTGCGATGCGCCGGCCACCTCCCAGTACCGGAAGCGGTCGGAGTCGGCCTGGCGGACCGGGTAACACGAGGTGGCCTCACACTCGGTGTTGACGACCATGACAGGGATACCGAGGTCGTCGCGCAGCAGGTGCAGGCCCTCGGGGATCCGGGGTCGACTGGCGTCGGCGGCAGCCTCCCGGACGGTCATGACCTCGTCGCCGACTTCGAGCGGGGTGCCGCCGCCGAAGTACATCGCGAGGAAGAAGGCGTCGAAGCGCCGGGTGAGCGGTTGGACGCCGTTGAGGTACGACGCCAGGCGGGCCGCCGACTGCGAGGCACCCTGAGCGACGATCCGGTGTACCTCGAGGCCGCCCATGGGATCGAGGCCGTCGCGGGGCCGATCGGGCGCAACCAGGTTCGCGATCTGCGTATAGATGTCGAACGAGTAGTCGTCGCTGGGGATGGAGAGTGAGCCGTAGCGCTCCGGATCCCAGTCGCGCAGGCCCTGGGGATCGTCGGGCTGGCCGTGCACCCCGACCCGTTGCACGGAGGCGGCCACGTAGGCGTAGCCCTCCTCGAACACCTCGGGACTGTCGCCGCCGGTGAAGTTCTCGTACCCGGCGGAGACGTTGTTCCACAGGACGACCACCGTCCCGTTGAACGCCCCGGCATCGACCGGGCGCAGGACCACCATGCGGGTCCTGTAGTCGGCGCGCCCGACCGTCTCGACCGACCAGCGACCGTCCCGGGCCAGGTCGGTGCCCGCGGTGGGCCCGAAGCGGTCCGCCCGCCCCTCCACGAAATACTCGTCGGCGCGGTAGCCCACTGCGTCGAGGTCCGCCGCGGGCACACCGAACGGCCACCCCTTGCCTCCGGTGACCGGTCCGCTGAGGCTGCTCATGTCGTCTCCATTCGAACGGGTCCGCCCCAGTGGGGCGGAGTGATCTGCGGGCTCGCCGGTGTGCTCACTGCTGGGCGCGGAGCTCGCGCTTGAGGACCTTGCCCGAAGGGTTGCGCGGCAGCGCCTCAATGAAGGTCACTTCCTTGGGGACCTTGAAGCGCGCCAGTTGCGCTTGGCAGTGCGCAATGAGCGCGTCCGATGTCGCAGTGGCACCCGGGCGAAGGGCGACGAACGCGACGGGCACCTCGCCCCACCGTGCATCGGGCCGACCGACGACCGCCGCCTCGAGGACGGAGTCGTGCTCGTAGAGCACGCGCTCGATCTCGGAGCTGGCGATGTTCTCGCCACCCGAGACGATCATGTCCTTGAGGCGGTCGACGATGAACAGATAGCCGTCCTCGTCGCGGACGCCGATGTCGCCCGAGTGGAACCAACCACCGACGAAGGCGGACGCGGTCGCTTCCTCGTCGCGCCAGTACCCCTTGAAGACCTTGGGCCCGCGCATGACGATCTCGCCCTGTTCCCCGGCCGGCACGGAGTGCCCGTCCTCGTCCCAGAGGTCGAGCTCGAGGTAGAGGCAGGGCCGGCCCACCGAGCCGAGCTTGGCGATGATGCTCTCGCGGTCGAGGAACGTGTCGCCCGAGACGGTCTCGGTCATGCCGTACGCGTCGGCGAACCACGCAGAGGGAAAGACGCGCTGAATCCGTTCGATCAGCGGGATCGGCATCTTCTCGCCTCCGTTGATGACGACCCGGACCGACGAGAGGTCCCGCTGCTCAATGTCGGGGAGCGCCATGATGGCGTTGACCATCGCCGGCGCCAGCCAGACAACGGTGACATCCGAGCGCTCGACCTCGTCGACCACCGCCGACGCATTGAAGGCACGGTGGACGATGGTGCTGGCGCCGGCGGCAATGAGCGACGTCGTCGTCAGGTCGAGCGCGCCGACGTGGTAGAGCGGGCCACAGGCCAGGCCGAGGTCAGCACTCGTGAACCCGAACTCAATGATGTGCGCCGCGTTCTTCCAGGCCAGGTTGGCGTGAGTGAGCATGACGCCCTTGGGCCGGCCCGTCGTTCCCGAGGTGTACATCAAGCGGTGGACGTCGTCGCCGGCCGCGGCGACGGGCGCCACCCCCTCGGAGCTGTCACGGAGGTCGCTGACGCTCGTCCAGCCCGGCCTGTCGACGGGCGCAATGCTGATGCGCTGGAGCGCGTCCGGGAGGCCGTCGGTCGCTTCGTCGGCCAGCGGCAGAAGGGCTTCGTCGCAGACCAGGGCTCGCGCGCCCGAGTGCTCCAGGATGTAGCGCACTTCGGCGGCGGCAAGCCGCCAGTTGACCGGCATCGCGATGGCGCCGAGATGGTTGGCGGCGAAGAGGGCCTCTAGGAACTCGGGGCAGTTGTACGAGAGGATCGCGACCACGTCGCCCGGGCCGACCCCACGTCCCGCCAGGCCGCCGGCCAGTGCGCTGACGCGACGTGCCATCTCCCCATAGGTGGTCGCCTCGCCTTCGAAGCGCGTGAGCACCTTGTCTGGTGTCCGTCCGGCGTGATGGGAGAGCACGTTGCACCAGTTCACGTCCGCCGAGTCCATCGGCATGGTGGTCACGAGCGCGACCCGACGCCGAGCGAAGGCGCTTCGGGACGCAGTGGCAACACGACTGTCGACTCCTTAGTGATCCGAGGGATGGCGGCCCGCTAGTCTCGCACTCAATGGCACGGGCGGAAGCAACCGGAGACTCTCGGCGCAAGGCGAACTGGGAGGCGCGCTACCAGGCCATCATCGACACGTCTGCCGGCGTGTTCGCCCGCGGTGGCTATCACGCCACGGGCATCACCGAGCTCTGCGTCGCCAACGATCTCGGCAAGGGCGCGCTGTACCACTACATCGGTTCGAAAGAGGAACTGCTCGCGGCCATCCACGACCGGGTGATGGACGAGGTGATGCTCGGCGCCGATCGCGTGGCCGAAGCCGGCGGCTCGCCGTCGCGGCAGCTCGCCCTGCTCGGCGAGGAGCTGCTCGACGTCATCCACCGCTACCCGGACCACGTCTGGGTCTTCCTGCACGAGTTCCCGGCGCTCACCGGCGAGCGGGCCGAGCAGTTCCGGCAGCGCCGCCGTGTCTACGAGCAGCGCGTGGAGGCTGTGCTGCAGGCGGGTGTCGACGCGGGGGAATTCCGTGCTCTGGACCCCCGGCTGACCGCAATGGCATGGTTCGGGATGCACAACTACACCTATCTCTGGCTGAAGCCGGGCGGTGAGCTCTCGGCTCGCGACGTGGCGAAGCCCTTTGCGGACATCTTCATGGGCGGCATCACGAACCCGGCTGCCGCTGCCGATCCGCCCGGATAGCTCTCCTCACGGCGCCGAATACCCGCCGTCGACGACGAGCGCCGAGCCGGTCGTCCAGCGCGCCGCCTCGCCGGCCAGATAGGAGTACGCGCCGACGAGGTCGTCGGCGGTGCCGAGACCGAGGGGATGGCGGGCGGCGACGGCGTCCAGAGCCTCCTCCGGAAGGCCGTCGTGGATGGCCGAGCGGAACGTCCCCGGGCAGACACAGTTGACGCGGATGCCGTCGCGTGCGTACTCCACCGCTGCAACCTTGGCGAGCTGAATCACGGCAGCCTTGGTGGCGCAATAGGGTGCCGCGTGCGACCACGCGGTCAGGCCGGAGACCGATGCGGTCAGCACGATGGAACCGGCGTGCTGGGGGCGCATGACGGCCACCGCGGCCCGGATGCCATTGACGGCGCCGAGCACATTGACCCGGAAGGCGCGTTCCCAATCCTCGGTGGTCAGGTTGTGGATCCGGCCGTTGGGGGAGAGGACGCCGGCATTGCTGATGAGGACATCGAGGCGGCCGAAGCGCTCGACCGTCCGCGTGATCACGGCCTCGACCTGGTCGAAGTCGGCGACGTCGGCCAGCATCGTCTCGACCGATGCGCCCGGGGCGGAGAGCCCGGCGACGGTCGCGTCCAGCGAGGGCGCGCTCACGTCGCTGAGCATGAGGTCCGTCGACGGCTCGCCCGCCAACTGCTTCGACACGGCGGCCCCGAGTGCCCCGCCCGCGCCGATGATCGCCACCACCCGTTGCGTCGCCGTCATACCAGCAAGTATCCGCCGTCGACGTTGAGCACGGTGCCGGTGATGAAGGCCGAGGCGTCGGAGGCCAGGAACTGGTAGGCGGCCGCGAGGTCGGTCGACGTCCCCCAGCGCCGTTGCGCCGTGTGCCCCGTAATGGCGGCCGAGAGCTTCGGATCGTGCACCCACTCGTCGGCCAACGGTGATTCGAACCACCCCGGCGCGACGACGTTCACCGTGATGCCCGCAGGCGCCAGATCGAGCGCGAGGCCCTTGGCCACGCCGACCAGCCCGGCCTTCGACGCGCTGTAGGCGGACAGGCCCTTGCGCGGGCGTTCCCCCAGGACCGAACCGGTGAAGATCACGCGCCCGCCCTCGCCCATGACCCGGGCCGCGGCACGCGCCCCCAGGAACGCGCCCGTGAGGTTGACCTCCATGACCTGGCGCCACACGGCGACCGCGGTCTCGCGGGGACCGGCCACGATCGGAGAGATCCCGGCGTTGCAGATCCAGGCGTCGATGCCGCCCCATTCGGCCACTGCGGCGTCAGCCACGGCTTCGTTGAAGTCCTCGTCGGTGACGTCACCGCTCAGCACCAGGGACGTTCCCGGCAGCGCCTCGGCCACCGCCTTCAGATCCCGTTCCGTGCGGGCGACGAGGGCCACGGCGGCGCCGGCCTGCGAGAACGCGTGGGACAGCACGGCGCCGAGGCCGCGACTCGCCCCCGTGATGACCACCCGCTTGCCCGAGACCGCTCCGGGGCACGGGAACGAATCGGGTATGTCGATCTGGCCGATCATCGTTTCCCTCATGTTGTACCGACCAGTACAGTACACGGTCGATGACCGTCGACTCCTCTGCGCCATCCACCTTCTCGGGGGTCGACCTGCTGGAGATGCAGCGCCGCATGCTGCTCATCCGCGGCTTCGAGGAGCGCGTGGCCGCGCTCTACCGGGACGGCGAAGTGCCGGGGTTCGTCCACCTCTCCACCGGGCAGGAGGCGACGGCCGTCGGGGCCTGCTGGCCGCTGGGTGCGGCGGACGTCATCACGTCGACGCATCGAGGGCACGGCCACTGCCTGGCCAAGGGGCTGGATCCGGCCCCGATGTTCGCCGAGCTCATGGGCAAGGACGAGGGCACGAACCGCGGCCGCGGCGGTTCCATGCACATCGCCGACCCGGCCGTGGGGATCTTCGGGGCCAACGGCATCGTGGCCGCCGGCTTGCCGATTGCCGCGGGTGCCGCGGCGGCCGCGCAGCTCCGGGCCGACGGCAGCGTGACGGTGGCGTTCTTCGGCGACGGTGCGGTGGCGCAGGGCGCCTTCCACGAAGCGCTGAACCTCGCCGCCGTCTGGAAGCTCCCGATCGTCTTCTTCTGCGAGAACAACGGCTATGCCGAATTCTCCCCGGCTTCCACCCAACATGCGGCGTCGCTGGAGCAGCGGGCGGCCGGCTACGGCATCCCCTACGTCGCCGTGGACGGCAACGACGTGGTGGCGACGGCGTCGGCCATGGGGCAGGTCGTCGCCGGCAGACGCGACGGCGGCGGCCCCGTCGTCGTGGAGGCTGCGACCTACCGCTGGCACGGCCACTACGAGGGTGACCCCGAGCGCTACCGCTCTGCCGAAGAGGTGGAGGAGTGGCGGTCACGAGACCCGCTGCTGGTGCACGAGGCCGTGCTGCGCGCCGCCGGCGTGGGCGACGACGAGCTCAAGGTGCTCGAGGCCACGACGGCTGCGCAGCTCGACGAGGCGGTCGATGCCGCCCGGCGGTTGGCCAGCCCTGCCTCCTCGACGCTGACGGACTTCGTCGTTCGTCCGCGAGCGACGCGGCCGGAGCCGGTCCCACCGGCCGACGATGCGCCGGTGTTCCGCACAATGGACGCCATCCGCTCCGCACTGGCGGTCGAGCTGGCCGAAGACGACCGGGTCTTCGTGGCCGGGGTGGATGTCGGTGCCGGCGGCAACGTCTTCGGTCTCACGCGCGGTCTGACAGAGGAGTTCGGTGACCGCGTGCGGGACACCCCGATCTCCGAGACCGCCATCGTCGGCCTGGGTGTCGGGGCGGCCATGGCCGGGATGCGCCCGGTGGTCGAGCTGATGTACCTCGACTTCATCGGCGTGTGCTTCGACCAGCTGCTCAACCAGGCGGCCAAGTTGCCGTTCATGACGGGCGGTGCGGCGGAGATGGCCCTCACGGTGCGCACCCAGTTCGGCGCCGGTCGCTCCTCGGGGAGCCAGCACTCGCAGAGCCTGGAGGCGCTGCTGGCGCACATCCCGGGCCTGACCGTCGTCATGCCGTCGACCCCGGCCGACACCTACGGCCTGTTGCGGGCTTCGATCCAGGACCCCAACCCGGTCGTGTTCATTGAGAATCGCCAGCTGTACGGCATGAAAGGCCCCCAGCCGCCGCCCGACCACGTGGTGCCGATCGGCCGGTCCGCCGTCGTGCGGGCAGGGGGCGACGTCACGGTCGTGTCGGTCTCGCGGATGGTCCACGAGGCGCTGGCCGCCGCGGCGGCGCTCGAGGCGGAAGGGATCTCGGTCGAGGTGATCGACCTCCGGACGGTGGCGCCGCTGGACATCGAACCGATCCTGGCCTCGGTGCACAAGACGAGTCGCCTGCTCATTGCGCACGAGGCTGTCGTGCCCTTCGGCATCGGCGCGGAGATTGCGGCGACAGTGGCGCGTGAGGGCTTCTGGGACCTCGACGCGCCGATCGAGCGCATCGGGGCGGCGGCGACACCGTCCCCCTATTCGCCCGATCTCGAACGGGCCTGGCTCCCCGACCGGGAGGACATCGCCGACGCCATCCGCCGGCTCAGCGCGGTGTAGTCAGCAGCCCAACTGCCGGGCGATGACGAGGTGTTGGACCTCGTTCGTGCCCTCGCCGATCTCGAGCACCTTGGAGTCGCAATAGAAGCGGGCCACCGGCGTCTCGAGCATGTAGCCCAGGCCACCATGGATCTGCACCGCTTCGGAGGCTGCCCATGCCGCCACCCGGCTCGCCTTGAGCTTGGCCATGGCTGCCTCCTTCTGGAAGGGCTGGCCCGCGTCGCGCAGCGAGGCGGCCCGGTAGGTCAGCCAGCGGGCCGCCTCCAACTCGGTGGCGATGTCGGCCAGCTTGAACTGCACCGCCTGGAACTTCGCAATGGGTTGACCGAACTGCACGCGCTCCTGGGCGTACGCGAGGGCCAGGTCGAGGACCGCCTGGGTCAGGCTGAGCGAGAGGGCGGCGATGGAGATCCGCCCGACCTCGAGCGTGCGCAGGAATTGGCCGAGCCCGAGGTTCGGATCGCCGAGCAGGTGCTCGTCGGGCACCCAGACGTCGTCGAGGTAGAGCTCGCGGGTGTCGAGGCCGCGCCAGCCGATGCCGCGCATCTTGGGCCCCATGGTGAAGCCGGGCGTGTCCTTCTCCACGACGAGGCTGGCAAAGCCCGGCTCCCGGCCCTCGGCCGGCTCGGTGCGCGCCAGCAGGGTGACGCCGAACGACATGTCCGTCCCGGCGTTGGAGATGAAGGTCTTACGGCCGTTGATCAGCCAGCCGCCGTCGCGCCGCTCGGCCCTGGTCCTGATGCCGCGGGCGTCGGAGCCGGCATCGGGCTCGGTGAGCCCGAAGGCGCCCAGGGCTCGTCCCTCGGCCAGCGGCCGCAGCCACCGTTCCCGCTGGTCGTCGTTGCCGAACAGGTAGAGAGGCAGCGAGCCGATGGTGACGTGCGCCTGCCAGGCGGCGGCGACGGACTGGTCGGCCCGGCCGATCTGCTCCATGGCGGCGACGAAGCCGACGGTCGACATCCCGATGCCGCCCCACTCCCCGGGGACGAGCATGCCGAGGAGCCCGAGCTGTCCCATCTCGCGCAGGAGGTCGGTCGGGCAGCGCGCCTCCTCCCAGGCCAGGGGTGCGCGCGGGGCGATCTCCCTCTGGGCGAACTCGCGGCAGAGGTCGACGAGGGCACGTTCGGATTCGTCGAGTGAGAAGTCCATGCTGCCCTCAGCTCTCGGTCGGCAGGTGGGCCAGGAAGGAGCTGGACCAGTCGGGGAGGTCGCGCGGCACGGCGTAGCCCTCCTCGTCGTTGATCTCGTCCCAGTGCTGGGCGATGTCCTCAATGGTCGGCGCTCCGGCGACGTAGCCCGGAGTGGACGCGATGAAGATGCGGGCGAACCGGCCTGCGCCGGCGGCGTAGATCTCGCCGTTGACCGGGCACGTCTCGTGGGCGAGGAAGGCCACCAGCGGCGCCACCTGGCCCGGCGCCATGGGTGACGAGGTGTCATCCGTCTCGGCACCCGGTCCGGCCATCCGCGTCAGCGCCGCCGGCGCGATGAGGTTGACCCTGATGCCGTGCGCCTCGCTCATGGTGGCGATGCTGCGCGTCAGGCCGATGACACCGCCCTTGGCGGTTGCGTACGAAAGATTCTTGGGTAGGCCGAAGACACCCGACGACGTCGTCATGACGACCCGCCCGTAGCCCTGCTCGACCATGTGCGGCCACGCCGCCCGGGTGGTGTTGAACGAGCCCAGGACGTGGACGGCGAGGTGCCGCTCCAGGTTGTCCGCGTCGACGTCGGGCAGCCCGGCCCATTTGATGATGCCGGCATTGTTGATCAGGATGTCGAGCCGTCCGAACCGCTCGAGCGCCGCGTGGATCAGGGCTCGGGCGCCCTCCGGCGAGGCAACGTCGTGCTCATCGGGGAGCGCCGAACCGCCTGCGGCCTCGATCTCGGCTGCGACGGTGGACGCCACGGTGCCGTCGACCCCGACCCCCTGCATCGACCCGCCGAGATCGTTGACGACGACGCTGGCACCCCGGCTGGCCAGGAGCAGTGCGTAGGCACGGCCGATGCCCCGCCCCGCTCCCGTGACGACCGCGACACGGTCCTCGAAGCTGAGCATGTCCACGTCGGTCCCCGCCCTCCGGTGCTGCCGGCCGTGCGTGCGGTCTAGTTCGCCGACGGCGCGGCGGCAAGCGGCGCCGAGAACCCGAGGAGGTCGCCGAGGGTGCCGCCCACCATGGCGGCGCGCTCGTCGTCGGGCACGCCGGCGAACAGCTGGGCCATGAGCTGCTTGCTGCCGCGGAAGGTCCCTTCCGCGTGCGGGTAGTCGTTGCCCCAGACGATCGACGACAACCCCGTGATGTGACGGCAGGCCACCGCGACGGGGTCGTCCTGGAACGAAACGTGGAATTGGCGCTTCACGTACTCGCTGGGCATCAGGGGGTAGGGCCATTTCTCGTTCAGCCGGAAGAGCCGGGCGATCCCACTCTGCTCGGTGGCGGGCACGCTGTCGTCCCAGACTCCGAGCCACCAGTCGGCGTCCTGGCCGATGCCGGTGATCCAGCACTTGTCCATGCTGCCCACGAGCGACGCCAACCAGTGCGCGTTGAACTCGATCAGTGCGAAGTGGAGGTCGGGGTACCGCTCAGCCACGCCGCCGCCAATCAGCTCGCAAATGAGCTGCTGGGGCACGATGGTGCTGTAGATCGCCTGGGTGACCATGCGCTTCGAGGCCGATTTCTCGGTCACCGGCTGGTTGACCTCGGCCGCGTTCTGCATGACGACCTTGAGGGTGGTCGACGTGGGGTCGTTGACCTTGATCCCGCCGGTCTGGGTGTGGAAGAACACGTGGAGGCCGGCGGCCTGGGTGGCGGCCCAGACGGGGTCGAGGTCCCGTGAGTAGTAGGGCATGGGCGGTGTCGCCGGCAGGAGGATGGCCCGGAACCCGAGCGCGGCGGCGCGCTCGATCTCCACGACGGCGTCGTCCACATCCGTCAGCGGGATCGGGGCTGTCGGCGCCAGCCGGGAGGAGTAGGGCCCGAACCGCTCGACGACGTAGTCGTTGTAGACCCGGGCGTGGGCGATCGACAGCTCGTGGTCGTCGGAGTACAGGCCGAACAGCGAGAGGTTCGGGTGCATGACGCCGACGTCGACGCCGTCTGCGTTGAGATCCTCGATGATGACGTCGGGGTCGCCCTCGGGCATCCGCCCCCCGGTCTGGCGGTAGCGCGAGATCGTCCACCCCTCGAAGCCGGGCGTGTGCAGCCGGCGGAACTTGGTGGCGCCGCCCTCCACGAGCGGCTCAATCTCGAAGTCGTCCTCCCAGACGCCGCGGTCCCGAAGATCCTTCGGCAGGCGCGTCACGAAGAGGTCGGTGGGCTCCAGGATGTGCCCGTCAGCGGAGATGACGAGTTGCTGCTCTGCCATGGTCGTGCCCTTCCTGCGCGGGGACGCAAGATCGATGATGGAGCGCGCGCGGACGCGGTACTCTGACCTCCGATTCTAGACCAACCGGTCGGTACAGACAACGCCGCCGCGTCGGCCCGCGGCGTGGGCGGAAGAGGGAGATGAGGGCATGAGCAAGCGGTGGAAGCAGCGCCCGCCCGGCTCGACGTGGGGCGACTGGGGCGACGACGACGAGCTCGGGCGCATCAACCTCCTGACGCCGGAGAAGGTGCTCCAGGGTGTGCGGGAAGTGGAGGCGGGCATCAGCTTCTGCCTCAGCCTCCCGCTCGACTATCCCGGCGGGACCGCACTGAACCAGCGGCGCTACCCGCCCGTCATCTCGCCGACCGAGGACATGGACGGGAACGCCGACACCTTCTACAACGTCGCGATGAGCTCCATGGAAAAATTCGGCGACCCCAAGTACGTCGACGTGTGGGCAGACGACGTGGTGACGCTCTCCCTGCAGTACTCGACGCAGTGGGACTCGTTGGCGCACGTCGGTGCGGAATTCGACGCCGACGGCGACGGTGTCGACGAGGCGGTGTACTACAACGGCTACCGCGCCGGCGAGGACCTGGTCGGGCCGAAGGAGGATGCCGCCGGTGACGGCGGGGGCCACCGCTGCTTCGCGCATCACCTGGGCCTGGAGCACATGGCTGCGGCCGGCGTGCAGGGACGCGGCGTCCTCGTCGATCTGGCGCACCACCTGGGGCATGACTGGCGCGGGGTCGACCGCAAGACTCTGGAGGAGATCATGGCGGCGGACGACGTCATCGTCGAGCCCGGCGACATGCTTCTGCTCCACACGGGGTTCGCCACCGAGGTCCTGCGCTGGGAGCGCAACCCCGACCCGGTGAAGATCCACGCGCTGTGCTCCTACCTCGACGCGCGCGATCCGTCGCTGCTGGAGTGGATCGCCGACTCGCAGATCTCCGCCCTGGTGGCGGACAACTACGCAGTGGAGGGCATGGTCGGCAAGGATCGCGACGAAAGCCGGCACTCGTTCTTGCCCATCCACAACCTCTGCCTCTTCAAGCTCGGCGTCCCGCTCGGGGAGATGTGGTACCTGCACGAGCTGGCGGCGTGGTTGCGCGAGCACAACCGGAGCCGGTTCCTCCTCACGGCGCCCCCGCTGCGGCTCCCCGGGATCGTGGGCTCGCCGCTGACGCCGGTGGCGACGGTCTGAGCTGCGTCGCGGGGGACGGGTCAGGCGCCCGAGCCGGAGCGCCGCCGCACCCCGACACGGTGAAGTCCTCGTACCCGCTCTCCTTGACCTTGGCGATGTCCGCCAGGAGCTTCGGCCGGCCGGCTGAGTTGAGCAGGTACTTGCGGGGCTTTCCGGGGATGTTCGTCCCGAAGTAGTAGCTGCCCTCCCCGAAGGCCGGGGCCTTGGTGGCCCAGCGGTCCACCATGGACGTCCATTTCCGCTCTGCGCCCTCGTCGACCTCAATGACGTCGCAGCCGGCCGCCCGAAGGTGGATCAGGGTCTCGGTGACGAACTCCACCTGGTCGCCGTTGTAGCGGGGATTGTTGCCGGCGGCGGCATGGGGCCCACCGGGGAAGAAGAAATTCGGGAACCCGGTGGTCTGAATTCCGAGGAACGTCTTTGGACCGTCGGCCCAGTGGTCGACCAAGGCGCGGCCGCCACGTCCCCGGATCCCCATGCGTGCCAGCGCGCCGGTGCCGAAGTCGAAGCCGGTGGCCCAGACGACCATGTCGAGGTCGCGCTGCGTCTCGGTGGTCTCGATCCCCTCCGGGGTGAGCCGGACGATGGGCGTCGCCTGCAGATCCACCAGCTCCACGTGGGGCTTGTTGAAGACCTCGAAGTAGGCGGTGACGAACGGGGGGCGTTTCTCGCCGAACCGGTGATCCTTGGGGATCAGTCTCCCCGCGGTCTCCGGGTCCTCGACGATGTCCCGGATCTTGTCGGCCAGGAAGTCGCACCACGCCGCGTTGGCATCCCCGTCGAACATCACGTCGCTGTAATTGCTGGTGAGCTTGGAGAAGCCGGGGCTCCTCCACATGCCCTCGAAGAACGCAGCGCGCTCCTCGTCCGAGTCGTCGAAGGCGGCCCGCTCGTGGGGGACGTGCAGGAACCCGCTCGGTGACGTGTTGAGCGTGGCGCGGATCGATTCGAAGTCCTTCCGCAGCTGCACCTGCTCGTCGGGAGTGATGGGCCCGTTGTTGAGCGGCGTGCACCAGTTGGGCGAGCGTTGCAGGACCGTCACCGAGGCCGCCGTCTCGGCGATGACCGGAATGATCTGCACCCCGCTGGATCCGGTGCCGACGACGGCGACCCGCTTGCCGGTGAAGTCGACGGGCGTGTCCGGCCACAGCCCGGTGTGGTACGACTCGCCTCCGAATTCCTCCCGGCCGGGCACGTCGGGGAAGTAGGGGATGGAGAGGACACCGGTGGCGGCGATGAAGTACCGGGCCCGGATCTGCGTGCCGGCGTCGTCCTCGACGGTCCAGATTCCTGCCCTCTCGTCGTAGTCGGCGGAGGTCACCCGGGCGCCGAAGCGCATGTGGCGCCGGAGATCGAACCGGTCCACCACGTGGTTGAGGTAGCGCTCGATCTCGGGCTGTTGGGCGAAGTGCTCCCGCCACTCCCACTCCTCGAACAGCTCGCGTGAGAACAGGTAGGCGTAGGTGTAGCTCTCCGAGTCGAAGCGGGCGCCCGGGTAGCGATTCCAGTACCACGTACCGCCGGCGCCGAGGCCGGCCTCGAGCAGCTGCACGGAGAAGCCCGCTTCCCGCGCCAGGTAGAGCTGGTAGATACCGGTGATGCCTCCGCCGACCACCAGCACGTCGACGTCGGCTGCGGGCCGGTCGGTGGTCGGGTCAGATGCGGGTTCGGGGGATGTCATGGGCCTCCGGGGCGATGAGCCCGTCGCGGGCAGGTGCGACCCGCGACCGCCAGCATTGTGCACGGGGCCCACGACGGCAGAGTGTACCGACCGGTTAGTATATCTTGTCGATTGTGCCTGCCCCAGGCACGAGGAGGCTCGGCCGATGGCAGTCCTGAGGACGGGAGACCGGTGCGCCGCGGCCGGCGCGCGTGCCGCTGCCGCAGGGGACAGACTTCGGCCATGAGCAACGCCGACGACCTGGGGCTCCGCCGGGTGGCCATCGTCACCGGTGGCGCCTCGGGCATCGGGCTGGCCGTCAGCGAACGGCTGGCGGCCGACGGCATGGCCGTGGCGGTGTTCGACCGCGACGGCGAGGCGGCCGAGGCGGCGGCAGGCAAGATCGTGGCGGGGGACGGCACCGCACTCGGCGTGCCCGTCGACGTGACCGACCGGGAGCAGATCGAGGCCGGCCTGGCGCTCGTCGGGGAGCGGCTCGGCCCACCGACCGTCCTGGTGAACAACGCCGGCGTCCATGCGGTGGACCCCTTTCTGAGGATCACGCCGGAGAAGTGGCAGCACCTCCTCGACGTGAATCTCACGGGGACGTTCAACTGCTGCCAGGCCGTCGTGCCCGGCATGGTCGAGGAGGGCTGGGGGCGGATCGTCAACATCTCGTCGTCCAGCGCGCACAGCGGGCAACAGTTCATGACGCACTACGTGGCCGCGAAAGCAGGGGTCATCGGGTTCACGAAGTCGCTCGCCCTCGAGTTCGGGCCCAAGGGGATCACCGTCAACACGATCCCCCCCGGCTTCATCGACACCCCGATGCTGCGCCGCCAGGAGAGCAAGGGGCTCTTGGGCGAGGGCGTCGACCACCATGCCGGGCTGACGCCGGTACGGCGGATCGGCCTTCCGGAGGACGTGGCGGCGTTGTGCTCATTTCTCGTCCGCGACGAGGCGGGTTACATCACCGGCCAGGTCCTGGGAGTCAACGGTGGCCGCAACACCTGAGACGCCGCGGCTGCAGCCGCTCCCGCCGAACGAATGGTCCAAGGCGGCCGGCGCGGCATTGGGCCCGCTTCTGCCACCGACCGGACGGCCGAAGGGCGGGAACCGTCCGAAGGGGCTCAATGCGCTCGGCGTGCTGGCCCGCTACCCGGAGCTGGCCCTGGCCTACAACACCTTCAGCGGTCAGGTCATGTACGGGTCGCGACTCTCGGCCCGTCACCGCGAGTTGCTCGTGCTGCGGGTGGCCACCGTGCGCAATGCCGAGTACGAGTGGAGGCAGCACGTGGCCAGCGCCGGCGACAACGGCGTCGAGCCCGACGAGGTCGCCCGCGTCGTGGCCGGGCCGGACGCACCGGGGTGGTCCGAACTGGAGCGCGCATTGCTGCGCGCCGCCGACGAGCTGCTGGGCGACGCGCTCATCGGCGAGGAGACGTGGTCGACGCTGGCGGGCGAGCTCAACGAGCACGAGCTGATGGACGTGGTCTTCACCGTCGGGGCGTACGACACCTTGGCCATGGCACTGCGGACGTTCGCCGTGCCCCTGGACGACGACCTGAAATCGCAATGAGCGAGCTCGCCGTCCCCCACGCGGTCGCCATCCCCGACCGCATCCCCAAGGAGCGCTACTACGACCCCGCCTTCTACGCGCTCGAAGCCGAGCAGCTCTGGCCCCGGGTCTGGCAGATGGCGTGCCGGCTCGAGGAGGTCCCCGGCGTCCGTGACTTCGTCGAGTACGAGATCCTCGAGCACTCTGTCGTGGTGGTGCGCACCGGAGACGACGAGGTGCGGGCCTTTCAGAACTCGTGCCGCCACCGCGGCGTCAAGGTCGTGCAAGGCCGCGGGACGCTCAAGAGCGGCTTCACCTGCCCCTTCCACGGCTGGTGCTACAGCCTCGACGGCACGAACACCTTCGTCTCCAAGGCCAGTTCCTTCTCGGAGCACAACTTGGTCGAAGGCGAGATCGACCTGGTCCCGGTGCGCTGTGAGGTCTGGGGCGGCTGCGTGTGGATCAACCTCGACGCCGAGGCCCCACCTCTCCGCAGCTGCATCGAGCCCTTCGCCGGCATCCTCGATGCCTGGAAGGTCGAGGCCATGCGGGCCGAGTGGTGGCACGCCTTCAGGCTCCCGGTCAACTGGAAGCTGGCCCAAGAGGCCTTCTTGGAGCAGTACCACGTGATCGAGACCCACCCCGAGCTCGTCATCCCCGAGCGTTTCGCCCCCAAGGACCCCGCTGCCTTCGACCCGGCCGTCTTCGTCGACGCCGAGCTGCACTATCTCCACGTGATGAGCGAGGGCATGGCGGGCATGGTCCACGCCAACGACGTGGCCGTGGCCGAGACCCGGCGCACCATGGCGCTGCCCGACGATCCCCGCGAAGCCATGGAGATCTGGCACAGATCGCTCAACGACGCCGTGGTGGCCTGGCACACCGAGAGGGGCGCGGACATCCCCGACCTCAACGAGCTCGTCGCCCAGGGCATCGGCGAGACCATGTACTACTGCTTCCCCCACTACTTCGTGCTCCCCATGTACTCGAGTGCCAGCGCCTACCGCTTCCGGCCCCTCGGTCCCGAAGAGACCCTCATGGAGATCTGGTCGCTGACCCGATATCCAGCCGGTGCAGAGCCCCCGGCACCCGAGCCCCCCGAGGCCTGGGCCCACGACGACCCGCGGGTCCCACCCATCCCCACCCAGGACTTCTCCAACCTGCCCCGCCAGCAACAGGGCCTGCACAACTCGGGCTTCGAGTACATGCGCCTGTCCCAAGGCATCGAAGGAGGCATCGCCAACTTCGAGCGCACCCTCGACGGCTTCTTGGCCGGCCTGCCCTACGACCGGCTCTTCGACGCCCTGGCGGCCATCAACGTCAATCCCCTCGAGCGGCCCGTGCTCGATCTGGGGTTCTGAGGAAGGAATGCAGCCAGTGATGCAGGCGCCATGCACACCGTGACATTCGCCGAGGTCTCCGAGGGGGTGCGCGCCGCCCTCGCCGTGTACACGCAGGCGTTGGACGACGGCCGGACCGATGACGTCGTCGCCACCTTCTGCCCCGACGGTGTCTGCGTCATTCCGGGCATGGGCACGCACGCCGGGCACGACGCCCTCCGCCGGGCCTATGCGAAGTGGGCGCCGCGGCGACCCCAGCGCCACCTCGTCCTCAACACCGTCGTCGAGACCTGGAGCGACGACGAGGCCACTGCGGTGAGCGACGTGGTCTTCATTCTGTTGGGAGAGGACGGCTGGGACATCACGCTCGTGGGTCGCTACAACGATGTCCTCCACCGCGACGGCGCAGCATGGCGGTTCCATCACCGAGCGGCCTCATTCGTGACCGAGCAGCTGCCGAGCAAGGAGACAGCATGACCGACGCCCTCGACTACGAGGCCCTGGACTTCTTCCGTGGCACGGAGACCGTGGCCGATCCATACCCGTACTTCGACTGGCTGCGCGAGCAGTGTCCTGTCCGGCGCGAGCCCGCACATGGCGTGTTCATGGTGACCGGGTACGAGGAGGCCTTCACCGTCTACACGGACCCCGACACGTTCTCGTCCTGCAACTCCGTCACCGGCCCGTTCCCGGGTTTTCCCGTGCCGCTCGAGGGGCAAGACGACGTCAACGGGCTCGTCGCGAAGCACCGGGCCGAGCTGCCGTTCAGCGACCAGATCATCACGATGGACCCGCCTGAGCACTACGACCACCGCCATCTGCTCATGCGCCAGCTCACGCCGAAGCGGCTCAAGGAGAACGAGGACTTCGTGTGGCGGCTGGCCGACCGCCAGGTCGACGAGCTCATGGGGAGCGGCGAGCCCGAGCTGATCACGGGCTACGCCAACCCGTTCGCCATGTTCGTCATTGCCGACCTGCTCGGTGTCCCCGAGTCCGACCACGAGGAGTTCCGCACCGCCCTGTCGCGCCAGAACGGAGGTGGCGGAGTCGGCAGCACGAGGTCGGAGATGCCGCAGAATCCCCTTGCCTGGCTGTACGACCGGTTCAGTCGTTACATCGAAGACCGCAGGAGTGAGCCGCGCGACGATGTCCTCACGGCGCTCGCCACCACGCGCTTCCCGAACGGCGAGCTCCCCGAGGTCATCGACGTGGTCCGTGTGGCCACCAATGTCTTCGCGGCCGGCCAGGAGACCACCGTGCGCCTGCTCGGCACCGCCCTGCAGCTGATCGGGGAGCGCCCGGACCTGCAGCGGCTCCTCCGGGAGCGGCGCGACCTGATCCCGAACTTCGTGGAGGAGACCCTGCGCATGGAGGCCCCGGTCAAGGGTGACTTCCGGCTGGCCCGCTGCCCGGCCACCGTGGGCGGGGTCGACATTCCGGCCGGCGTCACCCTGATGGTCCTCAACGGCGCCGCCAACCGAGATCCGCGCCGGTTCTCTGATCCGAACGAATTCCGCGTCGAGCGCGACAACGCGCGCGAGCACCTCGCCTTCGGTCGGGGCGTGCACAGCTGCCCCGGTGGCCCACTCGCCCGCCTGGAGACCCGTGTGAGCATTGAGCGCCTCCTCGACCGGACGACGCATATCGGCATCTCCGAGGAGCACCACGGCCCGCCCGACGCCCGCCGGTACGACTACATGCCGACCTATATCCTCCGGGGCCTCACCCGGCTCCACCTGGCGCTCACGCCCGCCGAGTCGCCGGCGTGACGGCGCCCGGGACGCGCACGACGCAGAAGGGGGTTGTCAGATGATCTTCAACGTCGTCAAGCAACCGGTGCGCGCCAAGTACGCAGACGAGTTCCCCTCGCTCATCGCCGACTACATCGCCGCGTCACGGGCCGAGCCGGGCAATCTCTTCTTCGACTGGTGCCGGAGCGCCGATGATCCCAATCTGTGGTTCCTCATTGAGGGCTTCCGGGATGCCGAAGCAGGCGAGGTGCACGTGTCGTCCGAGCACTTCAAGGCGGCCATGGCCGACATGCCCCGCCTGCTCGCCGCCGCTCCCGAAATCATTCACGTCGACGTGCCCGGCGACGGATGGGGCAGCGTGAGCGAAGGCTCCTGAGCGAACGCGAGCTGCTACTCGTCGAGCAGGTCCGGCTGGACCGACACGATCCAGTCGTAGAGCGGCTGGAAGGCCCGCCATCCGGCCATGGACGGGCCGACCTGACCGGAGGTCTTCTCGGCCTGGTCGAGATCGATGAGCACAGGCGTGCCGGCGGCCTCGGCCAGCAGCTGGGCCTGGCACGTGCGCTCCATGGTGATGAACCACCAGGCGGCCTCGTCCACGGAGGTCTGCCCGACAGTCAGGAGCCCGTGGTTGGACAGAATGACGGCTTTGTTGTCGCCCAGCGCGTGCGCCAGGCGTTTGCCCTCCTCGAGATCGAGCACGACGCCGGTGTAGTCGTCGAAGAGCGAGTGGTCGCCGTAGAACGCGCAGGCGTCCTGGGTGATGGGATCGAGGAGACGGCGCAACGACGACCAGGACTTCCCGTGCACGGAGTGCGCGTGGGCGGCCGCGACCACGTCCGGTCGTGCCGCGTGGACCTGCGAGTGGATGGCGAAAGCCGCCAGGTTCACCGGCCAGTTTCCTTCGACCACTTCGCCCTGATCGTTGACCAGGATGAGATCCTTGACGCGGATCATCTTGAAGTTCATGCCGAACGGGTTGACCCAGAAGTGATCGAGCCGCTCGGGATCCCGGACGGTGATGTGACCGGCGATGCCCTCGTCGAAGCCGAAGTGCCCGAACAGGCGAAAGGCGGCGGCCAGCCGCTGCTTGCGGTGCCTGCGCTCGTCGTCGACATCGTCGAACGAGGGAAACGTCACCGGAAGACGGTCAGAAGGCACGCAGTCATCCTAAGACAGGGTTCCCGCGAAGACAACGAAGCGCCGCCGGAGCGGCGAACAGTTCAGAGCGGGCGGAAATAGGGCAGCGTGACCTCGTCGGAGACCGGATGGAACTCGACCGCCAGGCGAAGGTCCTCCTGGAGCGCCTCGGGCTCGCAGCCGATGACGGCGCTCAGCATGGAGAAACCCTCATCGAGACGGATCACGGCGGGCGCATAGGGCACCCGGAAGGCGGGATCGGGTGGTCGCCACACGACGGTCCAGCTGTAGAGGGATCCATGCCCGGTGCTCTCCTCCCAGAGCGGCGCGCTGGCATGGCACCGGGCACACACGGTGAACGCGCCAAGGCCGCGAAAGGAGCACGCGGCGCAACGCTGGTAGAGCAGTTGGTGCCGTCGGCACCCTTCCCAGTACTGCCGGCTGTGCAGGCTCGGGCGCGGCACCGGGATCCCCTCCGTCTGAGGCAGGAGGAGACTCATGGACGTTCCCGACCAAGGAGCAGGACGTCGCAGAACAGGGCGCCCGATCCGCCGTTCGAGCACAGCGCCACCTCCGCGCCGTCGACCTGGCACGAGGCGCAGCTTCCGCGCAGTTGCTGGGTGGCCCGGATCACCCGTTGCAACTGCTGGGCGTTGATGCCCGGGTGGCTGAACGACATTGTCCCGCCGTCGGTCGTGACGGGGAGGGCGCCGGCAGGCCCGATGTTGCCGTCCTCCACGAAGGGGCCTCCTTCACCGGGCCCGCAGAAGCCGAACGCCTCGAGCTGCCGGATGATCTCGAACGAGAACGGGTCGTAGAGCTCGGCCACGTCGACGTCGCCAGGGGCGAGACCGGCCATGGCGAAGGCGATGCCGGCAGCGCGGGCGCCCACCAGCCCGGCGGGAAACGAGTCGGCGCGGGGCTGGAAGTCCCACACGGGGGCGACGACGTACGCCGGACCGAACGCGTCGCTGGCTCCGCCGAGGATCCACACGGGAGCCTGGCGGGCGCCGGCGCGCTCCGCCTTGGTCACGACGATGGCGCAACCGCCCTCCGACGTCGTGGCGCAGTCGAGGAGGTGGAACGGATCGGCGATCATGCGCGAGGCGAGAATGTCGGCGGGCGAGAACGGACCCCGGCCGGAGTACACCGCATCGGGGTTGAGATGGCCGTTGGTACGGATCACTGCTGCCGCAGTCGCCATCTGCTCCGGTGTCGTCCCGTACGTGAGCATGTGGCGCCGCGCCATGAGCGCGAACTCTGCCGCGGTGAAGAGCCCGTAGCCCACGACGAGCTCGTTGGCCGGCCGGGTCCAGGGCGCCGTCGAGGCCCGGTCGGAGTGGACACCGGCACCACCCGCGGCGACGAGCACGACGTCGCACTGGCCGGTCGTGATCAGGGCGGCAGCATCGAGGAGGGCGGGAATGCCCAACGAGCTGGGGCGCCTGGTGCAGGGCCCCAGACCCAACTCGAGGGCGATCTGCGCGCAGTCCGTCCCCACCACCCCGTCGACCTCATGCGGCGCGATGCCGGCATCGTCCAATGCCCCGAGCGCCCCGACCAGAGCAATGGACGTCGAATCGTGGTCGGGCAGGGCCCTCGCTTGCACGGTGTTGCACACGCCCGCGATGGCGACCCCGCGGAAGGGATGTGGCGACCTCCCTGTCATCGGGCGCTGGCCGAACCCGTCTGGTGCCGCAGTCGGGAGATTCGTCGGGCGTCGCAGGGCACGCCGCATACTGTCGCGTCCGGACACCAGTGTCATACGAGCGGGCTGGCCCTCGGCCGGTCGGCACGCCAGCTAACCTGCGCGGCAGTACGGGCGGATCACGGCAGGCCCGTGGGGCTCAGGGGGTTGGGGAGATGGTGCAGCGCGTCCGAGCGAGCGTCACGGCACATCAAGGCCGACGTCTTTGGACGGCCGTAGTGGCGTCGATAGCGCTGGCACTTGTGCTCGTTTCGGGTGCAGCCACAGCCACAGCCACAGCCACAGGCGCCGGCGCCGGCGCCGGCGCCGCCGCAGCCGGTTCGACCGCCGCGTCGAACGGCGGCATCGCCTGGTCGCCCTGTCCCGCGGTGTCTGGATACCTGTGCGGCACGCTGCAGGTCCCGCTGGACTATGGCCACCCGTCCCGGGGCACGGTGCCGCTCGCTGTGATGGAACATCCCGCGTCACAGAGCAAGGGGGTCATCGTCTTCAACCCGGGCGGACCGGGTGAGAGCGGCGTCCTCATCCTGCCGATCCTGGCGTCACTGGTACCCGAGGCCGTGAAGGACCAGTTCACCCTGGTGAGCTTCGACGAGCGCGGCACCGGGTCGAGCGAACCGCTCCTCTGCGGGCCCTCGGCGGCGGCGGCCAGCAGCGCCGTCGCCGGGACGGCGGGGGCCACCCGCACCTTTGCCGCGCTGGAGCATTCCTGCCAGGCCAAGTTCCCGGCCCTGTTCCCGACCGCGAACACCACCACTTCTGCCCGCGACATGGACCGGCTCCGGGCCGCGCTCGCGGTGAAGACGATCGACTTCTACGGAATGTCCTACGGGACGGCACTGGGCTCCGTCTACGCGCAGATGTTCCCGAGCCATGTCCGCGCCGTGGTCCTCGACGGCGCGGTGGACGCCAACCTGAGCCTCGCCTCCGATGCCGAGGCCGATGCCCCCGCCATAGAGACGGCGCTGACGCACGAGCTGCAGAGCTGCGCCGACGCCTGTCCGCTTGGTGCCGATCCAGTCGGTTTCTACAAGAAACTCCAACAACAGCTGACCCGCGCGCCACTGCCGGCTCCGGGTGGCGGCGACACGGCGCCGGTGACCGTCGGGGACCTCTACACCGCCACGCTGCTGTACCTGTCCGCGCCAACGTTCACGCCCGGGTACTTTCCGGCCCTGGTCGCGGCCGCGGCCGGCAACGGGGCCCCGCTCCGGTCGGTGGCCCTCGGATTGGAGAACGACCTGAACGGTGAGTCGCTCGTCGGCCCGCTCTGGACGATCACGTGCAGCGATGTGGTGGCCCATCCCGGCGCGACCACAACCGCAAAGCTGGCCCGGACGTTGGCGAAGCGCTATCCGCTCGCGGGGGCCGAGGCGGTCGCCAACTACCTCATTGCGTGCCCGGGCTGGGGCTCCTCACACGAGCCCATCGCGCATCTTTCACCCCACGGAGCGCCGACCCCGCTGGTGATCGGCAACGTCTACGACCCCAACACCCCGTACGTCGTGGCCCCGCAGCTGGCCGCAGCCACGGGCGGTCGCCTCGTGACGTACGTGGGCTACGGGCACACGTGGTTGCTCAACGGATCGACGAACACCTGCATGCAGAACGTGGTCACGTCGTACATCGTGGACGGCGTCGTGCCGGCCAAGGGAACACGGTGCAGCGCCACACCGTGACCGAACTCAGATGTACATGCCGCCGTTGACGCCGATCAGCTGACCGGTGATGTAGGCGGCCTCGTCCGAGCACAAGAAGGCGCAGGTGGCCGCAATGTCGTCGGGCGTCCCGGCCCGCCCGGTCGGGACCATGCTCCCCATCACGTCGATGCTCGGCACGTTGCCGACCCCTGCCGCGTTCCTCGCCATGGGCGTGTCGACGATGGTCGGCGGGATGGTGTTGACCGTGATACCCCTGGAGGCGAACTCGCGGGCGAAGGCCTTCGTCAGGCCGATGACGCCGCCCTTCGACGCCACGTAGTGCGCCATGTGGGGCGCACCGGATTGGGCGCTCGACGACGAAATGGTCACGATGCGCCCCCACTGCGCCGCCGCCATGTCCGGCACGGCCAGCTGCATACAGGTGAAGGTGCCGGTGAGGTTCACCGCCAGGATGCGATCCCACTTCTCCGGTGTGATGTCGGCCACCGCGTCGAACGACTCGATCCCTGCGCTGGTCACCAGGATGGTGACCGGTCCCAGCTTCTGGCGCACCTCGGCGAACACGCCCTCGAGCGCGTCGCGGTCGGCGACGTCGGCCTCGTAGCCCACCGCGGTCCGGCCCTGCCCGGTCAGCGCGCCGGCGGCCTCCGTCACGCCTCCGCCGTCCCGGTCGAGGAGGGCGACGGCAACGCCGTCGGCCGCCAACCGGTTGGCCACGCCGAGGCCGATGCCCGACGCAGCCCCGGTCACCACGGCCACGCGGCCGCTCACCGGGCCGCTCACCTGGCCGCTCACCTGGACACCTCAGCCGGGGTGAACTCGATGTGCAGCGTGTGCAGGCCGCGCAGCACCCAGGTGGGCTCGTAGTCGAAATGGCGGGCGGCCGGCGGCCCGTGGTGCTCCTCGGAGAGCCGGATGTCACGCATGCGGTCGAGGATGCGCGAAATGCTGACCCGGCCCTCCACCCGGGCCAGTGGGCCGCCGGGACAGGCGTGCACTCCGCGCCCGAACGCCAGGTGCACCTTCGCGTTGGGCCGGTCGATGCGGAACTCTGCGGGACACTCGAAGAGCCGGGGGTCGCGGTTGGCGGCCCCGTTCAACAGCATGACCGGGGTGCCGGCGGCGATGTCGACGCCGGCGACGGTGGTGGACCGCCGGGCCAGCCGGAAGTCCGACTTGACCGGGCTCTCAATGCGGAGAGACTCCTCAATGAAGGCGGGGATGCGCTCGGGGTGGGCCCGGAGCTCGTCCTGCAGATCGGGGTACTCGCACAGGTACTTCAAGCCGATGGCGAGCAGACGGGCGGTGGTCTCCTGGCCCGCGGCGAACAGGAACGTCGCCGTCCGCACGACAGCGGTGACATCGGGCGTGGTCCCGTCGGGGTAGGTCGCTTGCGCCAGGCGCGTCAGAGCGTCGTCCTGGGGCTCCCGCCGGCGGTCTTCGATGTACTCCGTGAACCAGGCGTCGAGCCAGGCCAACGCGTTCAGGCCGACGTCCCCGTCGCCGCCCAGCTCGCCCGGGTTGCCGCTCAGCCCGAACCCCTGACGGAACCGCTGATGGTCGGTCATGGGGACGCCGAGGACGTCCGCCACCGTCAGCATGGCGAAGGGCTGGCTGTAGGCGCTGATGAACTCGCAGCGGCCGGCCCCGATGAACTCGTCGATCTGCCGGTCGGCCAGCCCCCACATGAACGACTCGTTCTCGTGCAGACGCTTCGGGGTCAGCAGGCGCATGACGAGTGCGCGCTCCTGCGTGTGCATGGGCGGGTCCATGGTCACCATGTGCTCGTTCATCGGCAGCTGGTCCCGGTAGCCGTCAATGATCCCGCCGACGTCGTCGCCCTCGAGCGGCACCGGGAACGAGGCGAACGGGCCTATCACCGAGTTGCACGAGGAGAACGTCTCGGGATCGAGATAGATCTCCATCGCCTCTTCGTAACCCGAGACCGCGACCACGCCCAGATTGTCGGTGGGGAGCACCGGGCATTGGGAGCGCAGGTGATCGAAATAGGGGTAGGGGTCTTCGTTGAGCGACTCGTCGCTGAAGAAGTCGATCGTCTCCCAGTCGGTCACCGTGGTCTCCCTTCGCCGCCCTGCCCCACCGGCGAGGGCGAAACCCTGCTGTGCAGTTGCTCAGCAGGGTTTTGGCGAATGCTTAGCATCGGCTCCCGGATGTGACAACTTGTCGGGATGACGACGGCGTCCCAGCCGAGGCGGATCGGCGCGGCCGACTCCAAGACACGGGCCCAGCTCCTCGATGCGGCCGAACTGCTCCTGCTCGAGGAGGGCTACGCGGCCGTCACCTCACGGCGGGTCGGGGCGAAGGCGGGCCTCAAGCCCCAACTCGTGCACTACTACTTCCGCACCATGGATGACCTCTTCCTGGAGGTCTTCCGGCGCCGCGCCGACGAGACCCTCGCCCACTTCGGGCGCACAGTCGCGGCCGACAATTCCCTGCGCACGCTGTGGCGACTCAACGCCGATCCTCGTGGAGCCGCCTTCATGACCGAGTTCGTCGCGTTGGCGAATCACCGCAAGTCGATCCGCACCGAGATCGCCCGCTACGCCGAGCGCTCCCGCGCCGCCCAGCTCGATGCGTTGACGGTGGCACTGCAATCGGATGGGATCGGCGCGGAGCAGATCCCCCCGATCGTCGCCCTGCTCCTTATGACCGGGCTCTCCCAGGTGCTCTCACTGGAGCGGGTGCTCGGCGTCACCGCCGGTCACGACGCCACCAACGTCTTCGTGCAGAGCGTTATTGACCGGCTTGAGCCATGACCAGGCGCGGTTGGGCGGCCGCCAGCGCACCTGCCCGCAACGAGCGGATCGTCTGGCGGTAGGAGCCGGCCAGGCTGTCCTCGCAGTAGCCGAGGTCGTTGTCGATGCAGAAGGCCTTCACGATGTTCTGGGCCCGGGCGAGGTTCGGTCGCGGCATGCTCGGGAACAGGTGGTGCTCAATCTGGAAGTTGAGGCCGCCCAGTGCGATGTTGGTGAACCAACCGCCTGCGACGTTCCTGGAGCTGATGACCTGGCGCCGGACGAAGCTCAGCCCCAGATCGGGATCGACGATGGGCATGCCCTTGTGGTTGGGGGCGAAGCTGCAGCCCAGATAGACGGAGAAGACGGCCTGCTGAATGAGGATGAACGCCACAGCCTTCAGCGGTGAGAGGAACCAGAACACGACTGTGAGATAGAGGGCGGCGTGCATGGCGAGGAGCGCGCCTTCCACGGCGGCGGCTCGGTTGCGCTGACGGATCAACCTCTGCACGCCCAGTACGTAGATGCCCGTGCTGCGCAGGACCATGAGCGGAAAGAACAACGGTGCCTGCCACTTCGTCATGAAGCGGGAAGGCCAGCTGGCGACCTTCACCGGGCCGTCGGCGGAAGGCTGGACCACGACGCCACCGACGTCGGGGTCACGGCCGAGTTCGTTGGGGTGCGCGTGATGCGCGCTGTGCTTGGGGACCCACCAGCCGAAGCTCATGCCGATGAGCACGTTGCCCACCGCCAACCCGAGCATCCGGTTCGCCCGCCTGGAGCGAAAGACCTCGTGGTGACCGGCGTCGTGGCCGACGAAGCCGAGCTGCGTGAACGCCAGGCCCAGGAAACCGGCGATGCCGAGCGCCCACCACGAGCTCCCGATCAGCACCAGCCCGGCGAAGCCCACCACGAAGGCGGCGATCGTCAAAGGGATCATCAGCCCGTAATAGCCGAAACGGCGGTCGAGCAACCCGGCCTCGCGGACCCGCTGGGCTAAGACGCCGAAATCCGCTGACTTGGCTTCGATAATGGCCGTTGGCACTGGTCGGTTCCCCGCAATCGTTGTTGAGCGCTACGGGAACCGGGGCAACTCCGCGTGTCGACGCTCTTCTCGGTCCCTGGACTCTAGACCTCTTCCCAGGCATCCGTTGAGCAGCACAGCGCGCCACCGGCGGCCGCCTGGGGACGAGGGCCTACGCCGAGGGCGCGACGGGGCTGAGCTCCCTGATCACGGTCTCGCCGAAGGCCGCCAACGTATCCGGGGCCGCGAAGTCGCAGAACCACGCATAGACCCGCTCCACCCCGCGTTCTTGGAGCGAGCCGAAGAAGTCGACGAGCTCGGGTGCAGTGCCGACCTGCGGGGTGGACCCGAAGCGCCGTCGCGCCGCCGCCTCGATCTCGTCGCGGGGGCCCGAAGGGGGAACGAACGCCACCTGGACCTGCAGTGAGCAACGTGCCTTGCCCGCCAGCGGCCGCATCTCGTCGAGCCTGTCGACGATGTGGGTGTGCACGTTCCACCAGTCAGCGTGCGCGGCGACGAGCTGCATCGTCCCCTTGCCCGCCCCTCCGATGACGATCGGGATGTGCTCGACCGGCCCGGGCACCTGTTGCGCGCCACGCAGGGTGAAGTGCTCGCCCTCGTAGTCGACTCTCTCGCCTGTCCAGAGTGCCGTGATGATCTCGAGCGATTCGCGCAACCGGCTCAGGCGGACCTTCGGCTCCGGAGATCCGATGCCGAAGGTCGCGAATTCGTCCGCCACCGAGCCCCAGCCGATGCCGAGCTCGAACCGGCCCCCCGACGCGTGGTCGATCGACACCGCCTGGCGCGCCAGGACGGCCGGATGCCGGAAGGAGTCGCACAGGACCAGTGACCCGATCCGAAGTTCCTCGGTCCGGCCGGCCAGCCAGGCGCTCGTGATCATGGCCTCGAACATGGGCTGGTCGTCGGCCAGGGGAGGGGTGAGGTGATCCATGCCGGCGATGCCGGCGAACCCGGCCGCCTCCGCCGCCCGGGCGCGGATGACGAGCTGGTCCATCGTCAGCCGCATCTGCGGAAGGAAGAGCCAGAACTCGAGCGGACTCTGCATGGGTGTCACTCCTCGTCAGCACTCGCCGGACTCGTCACGGGCCGCCTCTCATCGCGACCCGATGACAGGCGGCCCCGAGGATATCTATGGTTCTCCCACCGGCAACAACCGGCGAGGAGGGCGATGAAGGCCGTACGCAGCGTGGAGGGGGGAGTGGCGATCGTCGATCTCGACGAGCCGCCCGGCATCGGCGAGGTGCTCGACATGCGCGCGACCAGCATCTGTGGCTCCGACCTGAGCTACATCCGGTTCGGGAGCCGGGCCATCCTCGGTCACGAGCTCGCGGGGGTCCGCTCCGACGGCACGGCCGTGGTCGTCGAGGCCATCTACGGTTGCATGGAGTGCCCCCAGTGCGAACGGGGCGCGTACAACCTCTGCGCGACCCACGGCGAGCGCGCCCTCGGCATCAGCGCCGATGGAGGGATGGCCGCGCAGTTTCGTGCGCCACCGGCCCGCCTGGTGCCGCTGCCACCCGGGCTCGACGTGCGGGACGCGTCCATCGTGGAGCCCGCCGCCGTCTCCTGGCATGCGCTCGGGCTCGCCGGGACCGGCGGGGGCACGACCGTCGCGGTCGTCGGCGCCGGTGCGCTCGGTCTCCTCGCGGTGGCCGGGGCCCGGCGGCTCGGCGCAACGGACGTCGCGCTCGAAGCACGCCACACCTCGCAGAAGGAAGCCGGCGAGCGGCTGGGGGCGCGGGTCGGCGCCGAGGGGCTCTATGACGTCGTGGTGGAGGCGGCCGGGACCGAGGCGAGCCTGGCGGCGTGCGGGGAGCTCGTGGCGCCGGGGGGAACGATCGTCGTCCTCGGTGTGCACTTCGGCCCCGTCCAGCTGGACTGGATGCCGTTGTTCCACAAGGAGGCCCGCGTCATCCCTTCGCTCGGCTACTGCGCCCACGACGGCCGCCGGGAGATGGAGGACGCCGCCACCATGCTGGCCGACGATCCCGACATCGTCCGCACCCTGATCACCCACCGCTTTCCCCTTGAGGACGCAACCGAGGCGTTCCGGGTCGCGTCCGACAGGGCGAGTGGGGCGATACGAGTGGTCATCGAACCGTCCTAGTGATCCGTCGCTGATATAGCTTGGATAGATAGAGTGGCACCATGAACACGGTGACCACCGCACCTCCGCTGGCCATGACCGACGAGCAACGAGCGGACCTCGAAACGATGGCGCGCTCGACGACGCTCGGGCATCG
>DATAXG010000117.1:0-1767 GCA_036273055.1 Acidimicrobiales bacterium | reverse complement strand
GCACCAGGTGCCAATGCCCGACCGATGAGGAGGACCGATGGTCGATTTTGTCACTGGGCTGCGTTGTCGTGAATGTCAGCGTGCCTTCCCCGCCGAAGCCCTGCACGTCTGCGACTACTGCTTCGGGCCGCTGGAGGTCGCCTACGACTACGAGCGGATCGCGGCCTCCATCAGCCGCCAGAGCATCGAGGCCGGCCCCCGCTCCATCTGGCGCTACCGGGACCTGCTCCCGGTCGACGACGCCACGCCGGTGGACCTCGGCGCCGGCTTCACCCCACTGGTGCGGGCCGATCGGCTCGCCGCCGAGCTCGGTCTGGGCGAGCTGTGGATCAAGGACGACACGGCCAACCCCACCGGATCCTTCAAGGACCGGGTGGTCTCGGTGGCCCTCACCAAGGCCCGCCAGCTCGGCTTCAAGGTGGCCGCCTGCGCCTCGACGGGCAACCTGGCCAACTCGGTGGCGGCCCACGCGGCCCGGGCCGGGATGGACTCGGTCGTCCTGATCCCCCACGACCTCGAGACGGCCAAGGTCACCATGACCGCGGTCTACGGGGGGACGGTGATCGCCGTCGAGGGGAACTACGACGACGTCAACCGCCTCTGTGCCGAGCTGACCAGCGAGCGCCCCAGCTGGGCCTTCGTCAACGTCAACGTGCGGACCTACTACGCCGAGGGCTCCAAGACGCTGGCCTTCGAAGTCGCCGAGCAGCTGGGCTGGCAGGCCCCGGACCACGTGGTGGTGCCGATCGGGTCGGGCAGCCAGCTGACCAAGGTGGCCAAGGGCTTCGCCGAGCTGGGCAAGGTCGGACTGCTGCCCGAGGAGCCCTCCGTGCGGGTGTCTGGCGCTCAGGCCGAGGGCTGCTCGCCGGTGGCCGCCGCTTTCCTCGAAGGCAGCGATGCCATCCGGCCGGTCAAGCCCAAGACGATCGCCAAGTCGCTGGCCATCGGGAACCCGGCCGACGGTTGGTACGCCCTCGACGTCATCCGCAAGACGGGCGGCGCGTGCGCCGCCGTGACCGACGCCGAGATCGTCGACGCCATCGGGTTGCTGGCCCGCACCGAGGGGATCTTCGCCGAGACCGCCGGCGGGGTGACCATCGCCACCTTGTGCAAGCTGGCCGCCTCGGGGGCCATCCGCCCCGACGAGCGGGTCGTGGCCCTGGTCACCGGGCACGGCCTCAAGACGGTGGAGGCCCTGGCCGGCGCGCCGGGCAGCGCCCCGACGGCGACGATCGCCCCCACGCTGGACGCCTTCGACGCCGCCGTGGACGGCCATGAGACCGGCCACCAGGAAAGCAAGGAGAACGCCCGATGAGCGTGACTGTGCGCATCCCCACCCAGCTCCGCACCCTCACCGGGGGTGCCGGTGAGGTCGAGGTGGAGGGCACCTCGGTCGGCGAGGTCCTCAAGGCGGCCGATGCCGCCCACCCCGGCCTGGCCGACCGACTCTTCGACGAGGGCGGGAACCTGCGTCGCTTCGTGAACGTGTTCCTGGCCGACGAGGACGTGCGCTTCCTCGACGGCCTGGCCACGCCGGTCACCCCGGGCCAGACGCTCTCCATCGTCCCCGCCGTCGCCGGGGGCTGAACCGGTCGGCCCCCCGGGCCGGCTCCGGTGGGCGGATCGGGGCGCGTCGCCCTTGCGCGCGGCCCTCTAAGGTGGTTACCTATTAGCACTCACAAGACGAGAGTGCTAACGGAGGAATACACCAGATGGCCAAGATCATCGCCTTCCAGGAGGACGCCCGCCGCGGCCTGGAGACCGGCA
>DATAXG010000116.1:0-12709 GCA_036273055.1 Acidimicrobiales bacterium | reverse complement strand
CAAGCGTGTGCCTCTACCGTGCGGGAAGATTCGGCATCTCGAGAGTCCTGTCAACGCCGCGAAAGTGATTGTCCCGATCCCCTGTGAGGAGAGACGCATGCCAACACCCACCAGTTCGGGTCAGGCCCACGCCGTTTCGGTCGTGATCGCCCAATTCCGACAGCTGCACGCAGAGCTGAGACAAGAGGTCGCCGACAGCCGTGACGAATCTCTGAACTGGGCTCCGTGTCCCGAAGCGAACTCCGCGGCAACGATCATCACGCACACCCTCGGTTCCGAGGCGGAGACGTTGCGAGCGGTTGCCGGGGCACCCGCTCCGCGTGACCGGGACGCCGAATTCCGCATGGGCGTACAGACCAGAGCCGTCTTGCTCGATCAGATCGACGCGGCTGATGCCCTCCTCGACGACCTGGCGTCTGAACTGACCGACGATCGGGCCGCGGCTCCCACAACCCTGCCGACGCTGCCTCGTGACGACTCTCGATCGGGGATGACGTGGCTCATCGGGAATCTGGGGCATGCGCGTGAGCACGTCGGCCACCTGCGGCTGACGCTGCAGCTCTTTCCCATCAGTGTCAAGAGCGAAGGCCACTGAGAGCTCAGGGCCAAGCCTTGGGCGGGTCCGTTCCTTCGATCGGTTCCGTAGCGCCGGCCAGGAAGGCGATGCCGACGACCGCGACGACCAGCACTGCGGTGAGACGGCCAGGGGTCGCGCCCATGGGAGACCAGGGTCGCGAGATGCCCCGGATGTGCGTGAGTGCGACGTATTCTGTTCCATGCGCGGAAAGGAGTTGTTGTCCCGTCGGGCCACCAGCAACCTCGCCGCGGCCAAGATGGATCTCGCCGGTGCCACCGTCGATGGAGACGAGGACCGGATCACGTTGCTCGAGACGCTTCTGTCCGCCGGAGGCGACATCCTCGTCTACAGGCCCCAGCTGCAGCACTACGCACTCCTCTTCGGCGATCTGGAGACGGCTGAGCACGTTGCCGTGGTGGTTCCCGGCGTCGGCGACGGGACGAATCTCTGCCACGACTGGATTCCCGATGCTGTCAACCTCTACGAGGCCAGCACGTCGACGGCCGTCATCTTGTGGAAGGGCTACGACAATCCGGCCGACGTGCTGGCCGCCGCGGCCGGCTCCATCGAGTGCAACGACGACCTGGCGACGGCCGCGTACGACCTCACCGAGTTCGTCACGACGTTGTCCTTGGAGCCGGAGCAGTCGTTGACGGTGATTGCGCACAGCTTCGGCTCCATCGTCCTCGGGGCCGCCCTCGCTGATGCCGGGCTGAGAGTCACGGACGTCGTGGTGGCGGGAAGCCCGGGTATGACGGTCGACGAGCTGCGCCAGCTCCATCTCGAGCAGTCGCACTTCTTCTCCGAGCAGGCGCCGGGCGATGCCATCGCCGAGCTCGGTCTCTTCGGGGCGTCTCCGACCTCACCGAAATTCGGCGGCACCCGCATGAGCACGAACGCGCCGGAGCATGCGCCGGTCGTGTCGCACTCGCACTACTTCGAGCCGGGCTCCACCGCGCTGGAGAACATGGTCGACGTCGTCACGGGTCACTACGACGAAGTGATGCGGCACCGGGCCGCCTTTCCCGAGATCGCCGGCGGGCTGGTCTCCTGGGCCCTCCGCATGCCTGTGGTTCCGCTCCAGGTCGTCGGGCGCCACTACCGGGGGCCTGGCTTCCGGATCCTCACCAACTGGTGCCGGTTGGTCGACCTCGGGGCCAGCGAGACGGGGAACCTGGTCTGCGAGGTGCTCGACGAGGGTGAGCGGGCCCTGCTGTGGTTCGCCCACCGAGTGGGAGCGGTGCACCCGCCCGAGCCAGCGGCGCCGTCCGAGACCGAGCCAGGTGTCGGCACGACCGGGGGAGATCCGGGACCGACCTGACGTCGCTGGGGAAGCCCGGCGTCTCAGGCCGGGCCAATGGTGATGTCGTCGTTGCCGTGCTCGTGGCGCACCGCCGCATCAGAAGGTGCATCGACGACCACGGTGCAGGGGACGGTCGGGGCGTGATCTGAACCTGACAGCAGCGTCAGCAAATGGGTTCGCAGCCACGCTACGTTGGCTCGATGCCCGTCTGGATGAGTGAGCAGGAGTACGCCACACTGCGAGCCGCCTGCGCACAGATGCTGCCCTCCGGAGAGGGCACGCCGGGAGCGGAGGAGGCCGGCGTGGCCGACTACATCGACGGGTTCCTGGGCGCCTTCATGTTCGATCCGCCCCGTATCTGGGCCGGTGGCCCGAGCTCGGGGCGCAAGGGCGGCGTGGCCGGCTTCGCCACGTTCCACCGCCTGTCCCCGCTGGACGAGCTGGCCTGGCGCATGCGGCTCGAGGGCTCCCAGGGGCGGCCCGAGCGGGAGTTCAACGGTCCGGTCGTCGGGCTCCAGGAGCGTTACCGCGACGGCCTCGCCGCGTTGGGCGCCGACTTCACCGGGATGGACGGCCGTGAGCAGCGCCGCCGCCTGCGTGACGACGAGGACTTCTGCGAGCTGCTCTGGCAGCACTGCTGCGAGGGGATGTACGGCGCGCCCGAATACGGCGGGAACCGCGACTCCGTCGGCTGGGACTACATCGACTACGAGGGCGACGTGCAGCCGCGCGGCTACAGCGACGCCGAGGTGTCGCAGCCGTGAGCCCGAGCGCCATCGTCATCGGATCGGGCCCCGGCGGCGCCACGGCGGCCGAGGTGCTGACGCGGGCCGGCTGGTCGGTCGTCATCATGGAGAAGGGGCGCAACCATCTGCTCGATCCCGACGACCTGACCCGGCCCGCCGGGGACTATTCCAACGACGAGATCAAGTTCGTGTCGCGCTACTTCCTGGGGCCCGACCCGCTCGTGGAGCCGAGGGCGTTCCGGCGCTCGGCGGAGGAGGGCGAGCACACGCACGTCGGCGAGGTGAACTCCATCCCGACCACGGTGGGCGGGGGCGGGACACACGCCGACGGGAAGGTGCCGCGCTTCCGGGAGGAGGACTTCGGGCTGTTCTCGACCTACGGCCCGCAGGAGGGCGCTGCGGTCGACGACTGGCCGCTGAAGTACGAGGACCTCGAGCCGTACTACGCGGAGGTCGAACGGACCATCGGGGTGTCGGGACGGGAGGGCGCCAACCCCTTTGCCGCCTGGCGGTCCGGTCCCTACCCGATGCCGCCGGGGGCGCCCATGTACGGCGCAGTGCTGTCGTCCGCCGCGGCCGAGAAGGTCGGCCTCCATCCCTACGAGGCGCCGACGGCGGCGAACAGCATCGCCTACGACGGCCGCCCGGCCTGTAACAACTGCGGGTTCTGCGCGTTCTTCGGCTGCCCGATTCACGCCAAGGGCGACCCCGTGGCGCTCTTGACCAAGGCGATGGCCACCGGGCGGGCGGAGCTGATGGCCGAGACCTACGTGAGCCGGATCGTCACCGAGGGCCGGCGGGCCACCGGGGTCGAGTTCATCGACCGTGACGGGGTCACCCACACCAGGTCGGCCGACATGGTGATCGTGGCGGGGGGCGCCATCGAGACGCCGCGCCTCCTCCTCCTGTCGGGGCTGGACCACCCGGCGCTCGGCAAGTACCTGATGGTGCACTTCCAGACCATCGTCGTCGGGCATTTCCCGACCATGCGGCTGCACCCTCACAAGGGGCGGGCCGTGACCCACGTGCACGACGACGCCATGGTGCAGGACGACCGCTCCCGCCAGGCGGCCGCGGGCGCCGGGCTGCCGTGGTTCCGTGGCGGGCTGGTGGAGCACAGCGGGGGAGGTCTGCCCATCATGGAGGCGCGCCACTCGCCCTGGGGACGCAAGCACGCCCAGGCCATGCGCGAGTCGAACCTGCGCGAGCGCATGTGGGCCTTCATCATGCAGGGGGAGGACCTGCCCTACGCCACCAACACGGTGGACCTCAGCCCTTCCATCCGGGACGCCCGTGGCTTCCCCGTGGCCCGCGTGACGTACCGGCCCGGACACCACGAGCTGGCGGCCTCGAAGTACCACGGCAAGATCCTGCAGTCCGTGCTGGAGGAGATGGGGGCCGAGTGGGTCATCCATACCTCCTCGCCCGGCGTCTCGTACCACGGGGTGGGCGCGACGCCCATTCCCGAGAGCCGCCACGTCATGGGCACCGTGCGGATGGGGGACAACCCTGACGCCTCGGTGGTGGACCGCTGGGGGAGGGTGCACGCCCTCGACAATGTCGTGGTCGTCGACTCCTCGGTCTTCGTGACGTCCAGTGGCTACGGGCCCACGCTGACCCTCGTCGCTCTGGCCTCCCGGGCCGCGCACCACCTTGCGGGGACGGCTCCTGGCCCAGGAGAACCCTAAACCTCGACTTCAGGTTGAAACATAGCCCTAGGGAAAGAGGCGATCTCCTTCTCAACCTGAGGTTGAGAGTCTGGCGAGAGCGGGAAATGGGGCAGTGGCTAGCCGCCCGCCGCGGCGGGCTTTTTGGCCAGGATGTAGAGGTAAGGGTCGGCCGTCGTCGGAGTCTCCATCGGAATAGGTCGTCCGTTGTCGCCACCGAGTGTCTGGAGGATCTCGAAGCCTTCGCCGGCGACCTCTTCACGAAGGCGAGACAGCGTCGTGAAGTGCACGATGAGCGTGAAATCGGACGAGGAGATGGCGCTCGTGCCCCACTCGTCGTGTGCGAGCGTCTGTGGCCTTGTCCTGCGCCAGTTGCGGTAGCGCCGGGGGAGGCGCCGAGGGTCTCTTCCGTTTCTCATCACGAGACGCAGGGTCGCCTTCAGACTTCGGTCTGTGGGTTGGCCGGGACGATGGGTTTGCAGGGGTGATTCCGCATAGATGCTGCCGTCCTTGTTCAGGGAGCTGAACAAGAAGAGGCCCCCATCCTGGAGCACCCGATGTACTTCTCGGAGAACCCGTTTCCTTTCGTCGTCATCCCGAATGTTGTCGATGCCGTTGTAGCTGAAGAGGACAAAGTCAAAGCTTCGATCTGGAAAATCCGAGAGATCACGCGCGTCGCCATGCCGGATGTCCTTGCCGGGATAGTTCCGGCGACACGCCGCCACCATCTCAGTGGAGTTGTCGACCGCCACGTACGCGTCGGTGAGCAAAGCCATGAGCGGGACGGTTCGGCCGGTTCCGACTCCGAGATCGAGGATCCGCTTGCCTCGGATGTGGGGGGCGATGGTCTGAAGGGCGGCTTCCTCTGCGTCGTCAAGCCAGCCTTTGATGCCGACGTACGACTCCAGTGGAGGGAACTCCTCCGGCTCGTTCATGGAGTCACTCTACGAACGAGGCCGCTGGCGGTCCCGCCTTCGCCGTTGCCTCTGAAAGGAAGACCATCAGGATCATGGGAGCCAGGGGCGCCCTGGAGGACAGCCGTCATCGGACGCCTCGGGTGAGCAGCATGGTGCCGGCGATCGGGCCGCCACCGTTGGCCACCGCGGCGACCTCGGGGTTCCGGCCTCCTGGGCGGACCACCTGGCGTTCGCCGCCTTCGCCCCGGAGCTGCACACAGGCCTCGTGGATGAGGGAGAAGCCGTGGAGGCGCCCGCCCGACAGCTGGCCGCCGGCCGTATTGAGGGGGAGCAGGCCGTCGCGGGCGATGTTGGCGCCACCCTCAATGAAGGGCCCGCTCTCGCCGCGACCGCAGAACCCCATGGCCTCGAGCCACACGATGGTCAGCACGCTGAACCCGTCGTAGAGCTGCGCCGTGTCCACGTCGACCGGCGTCAGGTCGGTGCGCTCCCACATGGAGGCCGCGGCGTCACGCGCCGCCATTGTCGTCATGTCGTCGAACTGATCCCAGCTCGGGCGGCCACGCAGCGCGGTGCCCAGCGCGTTGATGTGGACGGCGGGATGGTCGAGGTCGTCCGCCATGTCGCGGTGCGAGACGATGACCGCGGTCGAGCCGTCGCATGGCGCGTCACAATCGAAGAGGCAGAGCGGCGTCGTGATGATGCGCGCTGCCAGGTAGTCGTCCATCGACATCGGGTCCGTGTAGACGGCCTTGGGGTTGAGCGCCGCGTTCCGCCGTGCGTTGATGGCGATCTGCCCCAGCTGCTCGCGCGTGAGCCCGAACTCGTGCACGCGGCGCTGGCCCACCATGGCGATCCAGTTGGCGGCCGATACGGCGCCGTAGGGGAGCGACCACTGCATGAAACTGCCGAAGCGAGGCACGGAGCCGCCACCGCCGGACCCACCCATCGGTTGACGCCCGCCCGTTCCCTGGGCCGAGCCCTCGGTGACGGTGCGGTAGACGAGCACGTGCTTGGCCAGGCCGGCCGCGACGGCCAACGACGCCGCCATGACGGCGCGCATCTGCGCCGGCCCTTCGCCGCCGCCGTCGTGCCAGTTGAGCGACAGGCCCAGTGCATCATGCACCTCCGGCGTTGGTGGGCCCCCGAAGCCAGGCGTCCCGGCGCCCATGCCGGGGTAGGTCGAGATCCCGTCGATGTCGTCGCGGGTCAGCCCCGCGTCGGCCATGGCGGCCAGCGCCGCCTCCACCGTGAGGTCGAGGTCGGAGCGTCCCAGGCGGCGGCCCACGTCGGACTGCCCGATGCCCGAGATGATGGCCCGTCGCTCCAGCGGCTCCTCGCCCGGGCGGGGGCTCACGACGCGTCCTCCACCGGTGTGAAGAGCGGGAGCCAGACGTCGTCGACGTGCTCGAAGAGCACGCGCACGGGCATCCCGATGCGCACGTCGTCGGGCTCCACGTCGACCAGGTTGGTCGTCAGGCGCACGTCGGGCTGCTCGTCGATCGACACCCAGGCGATGATGTAGGGGTCGCTCCCGGGGATCCACTGCTGGTAGTTGACGGTGAACGTCTCAACCTTGCCCAGGCCACTGACCGCCTGCGGCGCCAGATTGTGCGAGAGACACCGGGAACAGACCGGCCCTGGCGGGTGGATGTAGAACCCGCAGTCGTTGCAGCGTAGGAAGCGCAGGACGCCGTCCTCGCCCGAGGTCCAGAAGAAGCGGACGTCGTCGTCCAGGCGCGGCAGGAGGCGCAGCAGTGGGCCGTTGGCAACCATGGCCGCATGTTGGCACAGCCGCGGCTTTGCGCCCCAACCGGCACTCCGGCTGATGCGGTGGCGGCCGCAGCCCTCAGGCGCCGAGCACGCCCGTCGCCACCAGGGCCTCCCGGGCAGCCTCCACCCCGCGCACGTGGCGAGCGGCGAAGCCTGCGTCCTGCGCCGCGTCGACGTTGACTGCGTTGTCGTCGAGGAAGAGGACCCGCTGGCGGGGGACAGGGAGCCGTTCCGCCACCGCCTCGAAGATTGCTGCGTCCGGCTTGACCAGACCCAGTTCGAAGGAGAGGAAGCGGAAGGCGAAGGCCTGGGTCAGAGGGATCGCCTCGTAGTTGGTGGCCCATTGGAACGAGTTCGTGTTCGAGAGGAAGCCGGCGCCGGCCGGCGCCCTCGTCCGCACGGCGTCGACGAGCTCGAGCGCGCCGTCGAAGGGGGGCTCGGGCCAGGTGCCGAACTCCTCCAGGAAGGCCGCCGGCTCCAGCGTGAGCTCCCAGTCGGCCACCATCCCGCCGGCGAACTCGTCGGGTGTGCACCCCCCGGCCTCGAAGCGGCGCACCCATGGGCAGCCGAGCCAGCGTTCCCACAGCGCCTCGTCGCTGTCGATCCCGGCCAGGGCCCGCATGGAGGCAACCCCGCCCGGCCGGATGAGCACCCCACCCAGGTCGAACAGGACCAGCTCGATTCGGTCTCGTGTCACGGCTGCGATGCTATGGGCCGCCCACCCGAACGAGGTTTCAGTACACTCTTCTCCGACGGCACGATGGGGCGCACGAGTGAAGGGAGGACGGCATGAAGCTGTCCATGACGTTGAACTACGCCGGCGGGTTCGAGGAGTCGGCGCGCCAGGCCGTCGAGCTCGAGAAGGTCGGGCTCGACGTGGTCTGGGTGGCCGAGGCCTACAGCTTCGACGCGCCGAGCTTCATGGGGTTCCTGGCCGCCAAGACCGAGAGGCTCGAGATCGGCTCGGCCATCCTCCCCATCTACAGCCGCACGCCGACCCTCATTGCCATGACGGCCGCCGGCGTCGACGCCGTCTCGGGCGGGCGCTGCATCCTCGGACTCGGCGCGTCGGGCCCCCAGGTGATCGAGGGCTTCCACGGCGTCCCCTACGACCGGCCACTCGGTCGCACGCGCGAGATCATCGAGATCTGCCGCGATGTGTGGGCCCGCGAGGCGCCACTCACACACGACGGCACGTCGTACCACATCCCGCTGCCGACCGGTGAGGGCACGGGACTGGGCAAGGCGCTCAAGCTGATCAATCACCCCGTGCGAAACCGCATCCCGATCTGGGTCGCAGCACTGGGCGAGAAGAACGTGGCCATGACGGCCGAGGTGGCCGACGGCTGGCTCCCCATCTTCTTCGTCCCCGACAAGGCTCGCGAGGTCTTCGGCCCGTCGCTCGATGCCGGCGCGGCCACGCGCGAACCCTCGCTCGACACGCTGCAGATCGCCGCCGGCGGCATCCTGGCCATCGGCGAGGAGTCCGAGGTGGCACCCATCCGGGACCTCGGCCGCGGCGCCGCTGCGCTCTACATCGGCGGCATGGGCGCCAAGGGCAAGAACTTCTACAACGCACTCGCCTGCCGCTACGGCTACGAGAAGGAGGCGGCCGAGATCCAGGACCTCTACCTGTCGGGCCAGAAGAAGGAGGCTGCGGCGCTGGTGCCGGCGGAGCTGCTCGAGGCCACGTCGCTCTGCGGCCCGGAGTCCTACATCAAGGAGCGCGTGGCCGCCCTGGCCGAGGTGGGTGTGACCCATCTCAACGTCACTCCCGTGGGTGCAGACCCCGTCGCCATGATCGAAAAGCTGCGAAGCTGGGTGTAGCCGACCGCAGTCCGGACGCCGGACCGGTCGCCGGCGGGGGCACGCCGGAGTCCCCCGGGGAGGAGCATCAATGCACGACCTGATCATCCGCGGCGGCACGATCGCCGACGGGTCGGGGCGACCGACTCGTACGGGCGATATCGCCGTCGACGGCAGCATCGTGACCGCCGTGGGCGAGGTCGACGGGCCCGCCCGGCGGGTCATCGACGCCGACGGGCTGCTCGTCACGCCGGGCTGGGTGGACATCCACACCCACTACGACGGCCAGGCGACGTGGGACCCGGAGGTCTCGCCGTCGGGCTGGCACGGGGTGACGACGGTCGTCATGGGCAACTGCGGGGTCGGGTTCGCCCCGGCCCGCGAGTCCGACCGCGCCTGGCTGATCCAACTGATGGAGGGCGTGGAGGACATCCCGGGCACCGCGCTGGCCGAGGGCATGAACTGGAACTGGGAGTCCTTCGGTGAGTACCTCGACGAGGTGGAGCGGACCGACCGCGTGCTCGATGTGGCGTCGCTCGTCCCGCACGGCGCGCTGCGCGCCTACGTGCTCGGGGAGGGCCGGGCCAATGACATCGCCACCAGTGAGGAGATCGCGGAGATGGCAGCGCTCGTGCGCGAGGCCGTCCAGGCCGGTGCCATCGGCGCGTCGACCACGCGCACGATCCTGCACCGGGCCAAGGACGGCGAGCTGGCAGCCGGGACCACGGCGGCGGCCGATGAGCTCATTGCCATCGGCGAGGCGCTGGGCAAGGCGGGACACAGGGTCTTCTCGCTCGCCAGCGACTTGCGGGATCTCGACTACGAGTTCTCCTGGATGTCGGAGATCTCCATGCGCGCCGGCGTACCGGTGACCTACCAGGTGCTCCAAGCCGACTTCGCGCCGGACCTGTGGCGCGAATGGATCGACCGGGGCGTGGCCGCCAACCGCCGGGGGGCCTGGCTGGTGCCGCAGGTCGCCGGCAAGCCGACCTCGCTCATGGTCGGGTTCCAGTCCGTGACCCATCCCTTTGCGCATCATCGGGCCTACCAGGAGATCGCCCATCTCCCGCTGCCTGAGCGCGTGGCCCGCCTGCGCACCCCCGAGGTGCGCGCCGCGATCCTGTCGGAGGAGGCGCGCCCGGGCGGCTTCGTCCAGCTGCTCCGGAGCAACCTGCACAAGCTGTTCCCGCTGGGTGACCCGCCCGACTACGAGCCGGCGCCCGAGCGCAGCGTCACCGCGCTGGCCGCAGCCCATGGGCGGACGACCGACGAGGTGCTCTACGACCTGATGCTCGAGCGCGACGGCAAGGAGCTGCTCTACCTGCCACTGCTCGACTACACCGCGTGCAACCTTGACGCCGTGCGCGAGATGCTCGTGCACCCGGCTACCGTGCTCGGCCTGGGCGACGGCGGGGCGCACTGCGGCGTGCTGTGCGACGCCAGCCTGCCGACGTTCATGCTGACGCACTGGGCCCGCGACCGCAGCCGGGGGGAGCAGCTTCCCATCGAGGCCGTGGTGCACCTGCAGACCCGGCGCACGGCCGAGCTCTATGGCTTCCGGGACCGGGGACTGTTGGCGCCCGGTCACCTGGCCGACATCAACATCATCGACCACGAGGCGCTGGCTCTCGAGTCCCCCGAGATGGTCTACGACCTGCCGGCATCGGGCAAGCGATTGGTGCAGCGGGCCCGGGGGTACGTGGCGACCGTCAAGTCGGGGACCGTGGTGCGGGAACACGACGAGGCGACGGGGGAGCGGCCCGGTCGCCTGTTGCGCGGTCCCCAACCGCAACCCGCCTGACCGAACCCGCCTGACGCGTCAGCGCTGCGCGGCGCCGAGCGCCTCTTCGAAGCCACTGACGCGCAGGGCCGTGATGCGCGTGCCGTCGGTCTCGAACACGTCGTGCACCGTGCTCTCCCCGCCACCGAGGTGGACGTCGATGTCCACCTCGATTCGTGAGCCGTCGAAGGTCGGTGCCCGGGGAGCGGGCCGGAAGTCCTCGTAGGTGAACGTCTTGGAGAGGTAGTAGCCGCTGATGGCGTCGAGGCCCTCCAACCGGATGGTGCCGCTCTCGAACACCGCATCGGGCGTGAACAGCCCGAGCACGAGCTCGATCTCCTGCGCGGTGACCACGGTGAAGTAGTCGTCGAGGAGCCCGGGGAGCCCGGTGCCGCGCGACGGGAGGCTGTAGAGGCGGCGCGCGTTGAGCCCGAGGACGTGGACCTGTGTGGCCGTGCGGCAAGGCGCCACGGTGGCACGGATGGCGTCCACGGCTCCCGGGAACGTGGCGTCGTGGTGCGGGTAGTCGCTGCCCCACACGACGCGGCGCTCGCCGACGAAGGGCGCCAGTGCGGGCAACGTGTGCTCGTCGACCTCGAAGCTGATGGCGCACTGCCGGGCGAAGTACTCCGACGGACGCAACACCATGTCCGGGCAGAACCCGCCGAAGGACTCCGCTTGCTCGTCCAGGCGTTCGAGCCAGAACGGGGCCCAGCCACCGGAGGACTCCAGGAAGAGCAGCCGCAGCCCCGGATGTCGTTCCAGCGTTCCAAAGGCGATGAGCTGCGCGCAGGCGAGCATCGACTCGAACGAGTGGGACACGGCATGGAGGATGAGGGGGTTGAAGGGACGGTCCGAGCCGAGCGTCGACACGCTGACCGAGCTGCCCTCGTGGATTCCGATGGGCACCGAGAGCTCCTCGGCCGCCTCCCACACGACGTCGTAGGCACGGTCCGAGAGCGACCGCCCGAGGCAGGGGTTGGGGCGGACGAACCCGGCGACGAGGCCGAGCTCGGTGACGGCGCGCCGGAGCTCGCGGGCCGCCGCCACGGGGTCCTGCAGCGGCACCATGGCCGCGCCGAAGAGGCGGCGCGGGTCGGCGGCGCAGTACCCGGCCAGCCAGTCGTTGTAGGCGGCGGCGAGGGCCACCGCCACCGCGGGATCCTCCACCAAAGAGAAGTACAGCCCGATCGTCGGGTACAGCACGGCCTGGTCGATGCCCTCGCTGTCCATGTCGGACAGCCGGGCCACCGGATCAGACCCGCCCGGCTGGGCGTCGGACAGCGGGCGGAATGTGGTGGGGTCGTCGAAGGTGGAGCCCGGGCGGGTGAGGCTGCCGAGCGGCACGGCTAATACTTCGGTATCACCGACGAGGACGTGCTCGTACCCGGCGCGGTCGGCGCTGATGCGCGGCCGGTACGCATCGGGCAGGTGGGCCCAGGCTGACGCGGGCTCCACGACGTGGCCGTCCGCATCGATGATCGGGCCGGCACGCGGTGGCAGCGGAAGCGTCCCGCGCTCTCTCACGACGTCGGAGCGCGCCAGTCGTCGACCGGTGGGAGCGGGTGGCGGAACAGGCGGCTGGCGTTGCCGCCGGCCACGGCCCGGAGCTCCTCGTCGGGCAGCGCACCCCAGGTCGCGGCCAGCACCGCCTGCGTGTCGGGCCAGGACGAGTCGGCATGGGGATAGTCGCTCTCCACCATGATGTGGTCGAGGCCGATGACGTGACGCTGTGCCACGGCGGACGGGTCGTCAATGGAGCAGAACCAGAAGTTGCGCCGCAGCACCTCGCTCGGCAGCAGGTCCGAGGGCCACGCGTTGCTCTCGGTCCCCGAGGCGGAGTGGCCGAGGACATAGTCGGCCCGGTCCATCAGCATCGGGACCCATCCGATGCCGCCCTCGGACAGGGCCACCCGCAGCTCGGGGAAGCGCAGCGGCACCCCAGACCACAACCATTCGCCGGCGGCGAGGAGCGCGTTCACGGGGAAGAGCGTGGGCAGGAGCTCGAAGGGCGGGTCGGGCGAGGGCAGCGGGGCCCAGGACGACGCACCGGTGTGCAGGCAGACAACGGTCCCGGTCTCTTCGCAGGCGGCGAAGAAGGGATCCCAGGTACCGCTGAAGATGGAAGGCAGGCCGAGCT
>DATAXG010000115.1:0-5768 GCA_036273055.1 Acidimicrobiales bacterium | reverse complement strand
ACCTCGACGTGACGCAGGCTTCACCTCTATTCAGTGACCATGCTCCTAGGGAGGTGCACCTGTGGCAGTAGCCGCAAAAAGAAGGGCCCCGGCCAAGAAGGCCGCGAAAAAGCGGGCCCCCGCAAAGAAAGCAGCGAAGCGAAGCACAGCCAAGAAGGCCGTGAAGCGGGCTCCGGCACGGAAGTCCGTGAAGCGGGCTCCGGCACGGAAGGCTGCGAAGAAGCGGGCTCCTGCGAAGAGGGCGGCCAAGAAGCGGGCTCCGGCGCGCAAGGCCGCCAAGAAGCGGGCTCCTGCGAAGAGGGCGGCGAAGCGGGCTCCGGCGCGCAAGGCCACCAAGAAGCGGGCTCCGGCGCGGAAGGCGGTCAAGAAGCGCGCTCCGGCACGCAAGGCGACCAAGAAGCGGGCTCCTGCGAAGAAGGCAGCCAAGCGGGCTCCGGCGCGCAAGGCGACCAAGAAGCGCGCTCCTGCGAAGAAGGCCGTGCGTCGCGCACCGGCCCGCAAGGCGGCACGTCGGCGCTGAGCGCCTCGTTCCTTCGGGGACACGTGAGACCGGGGGCCTTCGGGCCCCCGGCTCCGCGCCCGGGGATCGTTCAGGAAGTCCGGCCGAGCTCCACGACATCGGCGGGCCAGTCGACGTCGTACGCGAGATCAGGGTGACGGAGGACGCGTACCGGGAGGCCGAGCCGTGTCGCCTCCGCCCGGTGGGCCCGGAAGGAGCCCGGACCGTAGGCGAAGGAGAAGTCAGATCGGGCCGGGAGTCGCAGCACGTTGGTGCCGTCGTCCCGACGGTCTGGGACGAGCGTGACGCCGTCGAAGGGAGCCAGCACGCCCAACCCGTGTGCCCGGGGCAGATCGCCGTGGGCGACCGTCACCCAGCGTGCGCCGGCTCGGGCCAGCCGCTCGACGCCGGCCCGGACGGCGCCGTTGAGCCCTTGTCCCGGCTCCCACATGACGGTGGCACCGAGGTCCGTCGCCCATCGCGCCACCTCCTCGTCGTCACAGACCACGGCGACGGGCAGGGGCGCGGATGCCGCCACCACATGCGCGGCCATCGCACGGACGAGCTGCACGCGGTCGGCATCGGAGAGGCTCGAGCCCAGCCTGCGCTTCGCCTGGTGGAAGGCCTTGACCGGGATCAGGACAACCTCGGGCCCCAACGAGCCGTCGATCGATTGCACCGCGTGCTGCACTGGCGGCACGGTGGCCCTCGACACCGGGACAGTGTACGGGTCCAGGCCGGGCTCGCTGCGGGTCCGCCGTAGGCTCTTCTGCCATGAGCGACCGGGTGGCGGTGATCGGAGCGGGTTCGTGGGGCACGGCGGTGGGGTCCATCGTCGGCGCCACACACCCCTCGTCCCTCTGGGTGCGCTCACCGGAGCTGGCGGCGTCCATGGCGGAGACGCGCCACAACGAGCGCTACCTGCCCGACGTACGGCTTCCGGACGGCCTGTCGGTCACGTCATCGCTCGAGGAGGCGCTGCAGGGGGTCAGCATCGTCTTCATGGCGGTCCCCTCCCATGGGTTTCGTTCCGTCCTGACCTCCATGCAACCGCTGGCGGGGGAGATCGAAGCCGTTGTCAGTCTGGCCAAGGGAATCGAGATGGAGACCAATCTGCGCATGTCCCAGGTGGTGGGCGAGGTCCTGCCCGGGGTCCCTGCCGGAGTCTTGACGGGCCCGAACCTGGCGCGGGAGGTCGCGCAGGGGCATCCCGCGGCCTGTGTGGTCGCCCTGGCGGACGAGGCGCTGGCGACGCGGGTGCAGGCGCTGGTGCACACGCGCACCTTCCGCACCTACATGGGCACCGACGTCGTGGGCTGTGAGATCGCCGGTGCCACCAAGAACGTGATGGCCATTGCGGCCGGGATCGGCGACGGACTGGGGCTCGGGGACAACACCCGCGCCGTCCTCATCACGCGCGGGCTCGCCGAACTGGGCCGCCTGGGTGTCGCGCTGGGTGGCAAGGTCCTGACCTTCGGCGGCCTCGCCGGCGTCGGCGACCTGGTGGCGACGTGTGCCAGCCCACAGAGTCGGAACCGGACGGTGGGGTTCGCCCTGGGGGAGGGAGAGTCGCTCGAGGAGATAGTGAGCGGCATGCACATGGTGGCGGAAGGCATCAAGAGTGCGGGTCCCTTGGTGGGGTTGGCCCGGGCCAACGGCGTCGAGATGCCGATCGCGGAACAGGTCCAGGCGATCGTGGAGGGACGTTGCGCACCGGCGGAAGCGCTCTTGAACCTCATGCGCCGACCCTCCCGCCCCGAATGGGACGAGTCGCTGCTGCGGGGGATGCCGACATGAGCGGGATCTTCCACAGCTTCGACATGCTGCCCGAGGCCGACGACGAGGCACGCCGGGAGGCTGCGCTGGAGCACGTCAAGGAGATCCTCCTGATGCACGGCGCCACCGAGGATGAGATCGACACGGCGGTGGCGGAGGGCGTGATCGACCTCTTCGTGGCGGACCGCCTGCTCGTCCCGTCGCGGCGCCGCTACACCAGGATCGAGGTGGCGGAGCTCACCGGGGTCAGCATCGACATGCTCGAACGGTTCTGGCGCGCGCTGGGTTTCCCCGGGGTCGGCGACGACGACCGGGCGTTCACCGACCTCGATCTCGAAGCGGTGCGCCTCTTCCAGGGTCTGCAGGCGCTCGGGGCGGCCGATGCCGAGACCGCGGTGCAGATGGCGCGTGTGATCGGCTCGTCCATGGCGCGCATCGCCGAGGCCGAGCTCGTGCCCGGGGACATGGTCAGCGCGGAGGTCGACCCGGTCCTGTCCGCCGAGGCGTTCGCCGGCATTGCCGACGTGACGATCCCCGCCATGGCCAAGCTCCTCGAATTCGTGTGGCGCCGGCAGGTGGTGGCGGGGATCCAGCGCAGCATGATGCTGCGCAGCCATGGGTTGGCGCCGGGGCAGAGCCCGGTGATCGCCGTGGGGTTCGCCGACATGGTCGGCTTCACGCTCCTGAGCCAGCACCTGAGCGACGAGGAGCTCGCCGCGGTCGTGCGACGTTTCGAGGAGATCTCCCACGACATCGTGACCAGCGCCGGGGGCCGGGTGGTCAAGATGATCGGCGACGAGGTCATGTTCGTGGTCGACAGCGTGGCTGCGGCGGCGCGGATCGGGCTCAGCCTGGCCGACGCCTATGCCGACGATGACCTCCTGTCCGATGTGCGGGTGGGCCTGGCCTGCGGGCCGGTGCTCCTGCGCGACGGCGACTACTTCGGGCCGACCGTCAACCTGGCTCACCGGATCGTCAACATCGGGAACCCGGGCACCGTGCTGATGTCCGACGAGTTCCACACCGCCCTCGTGCAGGAGGCGCCCGACGAGTTCACGGCACACGCGCTCCGGCCGCGCTTGCTGAAGGACCTGGGCCGCGTGCAACTGTGGTGGTGCGGCCGGGCCGGTCAGGAGGCCGACGGCACCGGGGCGGCGGCCGACCGTCGCCGCAACGTGCGCTGGGAGCGTCTGTCGGAGGTCCTGCGCGATCTCGAGGAGTTGCGGGGAGTCGGCGAGCGCCTTCTCACCGCCAACCGGCCTCCCGGATCAGGCCTCGTGGAGCCTGGCCGTGGCGATGCCGAAGGGCCGTAGCTCGAACGACCCTTCGAACGGGGTCTCGGGGTAGCCCCGCAGGTCGACGAGCCATCCGGTGCGACCGGGGAATGTCACCGTCGTCGGGCGCGCCGTCGGATTGAAGACCCGGACCTCGAGCACGCCGGCCACGCGGTGGAGTGCGCTGACCTCGGCACCGTGGACCGTCATCTCGTTGCCCGCGGCAGGGCGGGGGCCACCGCCCAGGCTCTGCACGGGCTCCAGCGGGAGCAGGACATCGTCGGCGAGGCGGTAGGGGTCGTCGCAGTCGAGCGCAAGGGCGTAGCGCAGCTCCACCCGCTTGCCCCGCATCTGGAGCCCCTCCACCGCGGTGAGGGGGCCCGCCGGGAAGGGCCGGTAGGCCATTCCGAGCCGGGAGAGCATGCCGGTCGAGCGCAGGACGGTCAGCGCCACGGTGTGCGCCGCGTCGCCGTCGATGTCGATCAGCTCGTACTCGCACACCCCTTCGTGGACCACCGTGAGGCGTCCGGCGCTGACGAAGCGGTTGGAGGGCGCGGTGGGGAGCCCGAACTCGTCGGGGCGCCCTTCGGCCGTCAGCCCGCGCGTGACCACGGTGAAGGCGCTCTCGGCCTGCGACTGCCGGGCCGGCTCCGGGAGTGGGAGGTGGACTCGTAGGCGGTGGTCACCGCTCGGGTTGACGAAGGAGGTCACCACGCGCACGGTGGCGTCGTCAGCGCGCAGCTCAACGTCGGTGTGGATGTCGACCTGGTGCCCCCCGACGCGGGCCTGGGATGCGCCTTCCACGTAGTCGGGCCACTCGTACGTGCTCGTGATTCGCAGGCGGGCCCTGACCGGGCCACGCTCGTCCACCCGGACCGTGACGGCGAGGGGCGTGTCCACGAACGAGTCCTGCCGCGGTGGGGAGTAGTTGTAGGAATCTCCGAGGTCACCCCCGTCCACCAGCCGGCCGTAGCCGGGAGTGCCGTCGAGCGCGAAGGTCCCCGCGGTGGAGTCGACGTCGACGCGCACGAGCCCGTTGGCGACCTCGACCGAGCCTTCGGTCTCGTTGACCACGACCGGGTGTGCGAGCGGCGCGGGTTCGAAGGCCGTCCAGCCGTAGCCCGGCACCTCGCCGGTGCGGGCGAGGATCTTGCGCGTCGCCGGCTGCTCCATGCCCACCCTGACCACGGCGTCGGGCCGGGCCCCGAGCCTCGTGTAGACGTCCTGCTTCGCCTCCGCGATGGGAACGCCGGGCTTCTCCTCGGTCCCGACGGCGATGGTGATGTCGAACCCTTCGTCGGTGTCCTCGATCACCACGTCGTGGATCCATGCCTCGTCGTCGATCCGCGGGCCCTGCATCATCGCCAGCACGGTACGGACGGTGTCGGCATCGAGCACCATCGATCCGGGCAGCCCGGAGCGCTCGGACACCACCTGCACGCCGGCGGAGGCCGGACCGTCGGCGGGCACGATCAGCTCGACGACACCGGAGCGGGCCCGTTGCGACGCGTTGAGCAGCGTGGGGCCGGCGTGGGACAGCGAGCGGGCGAACGTCTTGACGGCGCGGTCGGCCAGGCCGGCGGCAATGGCACGCGCCTCGGCATAGCGGTGCAGGACGGCGTCGACGACGTCGTCGACCGAGCAGGCGCAGATGGAGTCGTGTGCCGAGTTGCGCACCATCTCGAGCCAGGCCAGCTCCAGGAGCCGGTCCGGGTAGTCCGACGCCGGCTTGAACAGGGAGGTCAGCGGCTCGGCGCGCCGCTCGAGCTCTCGCTCGGCGAGCGCACCGTGGCGCTTGACGTCGACTCGGTTCGAGGTGACACCCATCAGCATGTTGGCCCGGGCGCCCGAGCGGAGCTCGCCCTCCACCCGGGTCAGTCCGTCGCTGGAGGCGTCGGCCAGGTAGCGGGGGAACGAGGTGACCTCGAAGTCGAACTCGTCCTGCAGATCGTTGGCCTCGGCCACGACCCGCCCCAACCAGGGCTGGGGCATCAGGTGGTCGGATCCGTTCATGCACAGCAGGTCGCCCATGAGGAAGTCGGCCACCTCGGCCACGTTGTCGCGCGTGCGGCGGATCAGGGCCTTGGCGTCATCGGGGAGCGCCGCCCCGTTGCCGTAGCCGACGGGCAGATACTCGGTCCGGACCGAGGAGCCGTCGGGGGACTCCCAGACGAAGGCGTTCTTCGTCACCTGCGAGGGCACACCCCGCCAGACCACGG
>DATAXG010000114.1:0-11985 GCA_036273055.1 Acidimicrobiales bacterium | reverse complement strand
GCCGCTCGGCCAGCCGGCGCTCACCGCTCATGCAGGCGACGGCGTCGACATCGGCCTGGCGCGACGACGATGCGGCGCTCGAGATCGTGCCCGAGATCGGCGTCGGACCCGACGACCTGGTGCTGCCCCGTCACCAGGGCATCTCGCCGGTGCACCGCACCGAGGTGCTCACGGTGCTGCGCAACATGGGCGTGGACGACATCGTGGTGGCCGGCGTCTCGACGAACCTGGCCGTCCCCCTCGTCGCGGTCGGCGCCGCCGACGAGGACTTCGGTGTCACGGTGGCCAGCGACGCGTCGGTCGGCACGCCGCCCGAGCACCATGCGTCGATGCTGCGGCACAGCCTCGCCTTCGTGGCGCGCCTCGCCACCACGGACGAGCTGCTGGCCGAATGGTCGGCCTGACGGCCCCGACGCGACGTCGGGGCCTCCGTCACCCCGGCCAGGCGATGGCCTTGGTCTCCAGGTACTGCTCGAGACCCTCGATCCCGCACTGGCGACCGATCCCGCTGTCCTTGTAGCCGCCGTAGGGCGAGTCGGCGCCGTACCAGAGGCCACCGTTGACGCCGATGGAGCCGGTCCGGATGCGCCGGGCGATCGCGGTGGCGCGCTCCTCCGACGCCGACACCACGCCGCCGGACAGCCCGTAGTGGCTCTCGTTGGCGATGCGGACGGCGTCGTCATCGTCATCGTAGGGGATCACGCAGAGGACGGGTCCGAAGATCTCCTCCTGCGCGATGGTCATGGAGTTGTCGACGTCGACGAAGAGGGTCGGCTCCACGAACCACCCCTTGGGCTGGTCGGCCGGGCGGCCGCCACCGAAGACGAGCTTGGCGCCCTCCTCCTGGCCCTGGGCGATGTAGCCGAGCACGCGGTCGCGCTGCTTGGCGCTGACGACCGGTCCCATCACCACGGCGTCACTCGACGGGTCGCCGTAGGGAATCCCCGACATGCCGGCCGTGATGAGCTCGACGCCCTCGTCGTAGCGGGAGCGCGGCAGCAGCAGTCGCGTCTGCATGGCACAACCTTGGCCGGCGTGCACGCAGACCATGGCGGCCATGGGCACGCTGGACGCGAAGTCGGCGTCATCGCACACGATGAGAGCCGACTTGCCCCCCAGCTCCAGGAAGACGCGCTTCAGCGTGGCCGCGCCCTTCTCCATGATGCGCTTGCCGGTGGCGGTCGATCCCGTGAAGGAAATGAGGTCGACCTTCGGCGAGATCGTGAGCTCCTCGCCCACCAGGTGGTCGGACGAGGTCACGATGTTGACGACGCCGGCCGGGATGTCCGTCTTCTCGGCGATGAGGCGACCGAGCCGGGTGGCGTTCCACGGCGTGTCGGGCGCCGGCTTAATGATCGTCGTGTTCCCGGTGGCCAGGATCGGGCCCAGCTTGTTGAGCGTGACCTCGAGCGGGTAGTTCCACGGCACGATGGAGCCGATCACGCCCATGGGCTCTTTGATGACGCCCCGCCGGCTCTTCATCCCCATCATCTCGGAGTCGGGGAGCGAGCGCTCCCACTCGAACGTGTCGATCATCTTGGTCGGCCAGCCCAGCGCCTCGTCGATCGGCCAATCGACCTGCGCCGCGAAGGTCATCATGCGCGGTGAGCCGACCTCGGCGATGATCTCCTCGCGGTACGCCTCCCGCTCCGCCTCCAGGGCGGCCTGCAGCTGCTCCAGGCAGCGCTTGCGCAGCGCGTGATTCGTCGACCAATCGGTCTCGTCGAACGCACGGCGGGAGGAGTCGATGGCACGCCGCATGTCCTCGGCCGAGGCGTCGGCCACCTCGCCGAGCACCTCTTCGGTGGCCGGATTGATGTTGTCGAACCGCTTGCCCGACGCAGCTTCGACGAGCTCGCCGTCAATGAGCATGCGTACTTCACCGGCACCGGCTGGGTTGGTCATCGCTGCGCCCCTTCCTCTGGAATCCAGCGGGGAGACTACGAAGCGGTGCCTGGAATGGCAAAGCGACAGCCCCGGAGCGCCCAAATCACCGCCCAAATCACCGCCCAGATCCCTCCTTCAGGAACCATCCCCTCCTCCCCATCCTCCGCGGGCTCGCCGTCGTTGCGCCCACCAGGGCCTCAGCTGCAGCCGCGCCGGAGGCAGCGTGCCGTAGACCAGCACGGCGCGGCCACGGGGTAGACAGCGGAGCGCCTCGGGCGGCAGCAGTCGTCGAGGGGTCGTGGTCGACGTCGTCGAGCGCTTGCCCGAGGGGTCCCGTGTGATCGACGGGTGAGAAGCCTGTTCGTCCCCGATGAGCCGGCTGGCGTAGTCGAGCGTGTCGGGGTCGGCGATGCCGGGCAGGAAGAGCTTGGCCCGGTGGTTGTTCAGCACCGTCGGCGCCCGGGCCCCGTAGCGCCCCCGGACCTGCGCGAGATCGTGCCAGATGGTGACGATCTGGATCCCATGTGACGCACAGGTCGCCGCCAGCCCGTCGAGTTCCGGCAGCGGGGCGATGTGCGCCGCCTCGTCCAACACGACCAGGAGCGGCGGGTCGAGCGGTCGGCCGGAGAACGTGGCGCGGGAGAACGCATACGACAACACGGCCTGGGTCAGCGCCGTGAAGTACCCGCGCAGCCTGCGCTGGTCGTGGGCCGGCGCGCACAGATACAACGTGTTGGCCCCACCGAGCAGATGCTCGGGTTCGAACGTCCCATCCGCCACCGGCCCGGGCGGCGGATGGGCGAAGGGGGCCAGCACCGTCTCGGCCGTGGTGTAGATGGAGCTCCGGGTGCGCTCGTCACGACACCAGGTCGCCTCCGCGGCATGAAGGACCTCGGGTGGCGCGGCGCGCTCCAAAATGGCGGCCACCTCACCGGCTTCCTGCATGTCGACCCACCGCACCACGTCGGCCATGGTGCGCCCGTCGAGGGCGGCCGCGACGAAGAGGGGGGCCAGGAGCTTGCCGGCGGTGGCATACCAGAACTCGCCGTCCGCGGTCGTCCCCGCGCCTTTGGCCGCCTCACACAACTCGGCGGCGGCCCGGCACGCTTCTCGCCACTCGCCACAGCCGGTGAGTGGCGACCAGGTGCTGGCCCGTGCGCCCGTGCAGCCGGTCGGGTCGATGCACCACACCTGGCCCTGACGCGCTCGCGTCCCCAGGGTGTGGCGGAGGAGGTCGCTCTTGACGCTGGCGGCCACGACAGGTCCCTGCCAGCCCAAGATCGCCGGCACCGCCAGGCTCGTGGTCTTCCCGCTCTGCGTGGGTCCGATCACCACCAGGGATTGCGCCGTCTCGGCCGCCAGGCCGACCGGCCGGGCCACGCCCGGCAGGACGCCGAGGAGAAGGCGGCCCGGAGGAGCGCCGTCGGCCGCGACCCGCAATGGACGGAGGTCACGCCGACGGGCCCATCGAGCTCCCGTTGCGCCGCCGCGTGGACGAGCCCTCTCCGCTTTCGTCGCACCCTGCCACGAGATGCCGGCAAAGAGCGCGCCGCCGAGCGCCAGTGGGAGAACGACGTCGGGCACGCTCGGCATGCCCTACCCCGCCGTCATCGCCGAATCGGTGTCCACGATCGATCGTTCTGTAGCGCTGAGGCGGTGCTGGACCAGGAACGAGCGCTGGCCCACCTTCCACAAGGCGATGCCCCGCCGGAGCTGCGGCAACAGATCGGCTTCGGTGGCCGACAGGGAGAGGAGCTCCGTGGCGGCCTCGAGCTCGCCCGGCGACTGCGCGTAGACCACTCGCGTCTCCGAGTCCGACAGGAGGCCCTGGGCCAGCGCGACCTGCTCGGAGTCCGAAGCGCCGACCGAGCGGAGGTCCGACACCCGGTGCAGCACCGCGACATTGGAGACGCCGAACGCGCGGGAGAGCTTCCACGAAGACTGCAGCCAGCGCGCGACGCCCAGGTTCGACAGGATCGCCCACGCCTCGTCCACCACCAGGAAGAAGCGACCGCGCGCTGATGACGGGCCACCGGCACTCACGGCGGTCCGGGCCAGGGCGGCCTGGAGCCATGCCGTGGCGCACGCCATCAGGACGCCCAGCGCGGCCGAGGAGTACAGCGCGGACAGGTCGAGCACGACGAGAGGCGACGACAGGTCGAGGCCCGCAGTCGTGGGGCCGTCGAACATCCCCCGCAGATCACCGTGGACCAACCGGCGCAGTTCCAGCGCGACGTCCCGCCCGTCCTCGAGGAGGTCGCGCTTCTCGGTGCGGAGCGAGCGGGCGGCGTCGGTCGTCGGCGTCAGCAGGGCCTCGACCACCACGGGCACCGTGGGTACCGCGGTGCCGCGGGTGGCCTCAGCCAGGGCCGAGCCCAGTGCAGCACGCTCACGGGGCATCAGGCCACGGCCGAGACAGGCGCTGGCCAGCGACGAGAGCAACTCCATTCGCCGGCGTTCGCCGGCGTCAGCCCCGCCCTCGCCGTCGGCGTCGGGCCCCGGGTCCAGCGGATTCAGCCGGATGGCGCCGCCGGGGCGCAACGCGACCGGCCGGACTCCCCAGGCGTCGGCCAGATCGCTGTACTCGCCTTTGGGATCGACCACCCATGCCCGCCGCCCGAACACCGCTTGACGCCACAGGAACGACTTGACGAACGCGCTCTTGCCGCGGCCGATCTGTCCGAACACCACCATGTTCGGATTGGAGACCACGCCGGCCGCATAGAGCTCGAAGGGGTCGAAGACGAACGAGCCGCCCAGCAGGTCGTCGCCGATGACCACGCCACGCTGGCCGAGTCCGGCCTCAGCAATGAAGGGGTACGCGGCGCCGAGGTTGCGCGTCGTCACCTGATGGGCCGGAACCCGTGGCATCCGCTCCCTCATTGGGGGTGAACGGTCGCCCGCCGCCGGCCGCCGCTCCGTTACCTTGACGGCATCGCACCCGAAGCGGCGCGGGGAAGGTGGAACGCACATGAGCGAGCCCGATCGTCCACCCCCACCCCTGGTGGTGACCCTGGCTGCCCTCACCGTCGTGAGCGGCTTCGTCGATGCGGTGAGCTTCCTCGGCCTGGGGCACGTCTTCACCGCCAACATGACGGGCAACGTCGTCCTGATCGGGTTCGCCGCGGCCGGTGCCCCCGGGTTCTCCATGGCGGCCAGCGGCTGCGCGCTCGGCGGCTTCGTCGTCGGCGCAGTGGCCGGAGGCCGGCTGGCCCGGCGGATCCGTCCGCCGCGCGACCTGCTCCTGGTCGCCATGGCGATCGAGGCGACGTGCACGGCGGCGGCTGCCGTTGTCGCCGGCACCGTCTCGGCCATAGGCGAGGGTTGGCCCCGCTACACCGTCATCGCTCTGCTGGCCGCCGCCATGGGCCTGCGCAACACGGCCGTCCGGCGCATGGGCGTCCCCGACATGTCCACCACGGTGCTGACCACCACCCTGACCGGACTGGCGTCGGGCTCCAGGCTGGCTGGTGGGACCAACCCCCGCTCCCGCCTCGGCACCACGTCCATCCTCTCCATGTTCGGCGGGGCGCTCGTCGGCGCCGTCCTCGTGCTCCATGCTGGAGCGACCTGGTCCCTCGGCATCGCCTCGGGGATCGTCACCCTGACGGCCGTGTTCTTCTACCGGGCGGTGCCCCTGGGACTCACCGCACCGTGACCGTTTTGGGAACAGCGGCGCTGGCGTTGAAGGTGGCGTCACCGTTGTAGGTGGCGGTCACCACCTCCGTCGACCGCCCGGAGTCACCGACGATGGAGAACATCACGGTGCCGGTGATGGTGCCCGCCGACCGTTTCAACCCGAAGGCGCCCGCCGTGATCGTCTCCGGATCGCCCGGACCCACGAAGCCGTCCGCGCGGATCCTGATCCGGGAATCCGCCTTGCCCACCGGCTGCGTCGACGTGGAGCTGTTGGGATCGGAGCGCGCGCTGAGCAGGCTCGAGCCGGACCTTTGTGGCACCACACTGTTCCGGCCGCCGCGCCTATCGCACGGGGCCGACCCTCAGGCCAGACCCAGCCGTTCGAACTGCTCACCGGGCGCATCCACCGACCCGAGCGCGTGGCGCAAGAGCTCCATCAGGTCGGGCTCCGCCGCGCCACCGACCAGGTTCACCGCCTCGTCCGGGTCGTCATCGAGGTCGAAGAGGAAATGTGCGTCGACCGCGTTGTGACCCACCCAGAACGGGAGCCGGTCACCGGGTTCGAAGGGCTGGCGGATGACCGGGACGTCCGACCCCGGCATGAAGTCGAGCCTCGCCCGCCGGTCGGGCATCGGCAGGCGAACTGCGTCCTCCAGCCCGTGCACGGGCATGGTGGACCAGCGGTTGGACCACATTGACAGGGGGAAATTGTCCCCGTCCGCGCCCCGCGCGTACTTGCGATGGCCGTCGGTGACCTGCACCCAGTTTCCGTAGACGCCGCCGAGAGCCCACTCCCGCACCTGCACGGCTGAACCCTGCAGCAAGGGCACCAGTGACGCACCGTGCCCCCGACCCTGCGCCGCCACACCGAACACGTCGGCCAGCGTGGCGTTGATGTCGACGTTGGTCGTCAGCGCCCCGCACGAAGTCCCACCCGGGGCGCCCGGCCAGTGCACCAGCAACGGGATGTGACCCAGTGTCTCGTATTGCATCACTCCCGGTTTTCCCCAGATGTCCTTCTCCCCGAGATAGTGCCCGTGGTCCGTGCACACGATCACCGCCGTGCTCTCCCACAGCCCGCGCGCCGCCAACGCGGCGAACACCTCGCCGACCCAGTGGTCGATCATGCTGAGCTTGGAGCCGTAGTTGGCGCGGATGTGCCGGCCCTCCCGCTCGCTGAGCCGTCCTGCCGCCACCGCCCCGACGTCATAGGGGGGCCAGATCAGCAGCTCGCCCTCCCACCCGGGGTCGTAGCGCCCCGCCCAGGGTGCGGGCGTGTCGAACGGCTCGTGCGGGTCGAACTCGTCGACGAAGAGCAGGAACGGGGTGTCGTCCGGCGCGCCGTCGCGCAACCACGCGGCCGCCGTCCGCATCGTCTTCGGCCCCGGAAAGTCATCCTCGGACCGGAAGAAGGTGCGCGACCGGTCGTAGGGACGATCCTCCGCGTCCGCCCACCCCAGGCGGTCCTGCCAGAACCAACCACCGCCGCGGGCGGGCAGCGCCGGCACCCCGACGAACGTCGGGTCCGGGTACGTGCGCCACGGGTCACCCTCGTGGCCGCGCACGTAGTCCCAGGCGCTGAAGTCGGTGTGGTAGTTCTCGCCGCCCACCTCGAAGAGATGCGGATGGTCCGAGACGAGCATGGTCGTCACGCCCTCCCGCCGCAGCTGCTGGGTGATGGGCTCCTCCCAGATCTCTACGGAGCCCCACGGTCGCCAGAGGAAGTCGAGCGACCCGCACAAGATGTCGTGGCGCGCCGGCATGCATGGGAGCGAGCCGGTGACGTGCGACGTGAAGCGGACCGCTCGCTCGCGGGCGAAGCGGTCGAGATGCGGTGTGTCGAACTCGGTGCCGCCGTAGCTGCCGAGCATGTGCCGGTTGAGGCTGTCGAGGAGCAGGACGACGACGTTGCGCGGCCCGCCGTTCGTCGCCGCCTCGCCCGTCTCCGGCGGGCTTGCATCGGGACGGGCAGGCATGGAGTCATGGTACGGCCCTCGCTCAATGCAGGCCGCGGCAGAGCGGCAGCGTGCAGGTGTAGGCCGAGGCCTGGTCGCCGTAGAGGCGGCGCAGGGCCAACCGGCTCTGCCCTGCCGCATGCTGCACCACGTCGCAGGCCCCCACCAACTCCTCCTCGCTGGACGCGGAGACGGTGACGTATCCCGAGTAGCGGAACGAGGCATGGCCTTCGGCCAGCTCCGCCTCTCGGCGGGCCAGCACCTCGGACTCGCGCGCGTGCCGCGCTGTCGAGACGAAGCCGCCCCGCCGGCGCAGCTCGCTGTCGGCCAGGTCAGCGGTCCGCGACGCTTCGACCTTGCGCACCGCGGCGTCGGGACCGAGCGGCTGCATCACGACGGCGAGGGTCGAGCGGGCCGAGCCGAGGAGGATGGGCGCCAGGAAGTCGCTCCGCACCTCTGTCCGCGGCCATTCGGCCACCCAATAGGTGGCGTGGAGCATCCCGTCGACCCGCACGTCCGACCAACGCTCCTCCATCGCCATGGGCCAGTGGTCCTGCCCCGGCGCGGCACCGAACGAGGCCGCGTGCGGCTCGTAGGTGCGCAGCAGCTGGTGCGCCAGATCGTCCGCCGACAGGACGGACTCGACCTGCACGTCAGCGTCCCCCAGGAGCCGGGCCAGCGATCCCAACTCACGCGCCAGCGTCGCGCACCCGACCTCGACCGAGCGGGTCAGTCGGACCTGCACGGCCAGCACCACGTCGTGCGCACACGTATGCGAGTCCATATCGGTGAGCAAGGCGTCGTAGGAAGCCATGCAGGCGGAGGCCGTGTCCGGCGCCGCCTCCGCCGCGAGATACGCCCGCAATCCCTCCCCATCGTCGGGGAAGGACGCCGCCACCCACTGCACCCGGTGCACCGGCGAACCCTCGCGGGCCAGCGATGCCAGCACCGATGCCCAGGCGCCGACCCGCCGATCCTGCTCGTCGGCACCGAGCAGGGCGAAGCTTCCACCGCGCAGCTGCAGGGCCGCCGTGAGCGTCCGCCCGGCGCGGTCGTGCACGACGCCCATGTCCTGCCAGCCGGCACGCAGCAGTCGCATCCCGCGCAGCGAACCGGTGTGCCCCGCTCCCCATGCGCCGCTCCGCCGGGCACCCCAGCACACGACCACGGGAAGCCATTCGTCGCCGGTCCGGCCGGACACCGGCACCGTCGCCAGGGCGCCGTACAGCACGAGGATGCCGACAGCCGCCGCGACCCCGACCGCGTTGGGCTCCCAGCGCAGCACGAGCACGCCGAAGACCAATCCCACGGCCACGGTCATGATCTGACCGGCACGCCACCCCGCCAGCGCGCCACCACGCTCGCGCGGCCCGAATCGGTAACGCGCACCCCGTTCGCCGCTCATGCGTCCGGGCCCTCACCCGGCGGCCACGCCGGCGGCAGCCTCTGGAGGGAGGGACCTGCGTTGTCGCCCATGTACCGCCGCTCCTCCCCCGGCTTGTAACGCCCGATGAGGGAAGAGCCCGGCGGCACGCCCTGCCACATCCAGGCATCCTCGGCCGTGGCTGGGCCGAGGCGCGCGCCGAGTCCCGTGCTGCGTCTGGCCCCCACCCGATCGGCCGGGTCGGGCTCGTAGCCCGTTGCCGCCGGCACCGTGCCCGCTTCCGAACCGGAGCTCGGCGGCGCGTCCAACGAGCCGGAGGAGAACGTCGGCGCCGGCAGGACCGGCTTCGTCCCCTTGGGCCGTGGTTGGGCCTTCTCGGCGAGAAGCTGCTCGGACTGTTGACGAAACTCTGCAGTGGGCTCGGCCGGAGACGGCTCCGGCCCCGAGCTCGCTGCGTCGCCACCCGAACTCACTGCGTCGCCACCCGAGCTCGCTGCGCCTGCCGCCGCCCCACCCCCCGCCCCGGCCACCGCATCCGTCATCGCCATCAACCGCGAGTCCCCGAGCAGGCCCAGCCCCTCGTGCAACGCGTGGCTCGCCGCCGTCCGGGGCACGCGGGTCATGGCCGCGGTCCCCCTTTCCCGCAGCCCGTCCAGATGCGCCACCGCTCCCGCCTCGACGGCCGGGATCATGCGCAGGATGGCGAAGGGCACGAACGTCGCCATGAGGAGGAGCGCGCCGCCGGCCAGCACGGAGGAGAAGCCCGATCCGTGGTCCCCCGAGCCCGACGTACCGGACGAGACGGCACCCGCGGCCAGGCTCAGTGTCGCCACGATGACGAACTTGGAGAGGATCAGAGCCGCCAGCGTCTCGACCAACCGCCGGCACCAGTGCGACACCGCGGGCCACACCAACGTGGCAAGGGCCAGGGGAAGAAAGAGAACGGCGACATAGACGGCGGCGGCCCGGATGAGCAGCTCCAGCCAGAGCACGAACGCCGCCACCGCGATCAACAGCGCGATCAGCAGCAGAACGAAGCTCGCGATGGTCGGGTCGGCCGCCGACGTCACCAGACCCGACGTCACGCCGCTGAGGAGGGAGCTCACGTCGGCGCTCGTGCCGCCGGCCACGGCGTCGCTCATGGCGTCGGTGGCGGACAGGCTCAAGATGACGATCTGAATCGCCACCACCGCCAATAACAGGGCCAGAGGGAGCTGCACCAGGAACGTGCGGATGAGCTGCCCCGGGTTCTGGCGCATCACCGCCTGCAGCGTCGAGGCCAGCAGCATCGGAAGGATCACCACACCGGCGAGGGCTGTCATCTGGCCGTAGTGGGTCTGGAACCAGCTCGCCCCGAGGTCCACCGTGGTACTGGCGCTGAGCACGTCGCCGATCTGGTTCAACAACCACTCGGCACCGCTCGCCACCCACTGGCTGATCCCGCTGAGGACCGACTCGAAACCCGAGGACGCGATGGAGCCCCCGATGCTGCCGGCCTGGCAGATCGGGTTGAGCGCATCGAGACCGGTGCAGCCGGCGGCCAACATCGAACCGGGCGATCAGTGCAGGTTGGTTCCGGTGTGGAAGAAGAAGTTGATGAGCGGCGGTGCCGCACCGATCAGCAGCGCTGCCAGCCCCGAGACCAACACGGCCCGCTTTCCCACCATTGACTGCTGGAAGTTCTGGGCGTGGACGCCCAAGGCCCAGGCCGCCGCGCCGATGAGCAGTCCGGCCAGCGCGGCGATCAAGGCCCATGCGCCGAGGCCGTTGGTGAGGTCCTGCAGGGTCCCCCCGCCCGGGAGCGCGTTGACGCTCGGGTTGAGCGAGACATCGGCCAGGTGCCACACGACCATGGGTGCCCTCCAGAATGAGTGCCGGCGCCGGAACCTCCGGGACGCCGTTGGCGGAGAACGGTTCGCCGGCCGGCCGTTGTGGCCCTTCTTCTGCACTTCTCCCGCACTTCTCCCGACTTCTCCCGCACATCACCCGCACATCACCCGCACTCGTTGCGGACCTCTGCCGCTCATCCTCGGTACTGCGAAAGAAGTCCCGGCGCAGCAAACAGAGCGGACGGAGCCCAGCTCGCCTCTGGGGGTTGCAGAAGGGCAGCTCAGGGCTCGGGTCCTGGCAGCGGATGGCGCACGATCGGCGTCCCGAGCGGCCGACCTGCCGGCGACTGTTCGCCCGGCACGCTCCAGCCCTGTCATATTGGGGGCGTGCTGCTCAGCGGGCCGGGGGAAGTCAATATCAGCACGGCCCACGCGGTCATCCTGGTTGCGATCGGCGTCGCCGTCTGCGTGGCGGTCGGCTTCATCGCGGCCCTGCTCGGACGGCGCTCCGGCCGCCGTGCCATCGCGCAGCGCCTGGCCTCCCTCGGCACCCGCCTCGGCCTCGATCCGCCGCAGGACGAGTACAACGTCGAAACGTCCCTTGCCTATCTCGAGCAGGTGACCGGTGGGGCGGCCCAGGCCGTGACCGAGTCGAGCTCCGACGCCATCCGTCTGCGGCGCTCGCTCGACACCCTCACCCAGGGCGTCGTCCTCTGCGACGAGAACGGCGCCGTGATCTACCGCAATGGGAGGGCCAACGCCCTCATGGTGAGCCGCCACGGCGACGCCCTGGCCGCCCAGGCGGTGACCGACGTCCTGGAGGACGCCTGGCACGAGGGATCCGCCGAGCGCACGCTCGACCTCTACGGCCCACCCCGACGCACGCTGCAGGTGCGCGCCCGCCAGATCGACGACGGGCGCCGGCCCCTCGGTGTCATCGCCCTCATTGAAGACGTCTCGGAGCGCCGCCGCCTCGAGGAGATCCGCCGCGACTTCGTGGCCAACGTGAGCCACGAGCTCAAGACGCCGATGGGTGCACTGGGGCTGCTGGCCGAGACCTTGGTGTCCGAGCCCGATCCCGATGTGGCCCAGCGCCTCGCCGGCCGCATCCACAACGAGGCCTTCCGGGTCAGCCGCATCATCGACGACCTGCTCGACCTCTCCCGCATCGAGTCCGAGGAGGCCCCGCCGCGCGAGCCGGTGCTGGTCAACCTGGTCATGGCCGACGCCATCGAGCGGGTGCGGGCCACGGCGGACCAGCGTGGGATCGAGATCGTGCTGCACGAGCCCT
>DATAXG010000113.1:0-7371 GCA_036273055.1 Acidimicrobiales bacterium | reverse complement strand
GTGGTGGGCTCGCCGATGTTCCCGACGTTCATGGCGAAGACCACCGGGTTCCTCTTCATGGTGACTGCGGCCACCGCGCTGCTCGGCGCCTTCGCCCAGATCAACCCGATCTGGCAGTTCGGCTCGTACGACGCGTCCAAGATCTCCTATGCCGTCCAGCCCGACTGGTACATGGGCTGGCTCGATGGCGCACTGCGCATCATGCCGTCCTGGGAGCTGGCCTTCTGGGGGCATACCGTCCCGCTCGAGGTCTTCCTCCCCGCCGTGGTCTTCCCCGGCATCATCTTCACTCTCGCCATGCTGTGGCCGAATCTCGAAGTGCGATTCACCGGCGACACGGCGTTGCACAACCTGCTCGACCGGCCGCGGGACAGACCCAAGCGCACGGCCGCCGGCGTGGCCATCTTCGCCCTGTTGTTCACGCTCTTCGCCGCGAGCTCGACCGACGTCCTGGCCAACTTCTTCCACGTGTCGCTCAACGTGGTGCTCTGGTTCTTCCGGTTCGCGGTCTTCATCATCCCGGTCATCAGCGGCCTGGTCGCGTACCAGCTGTGCCGCGAGATGCAGGGCGTGCACGACATCGGGAAGCGCAAGCGCGCCGTCATCATGTTCCGCTCGGTTGACGGCGAGTACACGACGGTGCCGTCGGCACCCCGGCCCGGCGACGAGCGCGACGAGCTCGACCCCGAGCCGGTGCCGGTGCGCATCGACATCGAGCCGTTGAGCAACGGCGGCATCCGCCAGCCGGAGAGTTCGCCCTCGGGCGCACGGCAGGTCAGCCGCTGAGTCCAGGGCGAGCCCGCCCCACCGCGCGCGACCTCTGGGTCGCCGCCGAGTCCATCCATGCCGTCACGTACTTCGCTCCGGGCTGCCGTCGCGCCCTCCGTGAGGCCGGGCTGCGCGGCTTCTGGTCCGGCTACTTCGCCTCCCGCGCCGCACCGCTCGGCCGCGTGGACGCCGGCCCCGTCGCCGCAGCCTTCTACAACTTCGAACCCGCCATGGTGGCGAACGCCGTGCCCGCGTGCTGGGAGGCCGTCGCGCCCGGGACCCTCTGCCGGGTTCGAGCGATCGCGGCCGCCGAGGCGCTCGGTGAGGTCTGCCGCACCGAGGCCCGATCGGCGCTGCTCGCCTCGCTGCCCCTGCTCCGGCGGGCCTCGGAGGGATGCGACGGGGCGGGACGAGTCATGGCGGGGGCCAACCGATCGCTGTGGCCCCGCATTGCGACCGCGCTCGGCACGGGAGGCCTCGGCGAGGTCTGGCAGGCCTGCACCACCCTGCGCGAGCACCGCGGGGACGGCCACGTCGCCGCGCTGGTGGTGCACGGCCTCAGCGGACTGGAGGCGCACGTGCTGGCGGCCGGGAGCAAGGCCATCCCGGTCGAGCTGCTGCGGGACAACCGCGGCTGGAGCGAGGCGGAATGGGACGAGGCCACGGGGACGATGACGGGCGCCGGACTGCTGCACGCCGACGGGCGCGTCACCGATGCCGGGCGAACCTTGCACGGCCAGGTCGAGGAGCTGACCGACGAGCTGGCCGAGCCCGCCTACGCCGACCTCAGCGACCAGGCCCTCGAGGACCTCCACGGCGCGCTGGGCGCCTGCGCCGCCGACGTGGCCGCCTCCGGTCTCGTTCCCTTCCCCAATCCGATGGGGCTGCCGCGTCCCCGTCCGCGCTAAATCTTGATAGGACGCGGCGGGGGCCAGCCGGGCACGAGCGAGAGCTCCTTGCACAGCTTGCGCGACGACACCATCTGGCCGGCGTAGGGGAGGGCGTCTGCATCGTCGCCGAGCCAGGCGGCCACCTCGCCCGCCACCTCCGGTGGAGCGGGCGCGTGCCCGGCCCCGACGAGCACCTCGTCCATGCCCGAGGCCCGCATGGACTCCGTCAAGGTGAGGCCTGGTGCGATGGAGAAGGCCGCGATCCCCTGGGCCGCGAACTCCACGTGGCACATGTCGGTGACGCGGTGGAACGCCGCCTTGGCCGCGGCGTAGGCGACGCCCCACCCGCCGGCGCCGGCGGGAGCCGGCGGCGTGGTGAAGGCGGCCTCGGAGAGCATGTTCACCAGCCGCCCGTCCCCGCGCTCGAGCATGCCGGGCAGGAGCAGCTGCGTCAGGAGCAACGGGTGGAGGTAGTCGCCCACCAGGCAGCGCTCGGCCAGTTCCAGCGGCAGGTCCAGGATGCGGTCCATGGTGCCGGGCCCCTGGTAGATGGCGTTGTTGACCAGGATGTCGACCCGGCCCATGTGTTCGAGAGCCACCGCCGCCACGTTCTCGACCGACGAGCGGTCCATCAGGTCCATCCGGACGGCCAGGGCGGCCCGTCCCAGCGCCTCGATCTCCGCCGCCGTGGTGTCGAGGCTCCCGGCGATCGGCATCGGGTCGTCGCGTACCAGGGTGCTCGACGCGTGGGCGCGGCCGTCGCCCTCGTGCACCGTGCGGGCGGTGATCACCACGTCGTAGCCGCGCCGGGCCAGGGCGACAGCGGCGCAGCGGCCGATCCCCCGGCTGGCCCCGGTCACGAGCGCGACCCGACGTGCTTCAGGCATCGGCCACCTACATCATCCCGGCGATCTGATGGCCGCCGTCGACGTGGAGCACCTGGCCGTTCACGTAGGCCGCGTCGTCGCTGCAGAGGAACACGACCACGCGGGCGATGTCGTCGGGCGTGCCGAGGCGCCGGGTCGGGTTGGCCTCGGCCAGGCGCACCTGCACGTCCGCGGGCACCTGGGTCTTCGCCGTTTCGGTGAGGATGAAGCCGGGTGCGATGGCGTTGGCGCGGATGCCGTCGCGGCCGTAGCGGACGGCCAGATGGCGCGTCAGCTGATTCAATCCGGCCTTGGCCACCCCATACGCCACCCTGGTCGACTCACCTATGGTGCTCGTCCCCGAGGAGATGGTCACGATGGACCCGCCGCCGCCGGCGACCATGACGGGGATGGCGTGGCGCGCCAGCAACAGGGCACCCCGCGTCGTGATCTCGATCACCCGCTCCCAGACGCCGAGCTCGACACCGACGGCGTCGGTGTCGAGGCGCGGGTGGCTCCACGCCGCGTTGTGGTCCACCGCGTCGAGCCTCCCGTACTCGGTGTGGGCGCGCTCGACGCAGGCCGCCACCGATTCGTCGCGGCGGACGTCGCACGCGAGCCCGATGGCCCGCCCTCCGGCGCCCTGTACCTCCTCGGCCACCGAGGCTGCGCCGTCGGGCGAGACATCGCCGACCACGACCGCGGCGCCGGCGCCGGCCAGGCGCAGCGCTGTGGCCCGACCGATGTCCGAGGCACCGCCACTGACCAGGACGACCTTGCCCTCGAGCTGTCCCCCCGGTGACGCCATGGGTGCCACTGTAGGAGGGTCGGACCAGGGGCGGACCGGAGGTCACCATCCGGTGCCTGCACGCGTGCGCGATTGGGCCGGTGGACGCCCGACATGGGAGCATTCCGGCGTGCGGGTGCATCGCAGCTTCGCCTTCGTGGACGTCTCGGGCTTCACCGCCCTGACGGAGATGGAGGGAGACGAGCGTGCGGTCGACGTGCTGACCGCATTCCGCTCCCTGCTGCGCGACATCTGCTCGCGCCGGGGCGTGCGCATCGCCAAGTGGCTCGGTGACGGCGTCATGCTCGTGTGTGTTGACACCCGGCCGCTCCTCGAGACCATTCTCGAAGTGCACTACGTCGTCGGCGAGGTGGGAGCGGTCGAGACTGTCTCCATCCGCTCGGGAGTCACCTGTGGCGACGTGATCCTCATGGAGGGCGACGACTACATCGGGCACTGTGTCAACGTCGCGGCACGGCTGTGCGATCTGGCGTCATCCGGTGAGGCGTTGGCAGCGCCGGCAGTCATGGACCACCTCCCGAGTTGGGGGCACATCGTGTCGGAGACCCACGTCACCCTTCGGGGGGTCGAGAAGCCGGTGCCCGCTTCGAGTATCCGCATGGCGGCCAGCGGCGATACGGACGGTTCGCGCGACCCCATCTGCGGGCTGCCGCTGACCGAGGACACGGCCCAGGAGATCGCGCACGACGTGCGTGGTCGCATGGTGCTGTTCTGCTCGCCGGGCTGCGTCGACACCTGGCGCCGCCGGCCGGCGCGCTCGCTCTCCCACTGAGGGTTGTCGCGCCCGGCCGGGCCAGCCCGGAAGGCCCGCCTGAAGGGTCCGTCCGAGGCGTCCATTCTCCTCAACTTCGCCTCAACATTTGTTGGGCTGGGGCCGATACCAGGAGGACGGACAAGGGGAACCGAGGATCAGGCATGCGTCAACTCCCAGCACTCGACACGTCGTCCAACGTGACCAAGTTCTGGCGCAGCTACGTCTACGTCGGTGTGCTCACCTACAGCCTGGGCGCCTTCGCCGTCCTGACCTATTCACTGACCACCACGGGCCCGCACCGGGAGGCGATGGTGATCCTGAGCGGGCTCAGCCTGATCGCCTCCATCGCCGGGTTCCGGATGCTGGGCCTCCGTCTCGTCGAGACCCATTGGTCCAAGATGTTCTTCTCCTCCTGGGCCGCCTGCACGTTCGTCTTCATCGCTGTCGGCGCCGTCCTTGACGGCGGCGTGCGCAGTCCCATCTCCTACTTCCTGATCCTGCCCATGCTCTTCGCCGGCCTGGCGTACTCGGCGGGCACGGTGTGCTTCCTCGCCGGCTTCGGTGTGCTCACGACGTTGGTGGTCGGCCTGCTGACACCCGATCGCAGCTGGTCCAACACAGCGTTCCTGGCGGTCGGCATGGTGATCGCCGGTGTCATCACGGCCGCCGCGGCCGCCAACCGTGACCGCCTCATGCGCCAGTTGATGGCCGCGGCGAGTCTGGATGCGCTCACCGGATGTCTCAGCCGCGGGGCGTTCCAGGAGCGCCTCGACCACGAGTCGCTGCTGGCCGAGCGCCACTACGCCACCTTCAGCGTCATTGTGGCGGACCTCGACAACCTCAAGATGCTCAACGACGCCAACGGCCATCATTGCGGGGACCGGGCCCTGAAGCTCCTGGCCGGCGTCCTAAGGCAGGCTGCCCGCGAGACCGATGTCGTCGGCCGGCTGGGCGGCGACGAGTTCGCGCTTCTGCTTCATGAGACCGACCAGGACGAAGCGATGGCCGCCGCGACCCGGTTGCGGGCTGCGCTGCACGACGTCACAGGCTCCGACTGGGTGACGGCCAGTATCGGCGTCAGCACATGGCTCGGTCCCAACGACGCCCCGGAAGCCTTGCTCGGCCGCGCCGACGAGGCGCTTTACGTCGCCAAGCGGTCCGGTCGCGATTGCGCCGCACAGTGGGAGCCGCCGACGGCGGAGACACCGGTGGGACTGCGGTGGTTGCGGGACCGCTCGCGCCACATCGCGGCCCGGCTCGCCACGCCGGCCGAAGTGGTCGGCTGAACCAACACGCCGTCCCTCGCGGGCGCGGCCGCCCTCAGTCGGGGAGGTGCACGCTGCCGTCCTCGGCCAGGGTCCAGCCCGGATTGTGCGCCACCTCCCATGGGTGGCCGTCGGGATCGATGAAGATCCCCGAATAGCCGCCCCAGAAGGTTGTCGCGCCGGGGCCGGCCGATGGTGGCGCCCGCCGCTCCGGCCGCGGCCAGGATGGCATCAACCTCCGCCGGCGAGCCGACGCAATAGGCCAGCGTGACGCCGCCCCACCCGCCTCCGTCCTCGACGGCGCTGTCCTCCGCCAGCCTGTCCCGGCCCCACAGGGCGAGCACCATGCCGCCGGCCTGGAAGAACACCACCTCGGTGTCAGGGGACTGGCCCGACCGGCCGAGGGCCTCGTAGAAGCCCCGGGCCCGGGTGATGTCGGTCACCCCCGAGCGTGACCAGTGACACGCGATTGTCCATGGTCGGTTCTTAGCCCCCGGCTGTGTGCCCGCCCTCTGGAGGCCCCAGGCATGGGGGAGGTCGAGCTTGACATGTGACCAAAAGGTAACATATGATGCAGGCGTGGATGAGGTGTTCAAGGCCCTGGCCGATCCCACCCGGCGTGAACTGCTCGACGAGCTGTTCCGGGAGGACGGGCAGACCCTGGGCATGTTGGAGGAACGGTTCTCCATGTCCCGCTTCGGCGTCATGAAGCACCTCAAGGTGCTTGAAGAGGCGGGGTTGATGGTGACCAGGCGGCGGGGCCGGGAAAAGCTCCACTTCCTCAATCCGGTCCCGATCCGGCTCATCCACGACCGCTGGGTCAGCAAGTACGCCGAGCCCTGGGTGGCGGGGCTCAGTGAGATCAAGGAGAGACTGGAGAGCCAAATGGAAAAGGTGTACGAGATCTTCATCAAGACCACACCCGAGCGGTTGTGGGAGGCGATCATCGACCCCCAGATCAGGGCCAAGTACAACTTCGGCGCCGCCGTCTACTCGGAGTGGAAGGTGGGCGCGCCCATCAGCGTCGACGTCAAGGCGCACGACGTCCACCTGGGCGAAGGAGAGGTGCTCGAGGTGGACCCGCCCCGTCGCCTGGTGCACACCATGGCGGCCCTGTGGGACACCGACGTCACGGCCGAGGGGATCTCCCGGGTGACATGGGAGATCGAGCCGGTGGGCGACTCCTGCCACCTGACGCTGACCCACGACCAGATGCGTGAGGGCGCCAACTCCCAGATCTACGGTGGCTGGCCGATGATCCTCTCGGGTCTCAAAACCTGGTTGGAGACGGGTGAGGAGCTCACCACGCCCGGCTCTCTCCTGTACGGCTGAGCCGTCGTGCGACAACTGACAGTGATTGAGTCAGTGACGCTCGACGGCGTCATGCAGGGGCTCGGCTCACCCGACGAGGATCGCGGGCGGCGCCGCGCGCACGGAGCGTCGATGCCGAGGACGTGCCGCGCTGGCCCGGCGTGCCGCCGATGTCCGCCTTCCGTGATCAGAACGGCAACGGGCTCGAGATCGTCGAGGCCTGAGCGCGGGCCGGCGGGCGGAGTCGGTCATACGCCGACATGGCCAGCGTGAGGAGGCCCAGACCGGCCCCCAGGACGCAGACGCCGGCCCAGCCGTGGGTGCCGTAGAGCGCGCCGGCGGCCAGGGAGCCGGCGGCGCCCCCGATGAAGTAGCAGACCATGTACGCGCTGTTGATCCGGCTCCGCGCGTCGGGACGGAGGGCGTAGATGACGGCCTGGTTCGTGATCTGCATGCCCTGGGTGCCCATGTCGAGCACCACGACCCCGGCGATGAGGGCGGCCAGTGAGGTGCGGCCGGCCCAGAGCAGGGCGAAGGAGCCGGCCAGGAGGACGCCCGCGACGACGGTGGTGAGCGTGTGCCGGTCCGAGTCGGCCAGCTTGCCGGCGAGGTTGGCCGCAAGGATCCCACCGGCACCGACGAGGCCGAAGAGCCCGATCACCGCGTTGGAGTAATGGTAGGGAGTGCCCGAGAGTAGGAAGGCCAGCGT
>DATAXG010000112.1:0-40041 GCA_036273055.1 Acidimicrobiales bacterium | reverse complement strand
GATGTCGCCGGCCAGGTGCACGGAGACCTGGCGGGGCGAGGGGGCGAACATGAAGCCCACCGCGGAGGCCCCGAGGCTGACGGAAAGCAGTGCATCGGCCTCCGACGTGATGCCGCAGATCTTGACCAACAGGTCGGCGCTCATCGAGCCCCGACGGCATGCCCGACGAGCTCGCGCAGCTGCGCGGGCCGATCCACCGCCCGCACCAACGTCTCGCCCACGAGAATGGCGTCGTACCCCGCGTCGGCCAGGCGCCGGGCGTCGGCCTCGTCGCGAATGCCCGATTCGGCCACGGCCACCACCCCCGGAGGGATGTGCGCCGCCAGCGCGCAGGCCCGCTCGTTATCGACCTGGAACGTCTGCAGGTCGCGCTGGTTCACCCCGACCAGTGCCGCGCCAGCACCCAGCGCACGAGCCAGCTCCTCGTCGTCGTGCACCTCCACCAATGCGGCCAGACCGAGCTCCTCGGCGAGGGCGGCACAGGCGGCCAACTCGACGTCGGTGAGTGCGGCGGCGATCAGCAGCACGGCGTCCGCCCCCATCAGGCGCGCATCGGCCACGTCGGCCTCCTGCACGGTGAAGTCCTTGCGGAGCACGGGCAGGCCCGAGGCCTGGCGGGCCGTGGCCAGGTCGCCAGGAGAGCCGCCGAAGAACTCGACATCGGTCAAGACCGAGAGACAGGCGGCACCACCGGTCACGTAGTCCTTGGCCACCAGGTCCGCTTGCAGGCCGGGATCGAGGTCGCCCTTGGATGGGGACCGGCGCTTGATCTCGGCGATGCAGGCCAGGCCGTCGCCGCGCAGCGCACCGGTGAAGTCCCTGGGCGGCGGAGTGCTCGCCGCCTGTTCGACCAGGTCGGAAAGGGCGCGGTCGTCAGCCTGGGCGCGGGTCCGATGGGCAGCGAGGATGTCCGCCAGGTAGGTGGGCATGACGCTTCAGCGTAGCGGCGCGCCCTTTCGGTGCCGGTCCACTCCCCTGCCCCAGGCAGGGCTGAGCGCATCGGACGGCAGTGGAGCCGTCAGTCGTGCAGCCGGCTGAGGACGCGCTGGCGGCGCTGCCGCGCCTCACGTGACAGCTCGCAGGACGGCACGGTGACGGGCGGCTGCGTCGCGGCGGCCTCGTGCAGCATGTCGGCCAGGCCCGAATAGAGGATCTCGATGGTGAAGTCGTCCACCTCGATGGAGGCCATCTCGGTGCCGTCGTCAGCCAGCTGCGTGACCTTGACCATCAGTCCACCAGGACCCGCGGGTCGGGCACTTCGGCCTGCCGCTCAATCGCGATGCAGTCCCCGTCGCGGAAGATCCAGCCCACCTCGCGCCACGGGTCGAGGTCCGGCAGCACCGGCGCGCCTTCGACGGTCTCTGGCTGCTGGTCACTCCGGTTGTCCCCCATGCCCGAGAGACTGCGCCTCCGCCGTCTCATGTTCGGTGACGTCCGGTTGCAGTTGCGGTGCCGGTGGCCACGTGGGTTGCCTGAAGCATCGGGGCAGGTCAGGGCTGGTCAGGGCTGGTCGGGGTCGGTCGGGGGCCCGGCCAACCTCGAGACCCGAGCCCGCCGGGTCAGCGGGCGAAGAGGTGCCAGCCGGCCCACATCCAGGTCAGGACCAGGGCCACCCGGAGAAAGGGCACCGTCGCCAGGCGCTCGAGCACCACGGCGGGACGGGCCGGCGAGGACCCAGAGGCGTGGGAACGGACCCACAGCCCGAGCGTGGCGAGGCCGAGGACGGCCCAGACCGCATAGGAGAGTGCGGAGCTCATGACGGCCCGGGCCCCTGTCCGCTGGGGGCCCTGTGCTGTGGCCGTGCCCCTCGCCGCACAATGGCGGCACCGAGGCACAGCCAGAGGAAGAACACGAGCGCCTTGAACCCGTAGTGACGATCCACCGCATCGAGCATGGAGCTGAGCGTGGGGTGGTCGGCCCGGCTGGCCCTGGCGGCGTAGTCGGCTACCTCCCACGCCACGATCGCCACGAACAGGACGACCCAGGCTCGCCAGGGGTGGGGATGCGCCACCCTCGGGTCCGTGCGCGGCGGGCGCGGGAAAGCCCGCCACGGCCAGCGGGCGATGACGAGGACCGCCAGGGTGACGATGGGGAGCGCGGTCACCAGGTCGGCCGACCCTGTGAAGGCGGACGTGGTTGCGGCGACCAGGGCGTAGGCCACGCCGGCGGCCGGCAGCAGGGCGCGCCAGGGGCGTGGCGACGTCCACGTCCGTTTCCGCTCGGGGTGCCGGGCGCCGCCGCTGTCGCTGCCCGGAGGTTCCGCTGCAGGCACCGGTGCGGCCGTTCCCCCGACGTCTTTAGCCGCGCTCGACGGGCTCGGGGAGGTCGGTCAGGGGCAGCAGGGCCACTCGAGCGGGATGGGAGCCGCCGACCCCGTCGCCCGAACGCAGCCGGACCGGACCCGGGGCCGCCACTCGGCGATGCAGGTAGCCGAGCCCGGCCCAGGCACCCAGCTCACTGCTCCAGGCGGCCGAGGTGACCGTCCCCACCACCTTGTCCTCGGCGGCGCCATCGCCAGCGGGCGCCTCACCGGCGTGCAGCGTCATGCCCCGGGCCAGCGGCACCGCGTCGCCGCCAGCGCCGGGCTCGGTCGCCACCACACCGACCAGCCGGCGGGCCACGTTCGAGCCGCGGGAGTCGAGCCGGGCCACCAACTCCTGGCCGGTGTAGCAGCCCTTGGTGAAGCTCACCGTGCGCTCCACGAGTCCCGCCTCCGCCGCGATGGTCTTCCCGGTGAGCTCAGTCCCCATGGCGGGGATCCCCGACACAATTCGACAGGCCTCGACCGCCTCGGCGCCACACGCCGTGATGCCCTGGGGCAGCGCCGTGTCGCCCGGCCCGAGCACCACGTCTTCGGGCCCGAGGAGATCCACGCCCGTCCAGCCGTTCCAATCGAATGGCAACGCCAGCACGCCCCGCTCGGCCAGGACGGTCAGCAGCCCGGCCGCCACCTCCCCGACGCCCCGGCCCCGCAGGGACAGGTCGCGCCAGGGCAGCACGTCGAACTCGACCTTCGAGCGCAAGAGGAAGCGGCGCAGGCGGGCGACGACGGCGTCGCCGTAGCCCCGGTCGAGATCGAGCACGAACCCCTGCCCGTCGGTCCGCGTGACGCGCAACAGCGCCGACAGCTTCCCGTCGGGCTCGAGCAGCAACGAGTCCGCCGCTGCGCCTACGGCCAACGCGGCGACGTCCTGGCTCAGCTGGCCCTGCAGGTACGCCTCGGCGTCGGGGCCGCGCACGGCCACGATGTCGCGTCCGGCTCGGAACGCCCCGGCACCCTGACGTAGGGCCTCGGTCTCGGCGTCGAGCTGGCCGGTGGCGGTCATGGTCGCGCCGGAGCTCGCGCCGGGACCCGACCTGCCGCGCTCATGCCGCGTGCCGCCGTCACCGCCACCAACAGCGCGCCGGCCTTGTGCGCGCACTCCTCGTCCTCGCTCTGGGGGTCGCTGTCCGCCACGATGCCCGCGCCGGCCTGCACGCTCGCCCGCCCACCCGGCGTCACGACCATGGTCCGGATGGCGATGGCGGTGTCGACGTTGCCCGAGAAGTCGATGTAGCCGACGACGCCCCCGTACACGCCCCGCTTGGTGGGCTCGAGCTCGTCGATGATCTCCATGGCGCGCACCTTGGGCGCACCGGAGAGCGTCCCCGCCGGCAGCGTCGCCCGCAGCACGTCGATCGGTCCCTTGCCCTCGGCCAGCTCGCCCGACACCTGCGACGTGATGTGCATGATGTGGCTGTAGCGCTCGATCGTCATCAGCTCGTCGACCTTCTCGGTGCCGAAGCGGACGACGCGGCCGACATCGTTACGAGCGAGGTCCACCAGCATGATGTGCTCGGCCAGTTCCTTGGGGTCCTCGGCCAGCTCGCCCTCGAGCAGGCGGTCGTGCTGCTCGTTCTCGCCACGTGGCCGCGAGCCGGCGATGGGCCGGGAGATGACGACACCGTCGCGCAGGCGGACCATGGGCTCGGGCGACGCGCCGACGACGGTGACCTCGGGGAAGCGCAGGAAGTACATGTAGGGGCTCGGGTTGAGCAGGCGCAGGGCCCGGTAGACGTCGTAGGGGTCGGCGTCGAGTTCGAGGTCGAACCGCTGCGACAGCACGACCTGGAAGATGTCACCGGCCCGGATGTACTCCTTGGCCACGCCGATGGAGGCCTTGTACTCCTCGGGGGTGACCGTGCGCTGCGCCTCGGCCTTCGGCAGCCCTGGCCGCGGTGCGGCCACCATCGGCCTGGGATCCGAGCCGTCGGCCGGCCGGGCGCAGTCGGCGGCCAGCTCGACGAGCCGGGCGCGGGCGGCGTCGTAGGCGACCGTCAACGCCTCGGCGTCGACGACGCCTGACGAGTCGGCCTCGGGCACCACGACGTTGTCGACCAGGACGATGCGTTGGCGCCAGTGGTCGAACGCGCAGAACTGGCCGATGACGACCAGGGCGGCGTCGGGGTGGCCCAGGTCGTCGTGGGGCACTTCGGGGAGGCGCTCGACCTCACGCACGACGTCGTAGCCGAGATACCCGACCAGCCCCCCGTGCAGCGGCGGCAGGCCGGCGAGCGCGGGCGACTGGAAGCGCGCCACCATGGCCTCCACGGCGGCCAGGATCCCGGCGTCCGAGTCGCCGAGGCCGAGGCGGCCGGTCGTCTCGACACGTCGGCCCCGCGCCGTGAGCGTCGCCAGCGGCCGGCGCCCCACGAAGGAATAACGCCCCCAGCGCTCGCCGCCCTCGACCGACTCGAAGAGGAAGCCGTCCCCCCCGCCCACGACATTGGCGAAGCACGTGACGGGCGTCAGGGTGTCGGCCACCACCTCGCACCAGACGGGCACGATCGTGTGCGCCTTGGCCAGCGCGGCGAACTCGGCGAGGTCGGGATGGAAGTCCAGGGCGCCCGCCGACGACGCCGGCCCTGGACCGCCGCCCGCGATCACGGCGCGGGCACTCCGGGGCCCGTGCCAATGGTCCGGTAGAAGCACGTCCGCTCCCCGGTGTGGCAGGCCCCACGGCCGTGCTGGTCCACCAGGACGACGAGCGCGTCGCCGTCGCAGTCCATCCGGACCTCGCGCACGTACTGGCGGTCGCCCGAGGTCTCGCCCTTCTGCCAGTACTCCTGGCGGCTGCGGCTGTAGAACCAGGAACGTCCCGTCTCGACGGTGCGGCGCAGCGCCTCGGCGTCCATGTAGGCCACGGTCAGGACGGTGCCATCCGCCGCGTCCTGCACGATGGCCGGCACCAGGCCGCCGGCCTTGTCGAAGTCGACCAGGCGCGCCAGTCCCTCGTCGAAAGTCAAGGGCACGCCCCCGGGCGCGCTCACAGGTACAGCCCCGTGCCGCTGTCGTTGCGCGGCGAGGCGATGGCGTGGATGTCGCGCTCGCGCAGGATCACGTACTCCTCGCCGTGCACCTCGACCTCGAAGCGGTCCTCGGGGTTGAAGAGCACGGTGTCGCCAGCCTTGACCGTCCGCACGTGGGGGCCGACGGCGACCGCCTCGGCCCAGGTCAGACGGCGGCTGATCTGGGCCGTGGCCGGGATCAGGATGCCGGCCCGCGAGCGCCGCTCACCGTCGGTCGGCGAGATCTGGACCATTACCCGGTCGAAGAGCACCGAGATGGGTTGCTTGTCCTCACTCACCGCCGTTTTCTCGGTCTTGGCTCGGCTGGATCCTTCCTTCGTCGTCGACGTGGCCACCGTTGCACGGTACCGCACGATGACGCCCTCCCAGGTCAGGGTGCACGGCTCAGGCCGGGCGGACGGTGACCCCCTGCGCCGCCATGTAGGCCTTCGCCTCGCCGATGGTGAACTCGCGCCGGTGGAAGATCGACGCCGCCAGCACGGCGTCGGCGCCCCCGCCGAGCGCACCGTCGACCAGGTCCTGCAGAGCGCCCACGCCGCCCGACGCCACCACCGGGATGTCCACGGCCTCGACGACCGCGCGCGTCAACGCCAGGTCGAACCCGTCGCGCGTCCCGTCGCGGTCCATGGACGTCAACAGGATCTCGCCCGCCCCGTTTGCCGCGCACTCGACCGCCCAGGCGACGACGTCCCGACCGACGGGCGTCCGCCCGCCGTGCGTGTGGACCTCCCACCCGCCGGCACCGTCGGTGCGCGCCCGGGCGTCGATCGCCACCACGGCGCACTGGCCGCCGAACTCCTCCGCGATGTCACGCACGAGCTCGGGGCGTTCGACAGCGGCTGTGTTCACCGCGACCTTGTCCGCCCCGGCCCGGAGGAGGCGGCGTGCATCCTCCGCCGCCCGGACCCCACCCCCGACGGTGAGGGGGATGAAGACCTGCTCCGCCGTGCGGGCCACCACATCGACCATCGTGTCGCGCTCGTCCGACGAGGCGGTGATGTCGAGGAAGGTGACCTCGTCCGCCCCTTCGGCGTCATAGCGCGCCGCCAGCTCCACGGGGTCGCCCTCGTCGGTCAGGTCGACGAAGCGCACGCCCTTGACCACGCGGCCCCCGGTGACGTCGAGACAGGGAATCAGGCGGATGCTGTGCACGCGGCGATCCCCTCCTCCACCGTGAGCCGGCCCTCTACGATGGCTTTGCCCACGATGGCCCCGGCCAGCCGGCGGCCTCGGACCTCGAGCCCGGCCAACGCGACGAGATCGTCCGGACGCGAGACGCCTCCCGACGCCACGACCGGCAGCGCCGTGGCGGCCAGCAGCGCCTGCAGCCCCGGCAGATCGGGGCCCGACAACATGCCGTCGCGCGCGACCGAGGTGGCAACGACGGCGCCGATGGGGTCGTGCTCCCACAACTCGAGCAGGTCGGTCACGGCCTGCCCCGTCCCGGCCAGCCACCCCTGGGCCTGCGCGTCGGTCACCCCGTCCTCGCCGACCCGGTAGTCGAGCCCGACGGCCACCCGGCCCGGCCAGCGGCGGGCGCAGCGGCCGGCCAAGGCGGGCTCCTCGAGCGCGGCGGTGCCGAGGACTACACGCGTCACCCCGGACTTCAGGACCTCCTCGGCGTCGTCCTCCGAGCGGATACCGCCACCGAACTCGACGCTGACACCGGCCTCCCGAGTCAGGCGGAGGATCTGGCCCAGCACGCCGCGCTCGTGTGGCACGCCCGTGCGGGCCCCGTCGAGGTCCACGATGTGGATCCAGCACGCGCCATCGGCGATGTAGCGCGCCGCGAGCGCAGCCGGATCGCCGTAGCGGTCCTCGCGGTCGAAGTCGCCTTGCGTCAGGCGCACCGCCGTCCCCCCGCGCAGGTCGATGGCCGGGAGCAAATCCATCATGCCGCCTCCTGGGCGGCGCGTACGAAGTTGGCGAGCAGCGCCAGCCCGGTCGCTCCGGACTTCTCCGGGTGGAACTGCGCGCCCCAGAGGGAGCCGCGGGTGGCCAGCGCCGCCACGGGACCGCCGTAGTCGCACACCGCCGCCGTCTCGGTCCCGACCGGCGGCGCGAAGGAGTGGACGAAGTAGACCCAGGGCCGCGGGCCCAGGCCGCGCAGCGGCTCCGGCTCCTCGTCCCCGCACGCTTCGAGGGTGTTCCATTGCATCTGCGGGTGCTTCACGCCGGTGGGCAGAGGTCCGACCTCACCCGGGAACACCCCGAGGCCGGCGGTACCCGGGCTCTCGACCGATCCCTGGTAGAGCAGCTGGAACCCGACGCAGACGCCGAAGAAGGGCACGCCGGCGGCAATGGCGGCTCGGGCCGGGTCCTCCAACCCGCTGTCGTGCAGCGCCCGCGCGCAGGCGCCGAACGCGCCCACGCCGGGAAGGACCACGGCGTCGGCCGCGGCCACCGCGGCGGGATCATCGACGAGGCGGGCGTCCGCCCCGACGTGCTGCAGCGCCTTCTCCGCCGAGCGCAGGTTCCCGATGCCGTAGTCGAGGACGGCGATGCGTGGCGCTACCGTCACAAGCTGCCCTTGGTGGAGGGGATGTCACCCCCCTCGACGCGCACGGCGTCGCGCAGGCACCGGGCCACCCCCTTGAAGCTGGCCTCCAGCATGTGATGCGTGTTCTTGCCCTCGAGCCGGCGGATGTGCAACGTCAGGTTGGCCGCGGTGGCGAAGGCGCGCCAGAACTCCTCGGCCAGCTGCGGGTCGAACGGCGGCGTGCCCAGTCCGGGCGTGTCCGGCGCGAAGTCGAGCGTGTAGGCCAGGTAGGGACGTCCCGACAGGTCGAGGGCCACCTCAATGAGCGCCTCGTCCAGCGGCAGCAGCATGGAGGCGAAGCGGCGCACCCCGGCCTTGTCGCCCAGGGCCTCGCCGAGCATGGCGCCGACAACGATCCCGACGTCCTCCACGGTGTGGTGCGCGTCAACGTGCAGGTCTCCCGCGGCGCGCACGGTGAGGTCGAACCCGGCGTGCTTGCCGAGCTGCTCGACCATGTGGTCGAAGAAGGGGAGGCCCGTGGACACCTCGGTGCGACCGGTGCCGTCGAGCACCAGCTCCGCCTCAATGGTGGTCTCCTTGGTGGCGCGCACTCGGGTGGCGCGGCGGACATCGGTGGTCACAGGCTCTCCTTCAAGGCGTGGAGGAAGCGATCGTTCTCCTCGGCCGTCCCGATCGTGACACGCAGGCAGCCGCGCAGGCCGTCCCAGCTGGCACAGTTGCGGATCAGGATCGAGTGGTCCAGGAGGGAGCGCCAGACGGCGGTGGCCGCACGATCCCGGGGCCGGAACAGGATGAAGTTGGCGTCGGACGGCCAGCTGTCCAGCGGCAGGTCGCTCAACGCGGCGGCCACTCTCCCCCGCTCCTCGGAGATGCGGGCCACCCTCGCCTCCATCTCGGGCACGTGCCGCAGGGCGATGAGGCCGGCGAGCTGCGTCTGCGCCGACAGGTGGTAGGGCAGCGCCACCGACTCGCACGCCTCGACGACGGCGGGATCCGCCACCAGGTAGCCCAGCCGCGCTCCGGCCATGGCCCACGTCTTGGAGAAGGTGCGGGTGACGACGAGGCCCGGTTGCTCGGGCCCGCGCAACGCCAGGGCGGACCACGGCGAGAACTGCCCGTAGGCCTCGTCCACGATCACGAGACCGGGCGCGGCGCCGCTCACCGCGGCGACGGTCTCGGGCGGCTCGGCCCGTCCGGTCGGGTTGTTGGGCGAGCAGAGGAACGTGACGTCGGGACGCTGTGCCGCCAAGAGCTCGAGCGCGTGCCCGGGGTCGATCAGGAAGTCGTCGTCGCGCGCGCCCTCGACCACCTCGGTCCCGGTGGTGCGTGCGATGTGCGAGTGCAACGCGTAGGTCGGCTCGAAGACCAGGGCGCGGCGACCCGGCCCACCGAAGGCCAGCAGCAGGCTCTGCAACACCTCGTTGGACCCGTTGGCGCAGAACACCTCGTCCGGGGTGGCACCGTGCAGGCCGGCCACCGCCTGCCGCAGCTCGGTGGCGGGTCGGTCGGGGTAACGGTGGAAGGACACCTCGGCGAGCGCAGCCAGCAACTCCTCGCGCCAGGCGTCGGGGGGTGCGAACGGCGACTCGTTCGTGTTGAGCCGGACCTCCGCCTCCACCTGGGGCGAGTGGTAGCCCTCGGTCAGCTGCAGGTCGGGGCGTACGGGCGGGACGGCGCTCACGACGTGCCCTGCCCGTCGGGGCTGCCCCCGAGTGCCGCCAGCCGGCGCCGCACCGAGTCAGCGTGTGCCGGGAGACCCTCGGTCACGGCCAGGGTGACGACAAGCGGTCCGAGCGTGCGCAGGGCGTCGGGCGTCACCCGCACCGCGTGCATGTGCTTGCGGAAGTCGTCAGCGCGCAGGGCCGACGAGAAGCGCGCCGTGCGGTTCACCGGCAGGATGTGGTTGGGCCCGGCGATGTAATCCCCCATGCTCGCGGGCGACCAGGGCCCGATGAAGACGGCGCCGGCGTTCTGCACACGTTCGAGCAGGGCCAGCCCCTCCTCCTCGGGCACCATCAGCTGCAGGTGCTCGGGCGCAATGACGTTGGCGACGGCCAGCGCCTCCTCCGGGCCGTCGACGAGACAGACGATCCCCGCGCTGGCCAGCGTGGCCTCCAGGTCGGCCCGGCGGCTGGACGCGGCCACGATGCGATCGACCTCGGCCGAGATCGTCGCCGCCTGCCCTGCGTCCCAGGTCACCAACCAGGCCAGCCCATCGGGCCCGTGCTCGGCCTGCACGACCAGATCCACCGCGGCGAACGACGGCCGGGCGTCGGGGCCGGCGATGACGACGACTTCCGAGGGCCCGGCGAAGGCGGACGCCACGCCGACGACACCCGACAGCTGCCGCTTGGCCTCCGCCACGTACGCGTTGCCCGGCCCGGCGATGACGTCGACCGCCGGCACGCTGCGTGTCCCGTAGGCCATGGCGGCAATGGCCTGCGCCCCACCGATCCGGTAGACCTCGTCCACCCCGGCGATGGAGGCGGCACACAGGGTCGCCGTGTCGACCCGCCCGTCGGCGCCCGGGGGGACGCAGAGCGCAATGCTCCCCACGCCGGCCACCCGGGCCGGCGCCGCCGCCATCAACACGGTGGAGGGGTAGCGGGCCCGCCCGCCGGGCGCGTAGATCCCGGCCCGCCGCACCGGACGTGTCAGGTGCGCCACGGTGATCCCGCCGTCAACCAGATCCCCGGGGGGTGTGCGCACGTGCGCGTGTGATGTCAGGATGCGTTCGAACGCCACCTCGAGGGCACGCCGGAGTGCTGTGTCGGCATCGGCACACGCCTTCTCGATCTCGGCCGGAGGGACACGCAGGCCGTCGCACACGTCCACCCGGTCGAACTGTGCGGTGTAGCGCACGATGGCCTCGTCCCCGTCGGCGCGCACCTGGCGCAGGATCTCGGCCACCACGTCGTGGACGTCGGACCCCGGATCCGCCGGGCGCGGCAGGACCGCCTCGTAGGGCGGCGGCGTGCCGCGGAGGTCCAGGGTACGGAGGGACATGAGTTCACAAGGCTACCGGCGGGCCCCGCAGGGCCTGGCCCGGCATGCCGGCTCGGGCGTCTTCTCGTCGGGCGCCGTATCGGCCATCATCGGGGCATGACTTCCGCCGCCGAGATCTCCTCGCTCTCCTCCACCCTGGCCGAGCTGCACGACAGGGTCACCGCCCTGGCGGAGAGCTCACTGGCCAGTGGCGACGAGGACATGGCGCACGAGCTCATCGCGGTCGAGCGGGCCCTGGGCGGGGCGCTCCGCCGCTTGCGCCGCTTCGGCCAGGGACGGGGTCAATCCGGGCGCCGCTGACCCCCGGGGTCCGTCAGGTCCAGGTCGGCTCAGGTCAGACCGCGTACAGGACCAGCTCGTGACCGAGCAGCGACGCTGCGGTCCGGAGCACGGCCTGGCGCTGCGCCACCACGGCGCAGTTCCGCCGCTCCGCCAGCTCGACCACGGCGACCACGCTCAGGTCAGACGTGTCACAGCGCGCGGCGATCTCACCCGACCGCCGCGCCGCCTCCCCGCCGAAGGGCTCGACCTCGGTGCCGGCGAGGAGCTCACCGATGCGGTCACTGCGCGCCTCGGTGCGGTATCCCTCGGCCACTGTCACGGCGGGGACCACCGGCACGATGCCGTTGGACAGCGCGGCGCGGTGGAGCGCCCACATCATGCGATCGCCGCGGGCCGCCGCATGGAGCGCGCCCAGCCCGTAGACGAGGCCCTCGCGACGGGTGGTCGTCACCGCCGCCGGACGCGCGAGGCCACTCCGGACACACCGGAACGCAGCCGCGCCAGCAGCGCCTCGCCGGCAGCCAGCTCCTCGGCGCTCAACGACCCCGTTTCGCCCTCCCAGGCGGCGACGCCCCGCAGACCCTGGCGCACCCTCAGTTGCTTCTCAGCCGCAGAGGAGAGCCACGCACTGAAGGAGACGCCATCCTGCTTGGCGGCCTCTTCGACCGACGAGGCCACCTCGTCATCGAGCGAAACGGAGCGCTTGGTGACCATGTTCCGAGGGTAGCACCTGAAGTAATACCACCCGTCACTTTGGCTTCTCACCTGGGCCGGAAAACACCAATGCCGGCCCGAAGGCCGGCATTGGGGCGAGCCGACCGGGAGGCGGATCCCAGCTTCGACTCTTTTGGAACCAGGTGGCGGGAACCGGTTCCGGCAACAATGGTAGCGCCTTATTCTCCGATTTCACCTTGAGTACAACGAATTGCCCAAAAAGGGGGGGGAATGCGCACGGCTACGCCGATAACCGTACCGAGGGGCAGTAATCGGCCAAAGGGCATGCGCCGCAGCGGGGTTTCCGTGCAACACATGTGTCCCGTCCGTGAAGAATCACCCGGAGGCTGAAGGCGCCCCGTTCGCCCGGCGGAACGAACCCGTTCAACTCGTGTTCGACCTTGACGGCGTCGCGCCGCGCCGGGGCGGGGAGGGCCTCGGTGAGGTGCAACCTCTCGCTGACCCGCAGCACATGCGTGTCCACCGGGAGCCCCGGTAGCCCGAAGGCGACGCTGCGCACGACGTTGCCCGTTTTGCGACCGACGCCGGGGATCTTGACGAGCTCGTCGAGGTCGTTGGGCACCTCGCCGCCGTAACGATCGGCCACCACGCTGGCCATCCCGATGAGGCTCCTGGTCTTGGCCCGGAAGAACCCCGTGGAGCGCACGAGCTCCTCCACGTGCTCGGGATTCGCCGCGGCGAGCGAGGCGGCGTCGGGGTAGGCCGCGAAGAGCGCAGGCGTGACCATGTTCACCCGGACATCGGTGCTCTGGGCGGACAGGATGGTCGCCGCCAGCAGCTGGAACGCGTCCTTGAAGTCGAGCGCGCACAGGTCGGCGGCCGACCCGGGATAGATCTCGGCCAGGCGCTCCACGGTCAGGAGGGCCCGGCCTTTTGCTCTCCTGGGCTTCGCCACCGATTCACGGTACCGGGTTACGTTGGCCGCAGTGGACGCCCTGGACGAGACAGTGGTCGACCTGCGCGCACTGCCCGCGCCGGAGCGCGCGGCGCTCGTCTCCCTGCTCGACCGGGCCGGCGCGGCGACCGGGCACCCGCCGCTGCCCGAGCCGCAGCAGCTGGCCGTCACCCGACACGTCGAGGTACCGCACGGCGAACGCGTCGTCCTGGCCCGGCACGGGACGGCTCTCGTCGGGTGCGCAGTCCTCTCCCCCGGCCGGGACGGGTCGACCGTCGTGCACGTCGTGGTGGACCCCGCTGTCCCGCTGCCGACGGAGGAGGTCGACGCGGCGCTCCTGCGGCGGGCCGTGGCCGAGGCGCCCCCGGGATCCCCCGTCCATCTCTGGGTCATGCAGTCCACCGAGACCGACGACGACCGGGTGCGTGCCGAAGGCTTCTTCCCCGAGCGGGATCTCCTCCAGATGCGCGTCCCCCTGCCACTGCCCGACGAGATTGTCGCGGCCACCCGGCCGTTGGTCACGCGGCCTTTCGTCCCCGGCCGCGACGAAGAGCATTGGGTCGACACCAACAACCGTGCCTTCGACGGCCACCCCGAGCAGGGTGCCTGGACCGTCGCCGAGCTGCGCGAGCGTATGGCGGCCGACTGGGTCGACCTCGACGGCTTCCTCGTCGCCGACGACCCCGACGGGCCCGGTCTCATCGGGGCCTGCTGGACCAAGGTCCATTCCGACCACGCGCCCGTCCTGGGCGAGATCTACGTCATCGACGTGGACCCCCTCCACCACGGGCAGGGCTGGGGCCGTTCCCTCACCGTGGCCGGGCTGACGCACCTGGCCGGGTGCGGCATCAGGGTGGGGATGCTCTACACCGACGCCTCCAACGTGGCCGCGGTGGGGCTGTACCACTCGCTCGGCTTCACGGTCGACCACACCGATCGCTCCTACCGGCGCGAGGCCACGGGCCGACCCGGCTGACGGCAACGGGCCGCCGCCGCGGCGGCTCAGTTGATGCCGGTTCCGATCGCCTTGCCCACCCCGAACGTCACCCCGGCGGCCACCACGGTCACCGCCAACTGCCGGAGCGCCGAGACCACCACTGGCCGCTCGGTGTAGCGCGCCAGCACGATGCCGACGGCCACCGAAGCGACCGCGCCCAGCACAATGGAGAGCACGATGGCCGTCGTGCCCGAGGTGAAGAGCCACGGCGCCAGCGGGATGAAGGCCCCAAGGGCGAAGGTGACGAAGGACGCGGCGGCGGCCTGCCACGGCGACCCCAGCGTCTGGGGCGTGATGCCGAGCTCCTCCCGGGCATGGGTCTCGAGCGCCAGCTCGGGGTCCTGCATCACCTCGTTCACCATGTCGGTGGCCACCACGGGGTCGATGCCGCGGCGCACGTACATGCCGCGCAGCTCGGCCGCCTCGCCTTCGGGACTGTGACTCAGCGAGCGCCGCTCGACTTCCAGCTCGCGCTCCATCAGCTCGCGCTGGGCCGTCATGGAGAGGTATTCGCCGGCCGCCATGGAGAAGGACCCGGCGATCAGGCCGGCCACCCCCGCCAGGCGCACGATCGAGCCACCCGGGTTGGCCCCGGCTATGCCCAGGACCAGCGAGACGTTGGTCACCAGGCCGTCGCTCACCCCGAAGACGGCGGCACGGGCCCCGCCACCCCGGAAGTCCCGGTGGTGGTGCGGCGGGGTCGGCTCGTGCTCGTGCGTGGAACTCACCGCCGTCAGCGTAGTGAGGCACTCCCACGCGGGTAGCGTCCTGCAGCGGAATCAGACCCTGAGCAGCAAGGAGCGCACCATGACCACCACCATCGACGGCGTCGATGCCTTCGCCGAGCTCGTCGGCAAGGAACTCGGCTACTCGGAATGGCAGCCGATCACGCAGGAGCGGGTCAACCTCTTCGCTGACGCCACCGACGACCACCAGTGGATCCACGTCGACCCCGAGCGGGCCAAGGACGGTCCCTTCGGCCTGGCCATCGCCCACGGGTACCTCACACTGTCGCTGGCGCCGGTCCTCTTGAACAAGGTCATCCGGGTCGACAAGACGAAGTTCGGCGTCAACTACGGCTGCAACAAAGTGCGCTTCCCCTCCCCCGTGCCCGTCGGTTCGGAGCTCCGCATGGGCGTCACCATCGCCGCCGTCGACGAGACCGAAGGCGGCGTGCAGGTGACCTACGACCTCGTGATGGAGGTCAAGGACGCGCCCAAGCCCGCCTGCGTGGCCCAAGTGGTCTACCGCTACTACCGCTGACACCGACTGACGCCGTGGAGCGACGCCGGCCCGGGTCACCGCCGCCGCTGCCCACCGGAGAAGAGAAGACGGCGCGCGTGCGCGCCATGTTCGACACTATTGCGCCGCGCTACGACCTGATCAACCGCCTGATGACGTTCGGGCTCGACCAGGCGTGGCGCCGCAACACCGTCGTCGCGCTGGCGCTGCCCGAGGGGTCGCGCGTGCTCGACCTCGCCTGTGGCACCGGCGACCTCTCACGTCTGGCGCTGCGCCGTGGCTACCGGGTCGTCGGCACCGACTTGAGCGCGGGCATGCTCGATGCCAACGGGTCGGCCACGCCGTTGGTAGAAGCCGACGGCAGCCACCTCCCCTTCGTCGACGGCTCCTTCGACGGTCTGGTCTGCGGCTACGCGCTGCGCAACTTCACCGACCTGGCCGCCACCCTGGCCGAGTCGGCCCGTGTCCTGCGGCCCGGCGGGCGCCTGGCCGTCCTGGAGGTTGACACCCCCACGGCGCCCCTCTGGCGCGCCGGCTACGACCTCTGGTTCACCAGGGCCGTTCCCGCGCTCGGTGCGGCCCTGTCGGACAAGGAGGCCTACCGGTACCTGCCCCAGTCGGTGGCCTACCTCCCACCCACCCCGGAGTTGCGCACCATGCTGCGTCAGGCCGGATTCTCCGCCGTGGGGATCCGGCCCCTGGCCGGCGGCCTGAGCCAGATGGTGGTGGCCACCCGCTCCGGCACGCCATGACGGAGCCTGGACAGGCCGGAGAGGCCCTGCACGCCCGCACCGTGGCCCTCGAGTACGGGCCCGACGCGCTGGAATTCGACGGCAGCCCGACGGTGCTGTTCGACCGCCCCGGATTCACGCTGGTCGGTTGGGGCACCGCCCTGCTCGTCCCGGCCTCGGGGGCCGCGGTGGCGCTGGCCGCCATCCCGTGCGAGGACGCCGTGGGCACTCTGGGCTCCGGACCCGTGGCCCTCGGCGCCCTGCCCTTCTCCGACGCCTTCGACGGCCTGCTCGTCGTCCCGCGCTTCACCATGGGCACCTCACGCGACGCCGACGGAGTCACCCGGCGCTGGGCCACCGCGGTCGGGCCGGCGGACGTGGCGCTCCCCGACACCGGCGAGCTGTTCGACGCCGTCATCTGGCAGTACGGCGCCGCGGCCCACACGACCCCGTCACCGGGCGAGCCGGCCCAGGCGCCCGTGCCCGTGCCCGAGCTGACTACTCCGATGACGGCCGTGGGCTACGTCGCCATGGTCGCCGACGCCGTCCGCGTCATGGCGCGTCCCGGCGCCGCGCTGCGCAAGGTCGTCCTCTCACGACCGGTCGAGGTCCGCCTGCGCGGACATCTCTCGTTGTCGGCCGTCCTGCGCCGGCTGCGGGCCGGCGAGCCGAACTGCACCATCTTCTCCATGCCCGTCCCGGACGGCTCCTTCTTCGGCGCCAGCCCCGAGCTCCTGGTGGCCCGGCACGGGACCAGGGTGTCCAGCCACCCGCTGGCCGGCACCGTCCCTCGGGGCGACACCGCCCGCACCGACGCCGACGCCCAGCGCGACCTGGCCGCGTCGTCGAAGAACCGGGCCGAGCACCGCTACGTCGTCGACGCCATCGCCGGTACCCTCACTCCCTTCTGCGCCGAGCTGTCGGTCCCGGCTGAGCCGTCGGTGGTCGCCTTCCGTTCGGTGGCGCATCTCGGCACGAGGATCGAGGGGCGGCTGGCGCAGCCGGTCGGGGTGCTCGAGCTCCTCGAGCAGCTCCACCCGACCCCCGCCGTGGGCGGGACGCCCCGCCCGGAGGCCCTGGCCTTCATCGCCGATCACGAGGCGGGCGACCGGGGCCACTGGGCCGGCCCGGTGGGCTGGGTCGGCGCCGACGGCGACGGGGAATGGATGATCGGGATCCGCAGCGCCCAGCTCGATGCCGAGGGGGCGAGGCTCACGCTGCGGGCCGGCGGGGGGATCGTGGCCGACTCGGACCCCGAGGCCGAGGCGCTCGAGGCGGACGTGAAGCTGGCGACGGTACTCGACGCCGTCGTGCCCGGGGCCTCAGTGCAGTTGCGGTGAGCGCTCCGGCACGGGCGGGCCGAGCGGAAGACCGGCCCGGCTGGAGGCGAGCGGGATCCTGACGACGATGGAGGCGCCGCCCTCCGGCGACGCCGCCACCTCGGCCGTGCCGTGCAGGGCCTCGGCGATGGCACGCACGATGGCCAGTCCGAGTCCCGTCCCCGCCGCCGAACGGGACGGGTCGCCCTGGTAGAAGCGGTCGAAGACCCGGCCGGTGACCGCAGGCGGGATGCCGGGCCCGTTGTCCGTCACCTTGATGTACCCCATCGTCTGGGCCACGCCCGTCGACACGACGACGTCGGTGGCCGGCGGCGTATGGGCCAACGCGTTGCGGACCAGGTTGTGGGCCACCTGGGCCAGGCGCTCATCGTCCCCCACGACCACCACGGGCGGTCCCGCCTGCAGCCGGAGGTTGTGCCCGTGCGGCACCGCGTTGGAGTCGTCCACAGCGTCGGAGCAGATGCGGTGCAGATCGACCTGCTCGGACCGGAGCGGCCGGCCCCGGTCCAGCTCGGCCAGCAGGAGGAGGTCCTCGACCAGGCCGCCCATACGGGTGGCCTCCACCTCAATGCGCTCGAGCGCCTTCTGCTTCCCGGCCTCGTCGGAGAAGCCGCCCCGGCCCAGCAGTTCGGCGTAGCCCCGGATGGAGGTCAGGGGCGTCCGCAGTTCGTGGGAGGCGTCGGCCACGAACTGGCGCAGGCGCTCCTCGGAGGCCGACTTCTCGTCGAAGGCCACCTCAATCTGCGCCAGCATCTCGTTCAGGGCCGAGCCCAGACGGCCGATCTCGGTGCCGGGGCGCCCCTCGGGCACACGGCGGGTCAGGTCTCCCGAGGCGATGGCGTCGGCGGTGCCCGCCATCTGGCGCAGCGGGCGCAATCCCCGGCGCACCACCACGAAGACGAGTGCGCCCATGGCGAGCAGCACGGCCAGTGAGGCGAAGAGCTCGACCTTGCGCAACGAGGCCAGCGTGTCGTTGGTCGGGTTCAACGAAATGGAGGTGACCAGCGTCCCCTGGGGCACGGTGACGGCCACGGTGCGGTACTGGCCGTCAGGGTCGCCGGTGCTCCCCAGCACCACGGCGTCCGGGTCGGGGTGGAAGGGGCCGGCGAAGCGCCCGACCCGCACCCGGTGGTCGATGTCGGGCACCTGTTGCACCGGGATGTCCTTGGTCAGGATCGGCGCCGGGTCGGGGCGCGCCACGGGGCCCGACGGGCGGGCGAGGACGACCTTCCCCGAGCGGTTCAGCAGCTGGACGTACACGTCGGAGGAGACGCGCCGCGAAAGGTCGGGCTTGTTGACGGGCAGGCCCCGCTCGGCGGCGTAGGTCGCGTAGTTGAAGCCGAGGGACTCGTTCTGGGCCAATGTGTTGTCGGCCTGGCCGTAGAGGAACGAATGCACCGACGCGTAGGTGACGACGTCGGCAACCAAGAGGCCGACCACGAGCAGCAGCGCCACGACGGCGACGAGCCGCTTCTGGAGGCTCATCCGTCCCGAGGCAGGCGGAGGGTGTAGCCGACGCGTCGGATCGTGTGGATCAGCGCCGGCTCTCGATCGTCGATCTTCTTGCGCAGGTAGCTGATGTAGGTCTCCACGATGTTGGGATCGCCGTGGAAGTCGTAGCCCCACACGTTGTCGAGGAGCTCCGACTTGGAGATGACCCGCCGGGCGTTCTCGAGCAGATAGCGCAGGAGGTTGAACTCCGTCGCCGTCAGGTCGACCGACAGCTCGTCGCGCCAGACCTCGTGCGTGTCGATGTTCATCACCAGGTCGGCGAAGCGCAGGACGGAGGTGTCGGCAGCGGCCATCTCGCCGGCGCGGCGCAGGATCGCCCCCACCCGGGCCATTAGCTCCTCGATGCTGAAGGGCTTGGTCACGTAGTCGTCGCCCAGGCTCAGGCCCTCGACCTTGTCCTGGGTCGTGTCACGCGCCGTGAGGAAGACGATCGGCATCTGCTCGCCCTGGTTGCGGAGACGGCGGCACACCTCGTTGCCGTCGAAGTCGGGCAGCATCACATCGAGCATGACGAGATGCGGACGGAAATTGCGGACCTGCTCGAGCGCCTCAGCCCCGGTTGCCGCCACGCCCACCTGATAGCCCTCGAAGACCAGCGCGGCGGAGAGCAGCTCGGCGATGTTCGGCTCGTCGTCGACGACGAGGATGCGGGCCGGGGGTGCCTCGACCGTCACGCCAGCCCGCCCGCGCTCACGCCGACCGGACCGGGTCCTCGGAGCCGGTTCCGGTGCCGTCCGAAGTGCCGTTCCCGCTACCGCTGCCGTTGGCAATGGGAGCTGCCGCGTCCGCGCCGGCGGCGCCCGCCCCGGCGGCGCCCGCCCCGGCCGACGCGCTCTTGCGCCGCGAACCCGACACGAGATGCTGTGCCCCGCGCACGATCCGCCCCAGGCCCCAGAACGTCACCAGACCGAGCGCCTCGACCACAATGAAGGACGACATCTTCGACTCGCCGACCTCGCGGTCGACGAACTTGATCGGCACCTCGGTGATGGCGCCGCCGTACTGGCGCACCCGGTAGGTCATTTCGATCTGGAAGCCATAGCCCTCGGCCCGGATGCGGTCGAGATCGAGCTTGCGCAGGATGCGGGCCGAGTAGCACCGGTAGCCCGCGGTCGAGTCGGATACGCCGAGGCCGAGCACGGCGGACGCATAGAGGTTGCCGCCGCGCGAGAGCATGTGCCGGTGCCATGCCCAGTTGGGGATGGAGCCGCCCTTCACGTAGCGCGACCCGATCACGACGTCGAAGCCCTCGCTGAGCGGCGCCACCAGCGTCGGCAGCGCGGCGGGGTCGTGCGAGAAGTCGGCGTCGATCTCGATGCAGGCCTCGTAGCCGCGCTCGAGGCCCCAGGCAAAGCCGGCGCGGTACGCGCTGCCGAGCCCGGACTTGGCCGCCCGCGAGAGCAGGTGCACGTCCGGTAGTTCGGCCGCCACCCCCTTCACGAGGTCGGCCGTGCCGTCGGGGCTGCCGTCGTCGACCACCAGGATGCCGGCGTCGGGCAGGCATTCGTGGATCCGGTGCAACATCCGCACGATGTTCTCCGACTCGTTGTAGGTCGGGATAATCACCAGCGGCCGCATGCAGGCATTCTAGGTGAGGTTGCCGCGCCAACCTCTGCGCGGGCCGGAGCGGCGGCCGGACCTGGTTCGGCCCCTGGCCTGCCCCGGCGCCGTGCGGCGGAGCCTGCGACCGATGTTTCGCCCTCCTCACGCACGCTGGCCGCACGGCGGACAGGCGCGGCAGCCGGTCAGATGTCGACCGGCTCCACGGCGGGGTCTGTCTCTTCGTCGGTGAGGCCGCCCACCGCATCGGGACCCCGGCGCAGCTCCCGCACGATCACCTGGATGGCACCCCCGACGGGGATCCCGATCAGGGCGCCGACGAACGTGCCCAGGCCGCCGGCCACACGGCCGCCCAGTGCCGCTCCGACCAGCACGGCGATCAGGACCCAGAAGGGGTTGAGCTGCACGGTCCTGCTCATGATGATCGGGTTCAGGACATGGTTCTCCACCTGCTGGTAGACGAGGAAGACGATCAGCATGGTGATCCCGGCGGGGACCGAGTGGATGGCGGCAATGACGACCACCGGGATGCCGGCGAGCAGCCCGCCCACCAGGGGCAGGAGGTCGACCAGGGCGACGAACACGCCGAGCAGCAGGGCGAAGGGCACGCCGAGGATCTGGAGTGTCACGCCCGAGATGATCCCGGCGATCACCGAGGTCGCCGCGTTGCCCAGCATGTAGCCGGTGACCGAGCGGATGGACTCGTCGACCACACGGTTCAGGCGGTCTGCCGTCGACGGCTGGAAGACGCTCAGGAAGCCGTGCCACATGCGGGGGGCTTCCAGCATGGCGAAGAAGGTCAGGACGGCGATCGTCACGATGGTGACGAGGGTCGACACCGCTGCGGCACCGACCGAGAAGGCCGTGGCCGGCTTCAACACCTTCGAGATCTGCGAGCCGAACTTGGACGATCCCTCGGAGAGGTACTTCTCCAGATGCAGACGGAACAGCAGTCGGCCCAACGGACCGTGCCCCTTCTTGGCCTCGGTCACGAGCGAGGGAACCTGCTTGCTGAAGTGCACGGCGGCGGTCACCAGGGGCTCGGTGAACAGGTACACCAGGCCGATCACGGCCAGGGCCCCGACGAGGAAGACCAGCAGGGTGGAGCCCCCGTGACTCAGCCCCCTGCGGTGCAGGAACCGTGTGGCCGGTGTCATGAGGAGCGTGAAGAAGAAGGCGATGATCACGTAGACCACGATGTTGCGCAGGACCCAGAGCCCGAGGATGAGGGCGGCGTTGAGATCCAGCAACAAGATGACGGAGGCGACCGACACCACGATCGTCCCCAGCGGAATCCCGCGGCGATCCGCACTCCCCGAAAATCTCGAGCGCCAGGTCTCGTGGGCCTTCGGGGGCATGGCGACCAGCTTGGCAGCTTCGGGCTCTCGAGCGGCGGTTCCTCAGGTTGGCGCGGTCCACGTGCAAGCATGAGATCCGATGCACGAGGAGGAGCAGGCGGACGAGCTGGCGCGCGGGCCGGTACACGAGCCACCACACCAGCCGACGGTCGAATCGACAGCCGGACCGGGGCCAGAGCCCACTCCGGAACCGTCTGCCCTGGAGGAGGCCACCGGCGGCGGCGGGAATGCCACCGCCGCGGAGACTCCAGCAGAAGAGCACGCCCCGCAACCCCGGGTTCGGCGGAGGTTCCTCCCGCGCAACGTGAAGATCGCGCTGATGGTGCTGCTGCTCTTCTTCATCGGCGAATACATCCTGCTCCCAGAGCTCGCCAGCGCCCGCCGGGAAGCGCATCAACTGACCCAACTCAACCTCGTCTGGCTGATCCTCGGCGCGCTGCTCGAGGTCGCAGCGCTGGTGGCCTACACGCAGCTGACCCACACGGTCCTCTCCCCCGGCGCACCCGATCGCTGGCGCCTCTTCCGCATCAACATGTGGGGGTTGGCCATCAGCCACACGTTGCCCGGGGGTCAGGTGCCGGGGACCGCCGCCAGCTACAGGCTGCTGACCGACTCCAACTCGTCGGCGAACGTGTCAGGCAGCACCGCCGCCTTCGGTCTGGCCACCCAGGGCATCGGCTCGGCAGTGGTGCTCAACATCATCTTCTGGCTGGCCCTGCTCATCTCCATCCCCCTGCAGGGCTACAACCCGCTCTACGGCTTCGCGGCCATTCTCGGCGTGCTCCTGCTGGCCATCTTCGCCGCGGTCATCTTCTTCCTCACCCGAGGAGAGCGACATGCCGCCGTCTTCTTGAAGAAGGTGGCCGACCGTCTTCCCTTCGTGCGCACCGAGACGGTGACCTCCTTGGTCCAGAGGGTGGCCGACCGCATGAAGATCCTGTTCACGAGCTCGGATCTGCTCCTGAAAGCCGGCGGCTGGGCGGCCGCCAATTGGCTGCTCGACTGCGCGTCCCTCTGGGTGTTCCTCCTGGCCTTCGGTGCGCACGTCGACCCGGTCGACACCCTGGTGGCCTACGGGCTCGCCAACATCCTGGCCGTGATCCCGATCACACCGAGCGGACTCGGCGTCGTCGAGATCACCGTCATCGCGATCCTGAAGGGGTTCGGAGTCCCCAGCGGCGTGGCAGCCGCCGGCGTCCTGAGCTGGCGGCTGGTGAACTTCTGGTTGCCGATTCCCTTCGGCGGCGCCTCTTACCTGTCGCTGCGCTTCGGCCACTCGAGAACGGCGACGGCCAAAGCGATCCCCTCCTGACACCCGCGCCACTCCCGAGGCTGCCGACCCGCCGCACACGGCGTCGCTGATGCGCGCCGGGCATCCCCTCCTCGCGGCGCGCTGGGTCGCGGCCCAGCGACTCCGGCTCGAGCGCACACGCCCGTCCACACCCGACGGCGATGTCGACGCCGAGCACCGCCTCTACCGTGCCATTGCCGGCGGCATGAGCGTGCCCGTCGGGCGCGCCTCGGCGTTGGCACAACGCACACAGGTGATCGATGCCGAGGTCGCCCGCGCCCTGGGCCGCGGCACGACCCAGATCGTCCTCCTGGGCGCGGGCGGGGACGGGCGGGCGCTGCGGTTCGCCGGTGGCGCGACACGGTGGTTCGAGGTGGACCGGCCGCAGGCACAAGCCGACAAGCGCCGTCGCCTCGACGCGCTCAACATTGTGACGACGGGCACGCGGTACGTCGGGCTCGATCTCTTGTCCGATGACCTCGGCGACGCGCTCGAGGCCGCCGGACATGAGGCCGGTTCGCCGTCCCTCTTCATCAGCGAGGGTCTCTTCGACGCGTTGACGCTGGAGGCGACGGCAGCGGCCTGTTCCGCGTTGCGGGACCGGGCGGCACCGGACAGCGTGCTCGTGGCGACCTTCGCGGTCGAGCCCCCGGCGAGCGGCCCGGTCCGGGCGCTTCGTTCCGCCACCGGCGTCGTGCGTCAGGCGACCGACGATCCTCGCCGCAACGACTTCCGGCCGGACGACCCGCAGAAATTGATGGTGGTCACGGGATGGCGTGTGACGCACGCGGAGTCGTCGGCCGAGCGGCGCCTCGATCCCGGCGCCCACATGCTGATCCTCGTCAGCGAACCCGACACGGAGCGGGGCGGCTGACGCTCGGGCTCAAGAACCGGCCCCTGACGGCGCCATCGTCCGCCGGCCCAGCCGCAGGGGGCGGGCCTGATGGGAGCGGACGACGCGGACCGCCGCTCCGACCAGGAGGACGATGAACACGAGCACGTAGGCGTTCCCCACCGGGAGCAACCACCCCCGTCCGGCGAACCGGACGGCCGGCCCGTGCGGCACCCACCAGTAGGGCGCCGCCCACAGGAGCACGGCCACGCCCAGCGCCCACCACTCCCCGGCGCGCGGCCGATCCTCGGCCAGGGCCAACCAGGCCACCAGAAGGATCAGCCAGATGAAGTGGTGCGACCACGAGACCGGGCTGGCCAACGATTCGGTGGCCTCCACCACGAGGAGCCCGAGGACCGGCGATGAGCGGCGGTAGGCACCGGCCGCAATCAACAGGCCCATCACCCCGACGGTCACCACGATCACGAAGGTGGTCGGCGTCGTGACGGTATGGCCCAGCATCCGCTCGGCTGCACCGAGAATGCCTTGATTGCCGACCCACGACAGCATGCCGGCGCGCTGGGGGTCACGGATGTAGTGCGTCCAGTACGACCACGACGTCGAGCCGTTGAACGCCACCGCCAACAGGGCAGCGCCCACGAACGCCGCAATGGCCCGCACACCGGCCCGGGTCTGACGAGTGAGGAAGAGGTACGGGATCAGGATGAGGGGCGTCACCTTGATGGCGGCGGCCAGCCCGACGAGGATCCCCCGCGGCAGTGGCAGGTCCATCGTGAGGTCGGCCACGATCATGAGCGCCAGGATGATGTTCACCTGCCCGAGCAGGAAGGTCTGGCGCACCGGGTCGAAGAGCAGCACGGGCAGAATGAGGGCGAGGCCCCACCAGAGCACGGTTCGCTTGTCGAGGGAGCGGCACACGGCGCGCAGGCTGACGACGATCATTGCGAAGAGCGCGCCCAGGTTGACGCAGGAGAACACGACCTCGCAGGCGCGCAGCGGGAAATGGGCGAACGGTGCGAACAGCAGCGCGGAGAAGGGCGGGTAGGTGAAACCGAGGTGATCGGTTGGATACGTGACAGTGAAGAGATCGTTCGACGACGCGTGGGATCCGCCCAGCAGATACGTGCTCAGATCCAATTGCTGATGGAAGAACGCCAGCAGGGTCGTAGCGACAAAGGCCACCGCGGCGGTCAGGGCGGGCCAGCCCCAGCCCCGGTTCGACGCAATTGCCCCCATGCGCAGTGCCAACGCGTCGCCCCGATCGCCGCGCTCGTGACCCGGGACCGCCGGGGCCCCGCTACGCGGGAGGCTTGACCTCGTCACCCTCTGCGACGCGGAGATCCGTGTCGAGGCGGCGGCGGGCCCGCTCCCGCGCCAACTCCTTCAACCGCTCCTGCGAACTGACCCCGTGCCGGTTCGGCACGCGCCGCCAGCGCCGGTCCGACCCCAGCTCCCAGGCATTGGTCTCGTCCGCAAAGACGAGATCGAGCACCTCGAAGAGCCTGGACTGCAACTCGGGGTCGTGGACCGGAACGACAACTTCGATCCGTCGGTCCAGGTTCCGCCCCATGAGGTCCGCCGAGCCGATGAAGATCTTGAGGGGCAGACCGGGTCCGGCCGCCGGGTCGGCGGGGGCGCCACCGAAGCGGTAGATCCGCGAATGCTCCAGGAAGCTGCCGACGATCGAGCGCACCCGGATGCGCTCGGAGAGCTCGGGGATGCCGGGACGGAGCCGGCACAGGCCCCGCACGGCGAGGTCGATCTCGACTCCCGCGCCCGAAGCCCGGTAGAGCGCGTCGATCATGGCGGCATCGGTGAGGCCGTTGAGCTTCAGGACGATGCGGCCCGCCGGACCAGCCTCGGCCTGCTCTTCGATCATGGCCATGATGCGCTTGCGCACCGTCACCGGCGACACGAGGATCTGGCGGTAGTCGGCGTGGCGCGAGAAGCCCGTCAGGTAGTTGAAGAGCTCACCCACGTCGGCGCCGATGTCGGGGTCCGACGTCAACAATCCGAGGTCTTCGTAGATGCGCGCCGTCTTCGAGTTGTAGTTGCCGGTGCCCACGTGGCAGTAGTGCCGCACGCCGTCGTCCTCACGACGAAGCACCAGCGCGGTCTTCGAGTGCGTCTTGAGGCCGACGATGCCGTACACGACGTGCACGCCGACTTCTTCGAGCGCGCGGGCCCAGCCGATGTTCGCTTCCTCGTCGAAGCGCGCCTTGAGCTCGATGATGGCGGCCACCTGCTTGCCGTTCTCGGCCGCCCGGATCAGCGCGGCCACGATCGGGCTGTCGCCGCCCGTGCGGTAGAGCGTCTGCTTGATCCCGAGCACGGCCGGGTCCTCGGCGGCCATGCCCACGAACGCCTCGACGGACGTGGCGAACGAGTCGTAGGGGTGATGGACCAGCACGTCGCGCTCACGCAACATGGCGAAGAACTCGGCCGGATCGTGGGCGGCCTGGGCCAATCGGGGCGGCGTCATCGGCGTCCAGGTCTCGCCGTGCAGGTCGGGGCGGTCCAACGCGTAGAGGCCCCAAAGCCCGCTCAGGTCGAGCGGTGCCCCGACACGGAAGACGCCGTCTGCCCCGACCTCGAGCTCCGTGGCCAGGAGTTCCGCCAGATCCTGGCCCATGTCGGCCTCGACCTCGAGGCGCAGCGCCTTGCCGAAGCGCCGTCGGCGCAGCTCCATCTCAATGGCGACCAGCAGGTCGTCCGCTTCGTCCTCTTCGAGGGCGAGGTCGGCGTTGCGGGTCACCCGGAAGGCGTGGTGATGGCCGATGGTCATCCCGGGGAACAAGGAGTCCAGGTGGGCGGCGATGACCTGCTCGAGCGGGACGAAGCGCTCGCCGTCGGGCATGACGACGAACCGGGGCAGTGCGGGTGGCACCTTGACCCGGGCGATGCGGCCCTCGCCCGATCCGGGGTCCTGCACCTCGACCACCAGGTTGAGGGACAGGTTCGAGATGTACGGGAACGGGTGGCCGGGATCGACGGCCAGCGGCGTGAGCACGGGGTAGATCTGACGCTGGAACACGTCCACGAGGTGCTCGCGGTCCTCGTCGTTCAGCGAGGACCAGCTCGCGAAGCGGATTCCCGCCTCGGCCAGACCCGGCACGATGAGGTCCAAGAAGATGTGGTCCTGGCGCCGGACGAGCTCCTCGACCCGGGCCCGGATCATGGTCAGCTGCTCGCCGGGGCGCAGCCCGTCGACCGAGCGGGTCCTGACGCCGGCAGCCACCTGGTCCTCGAGGGCGGCCACCCGTATTTGGTAGAACTCGTCGAGCAGCTCGGAGAAGATGGCGAGGAACTTGGCCCGCTCCAGCATGGGCACGCCGTCGTCCTCGGCCAGATCGAGCAGGCGGGAGCCGAAGTCGAGGCGCGACTGCTCACGGTTGGTGAAGCGCTGATACCCGAACGCCTCGATCTGTTGATAGGTCGGAGGGGTGAGGTGTTCGACCTCGCCCCCGATGCGCGCCTCGTCCGCCGTTCCGGTCGTTCCATTACCCGTGACCTGGGACTCCGGCTGCGCCGGGGGTTGATGCTGAGGCTCGGTCTGGGTCATGGGTGGGGGTGCGGCACGAAACGTGCGAAGCGGGATGTCACCCCGAATCCTACCCCCCACCACTACGATTCGCCCGGTGCCGTCCGTTGCCCGCCGCACGCCTTTTCCGCGCTACGCCTTCGGCCCCAAGCCCAAGCGGCGGACGGAGCTGGGCCTGCTGCTCTTCGGTTCAGGCCTGATCGTCGCTCTGTACATCATTGCGGTCCTCGGCCAGAAGTCGAAGATCCCGGACAACATCGGCGCCTTCCTCGGCGTCGTTCTGGGCCTGGCGCTCCTGGCCCACATGGCCAACCGCTGGCTGGCCCCCAACGCCAACGCGGTGATCCTCCCGCTCGCCGCGTTGCTCAACGGCATCGGCTACGTCGTCATCGCACGCTGGAACCCGGGCCAGGCCCAGGGCCAGGCCGGCTGGGCCGCGTTGGGCGTCGTGCTCTACGTGCTGACGCTTCTCGTCGTCCGTTATTCCCGAGACCTGGAGCGCTACCGCTATCTGGTGCTGCTGGTGGCCGGCATCTTCCTCGTCGTCCCGCTGTTCTTCGCCCCGATCGGCGGCGCGCGCCTGTGGGTGCACTTCGGCAGCGTCTTCTTCCAGCCGATCGAGTTCTCCAAGATCCTCCTCTGCATCTTCTTCGCTTCCTACTTCGCGGAGAACAAGGAGATGTTGTCGATCCCGACCGCCCAGATCGGGAACCGCCTCTACCTCGACCCCCGGCCTCTCATCCCGATCATCGTCGCCTGGGGCGCCGCCATGGCGGTGATCGGGCTCGAGGACGACATCGGCTTCGCCGCGCTGCTCTTCGTCCTCTTCATCGGCCTGCTGTGGGTGGCCACCGGTCGCTTCGGTTACCTGGTCCTCGGGCTGATCCTGTTCGGCGTCGGCGCCTATATCGCGGCGCGATATTTCGGCCAGGTCCACCTGCGGGTCGAGCAATGGCAGAACCCGTGGCCGACCACGAAGAACCCCGACAACACCCAGTTGAGCGAGGCCTGGTTCAGTCTCGGGGACGGCGGCATCGGGGGGACGGGCCTCGGCCAGGCCCCCCACTACGTCGGGCTCGTCCCCGAACTGACGAGCGACATGATCTTCGCCGCCATCGGCACCGAGATGGGCCTGGTGGGCTGCGCCGCCGTCGTGATGGCCTTCATCCTGCTGGTCGGATCGGGCTTCCGCGTGGCCCAGACGGCACGCTCGGACTTCTCCCGCCTGATGGCCACCGGTCTCACGCTCATCATCGGCTTCCAGGCGTTCTTCATCATGGCGGGAATCGTGCGGCTGTTGCCCTTCACGGGCATCACACTGCCCTTCGTCGCGTACGGAGGGTCTTCGCTCTTGGCGAACTACATCCTCATCGCCCTGGTACTGCGCATCTCCGACGAGGGCGCGGTGGCCCAAGCCGAGATGCAGGCCGCCGGTGCAGCAGCCGGTCCGGGCGAGCGGCCCATGGTCCCGGCCGGCTGAGTCAGCCCTCCAGCGGCAGCGCGTCACCTTCTGCGGCCCCGCGCTCGAGCTTGCCTGGCAGCCCGCGCAGCAACCCGATCATCATGACGGCGATCGCTGCTCCGGCAAGCGGGCCGACGATGTAGACCCACCAACCGGTGAAGTCCCACGAGACGATGTCGGGGCCGAGCGTCCGGGCCGGGTTCATGGAGGCACCGCTGATCGGGCTGGCGAAGAGACCGAGCAACGCCACCGTCGCCCCGACGGCCAGCGCGGCGTTATGCCCGATGCTGCGGTAACCGGTCGCCGTGTTGAGGATCACCGTGACGAGAATCGCCGTGAGGATGGTCTCCATCACGAGCGAACGCCACTCCCCGCCCGGCTTGGCGATCGGGTAGTTGCCGCCCGCTGCCACGTGGCTGTACATCGCCTGCAGGAACAGTGCCGCGCACACCGCCCCGGCGAGCTGCACGACGATGTAGGGGACGGCCCAGATCGCCTTGAAGACCCGTCGGGCCGTGAAGGCCAGCGTGACGGCGGGGTTGATGTGCAGGCCCGACAGCGGCCCGAGGGCGTAGATCATCGCCATCACAATGGCGCCCGGGGCGATGACGGCAGCCGTTCGGCTGATGGGATCGCCACCGGCGTAGTGGTTGATCACGCCCGACCCGGCCGCCACCGTCACCAGGATGAAGGTCCCCACGAATTCCACGATGAGTCGTATGCCCAGGGGCCGATGCTTCAGAGTGTCCTCACTGAAGCGGATCATGAATCGGTCGCCCAGCATGGAGTCCTTCTCGAGGTCGATCTCCTTCGTCGTGAGGGGTCCGACCGGAACGCCGCTCTGTGTCATGGCTCCTCCTTTGCCGCGCGTACGCGTCTAGCTCGTGGTCGGGTTCTCGTCCGGCGGATCCGCCGAACCGGCCGAACCGGTCGAACCGCCGGCCACCTCATAGGACCAGAGCTCGGAAGAGACCGAGACCGGACCCCCCTGCGGTGAAGGACGATCAGCGCCGGCGTGGCCGTGCGCGAAGGCAGGCGACGACACCCATTCCTGGAACGACTCCTCGTCGCGCCAGCGGGTGACCACGAGCCACTGCAGGCGGTCATCGGTGGGACGGAGGAGCTCGAAGCCCTCGAATCCCTCCTGATCGTCGACGGCCCCGACCCGCGCTGCGAACCGTCGGGCCAGTTCGTCTCCCGAATTCTCGGGCACGGTGATGGCATTGATCTTGATCACGGTGTGCTTTTCGGCTTCAGCCATGGCGCCGTCCTCGTTGTCACAGTCGTCTTGATCCGAACGCAAGAAAAGTAGCTGAGAACTCCTCCACGGACCATCGACGAGGGCACTGCGCAACTCTTTCGTTGCTGGCTCGGGCCCGAAGCCGCCATTGCGTGAGCGCACCCCGATGGTCGGTCCCTACGGCGTGCGTGACCCCTCGGACGGCGAGGCGTCCTCACAGACCGGAACGACGTCGCCGGCCTCGTCCAGAAGACGCTCGTCCACCAGGATCGGCGCCGGCACCGGCATGCGCAACGCCAGCACGATGCCGTCGGAGGGCCGGCAGTCGACCCGCACCCGGCCAATCGGGGTCATGAGGTCCAGCTCGGCGACAAGGTTGCCGTCGTCCCGGCCCACGAGCCGGAGCGCGATCACGTCGATGCGCGACTGTTGCATCACCTGCATGAAGAGCTCGTGGGTCATGGGCCGGCGTGAGTCCATTCGGCGGAGAGCCTGCGCGATGGCGGTGCCCTCGGGCAGACCGACCGGGAAGACCAGCGCCCGCATCGGGGGCTCCGACTCCACCAGGGTGACGGCCGGGTAGGGCGAGGGCAGATCGAGCGAGACGTCCTCGACGTCCATGACCCGGAAGGACGGCAGGGACTCGTGGGCCGCCGTTGGCGCGGGCCCGGATTCGGGTTGCGTCGCCGGCTCCCCCGTTCCCTGCGGCTGCGGCGGCGGTGGTGGCTGCGGCGGCTCCGGCGGCTGCACGTCGGTCACCGGAATTTGCGCCTTGCGCCGACGCTCAAGGCCAGGCCGACCGCGCCGAAGAACACCAGGACAGCGGTCCCCCCGTAGCTCAGGAACGGGAGCGGGATGCCGGTGATGGGCATGATCCCCATGGTCATCCCGGCGTTCTGGAACACGCTGAAGGCGAAGAAGGCGAACAGGCCGCTGCAGATCAGGCGTCCGAAGGTGTCCCGGGCCACCACGGCCGCGTGCAGCACCCGCCAGGCGATGACACCCAGGAGCACCAGCACGCCGACGGAACCGACGAAGCCCAGCTGCTCGGCCACCGCCGTAAAGATGAAGTCCGTCTGTTGCTCGGGCACGTAGCCGAGGTTGGTCTCCACGCCGTGCCCGATGCCTGATCCGAACCAACCTCCCGACCCGATGGCGTTCTTGGCCTGTTGGGTGTTGTAGATGGCCGACTGCACGAAGCGGTTCGTGCTGTGCGAGTTGGGATTGAGGAACGTGGTCAGGCGGGCGATCTGGTAGTGCTGCAAGAGGCCGCCCTCGACCGCGACCACCGCCAAGAGGGCCGTGGCCACCAGCAGCATGACCAGGATCCTGATCGGCAGGCCCGCCACGGCCAGGAGCACGAGCAACACGATCGCCATGATCATCGCCGTGCCGAGGTCGGGCTGCAGGAGGACCAGGATGATCGGGATGCCGGCCATGATCAGCAGACGGAAGACGTCACGCCAGGCCAGACCCTCTTCCTCGCGCCGCGCGCAGTACGCGGCCACGGCCAGGATGAGGGCCAGGACCGCGAATTCCGAGGGCTGCAGCTGCAACGGGCCCAGGCTGAACCAACGCGCCGCCCCCTGGGCACTGCTGCCGACCACGAACACGCCCAGGAGGGCGAGCACGATCAGCCAGTAGAGGATGTTGGCCACCGGTTCGATCCGCCGGTAGTCGATCAGGGCGACCACGACCATGGTGATGACACCCAGCACCACGAAGAGGCCCTGCTTCTTCAAGAAGGTCTTGGGGTCCTCCCCCTGGGCCAGCAATGACCCACGGGTGGCCGTGTAGACCATCACGACCCCGATGACGGACACCAGCAGGGTGGCAGTGAGGAGGATCAAGTCGAACGGGGGGACGTTGCGTCTGGTGGCAACGTGTGTTCGGGCGAGTGTGGTCATAAGGCGGATTCGGGGACAGAATACCGGCCGTGACCTCACCCTCCCTGGCGCCGCTCCCTGCCCTGGTGGGCACCCTCCGCGCGTCCACCACCAATCAGGTCGACCAGGGCGGGGGTTGGCTGTACCACCTCCTGACCAAGTTCGGGGTCAGTCCGGACACGGCATCGACGGTCACCGATCTGATCGTGCGGCCGCTCAGCATCCTCATCGTCGTCGTGATCGCGCTGATGGTGGCCCGCTTGGGCAGCCGTGTCATCCGTCGTGTCCTCGAGCGCGTGGCCAATCAGGCGGCCAACCGCTCCGGTTCGACCCGGGCGGGTGCCAGGGTCACCACGATGTCCGGGGTCGTGGCGAACATCTGGCGCTTCTTCGTCTTCGTCGTGGCGGGCGCCATCGTGCTGGGCATGCTCGGCATCAACCTGACGCCGCTTCTGGCCAGCGCCACCATCATCGGCGCGACGCTCGGTTTCGGCGCACAACAGATCGTGCGCGACTACTTCTCGGGCATCCTCATGACCATGGAGGACCAGTTCAACGTGGGCGACTCGGTCACCGTCGGCGGGATCACGGGTGTGGTCGAGGAAGTCACCATGCGCCTGACGCGCTTCCGCGGCGTCGACGGCACCCTGTACGTCATCCCCAACGGCGAGATCCGTCTCATGGGCAATCTGTCGCGCGGGTGGGCCCGTGCCATCGTCGACCTCACCCTGCCCGGTGCCGATGCCGTGGACATGGAACACCTGCGCAGCGTGATCGCCACGGCGGCCCACGAGGTCGCGACGAGCGACACGTATGCCGGGCATTGCACCGAGCCGCCGACCGTGGTCGGGCTGCAGTCCGCCGACTCGACCACGGTCACCATGCGGGTGATGTTGCTCACGGTCCCGTCGCAGCGCGACGCCCTCACCCGGGCTCTCCGCGAAGCAACGTTGGGAGCACTGGCGAAGGCCTCGCTCTGGCCGGCCGAGATCGAACCGCCGGCGCCGCCGACGGCTTGACGGACCCCGGGCCTTCCGGGTTCCAGGCTCAGAGTCAGGAGGCAGAGGGCGGATCGGCCGCCTCGGCCGCCTGCCACATGGCCTCGACCGGGGCGGCTTCCCCCGTCCACAACTCCAGCTGGGCCGCCGCCTGGTGCACCAGCATGCCGAGCCCATCGACCGGATCGGCGCCCGCCACGGCGGCCTCGGCCAGCCACTGGGTCGGCCTGGGTGCATAGATCAGGTCGGCTGCGACCTGCCCGGAGCGGAGCAGCTGCGGTGCCACCAACCAGGGCGTGGCGCCCTCCGGAGACGCTCCGGCCATGCCGAGAGGGGTGGCGTTGACGACCAGATCGGCCGATTGGACCGCTTCGACCTGGGCTTTTTCCTCGGCCGGCACCGCCGAGCCCGCCGGGCCGGCCAATGCGGCGGCGGTGGCGGCCCGCTCGGGCGTCCGGTTGACGATGGCGACCTGGCTGGCGCCGGCGTCGGCCAGGGCCAACACCACGGCCCGCGCCGCCCCGCCGGCACCGATCACCACGCACCGTTTGCCGGCCGGCGTGAAGGCGGCACCCCGGGCCAGTGCGGCGACGAACCCGGCGCCGTCCGTGTTGGTGCCCAGCAGGAGGCCGTCGCGGTGCACGATGCAATTCACCGCGTCGAGACGGCGCGCCACCTCGGTGCAGTCGTCGACCAGCGAAACCACGTCCGCCTTGTGGGGCATGGTGACGGACAGACCGCTGAGGTCAGCGCGACGCATGGCGTCGAGTGCGGCTCCGGCCTGTCCCGGCGCCACCTCGAAGGCCAACGAGCGCCAGGTTGCGTCCAGTCCCAAGGCAGCGAACGCGGCTGTGTGCAACAGGGGCGACAGCGAGTGCGCGATCGGGCTGCCGATGACGCCGACCAACCGGATCCCGGGACCCACCTGGGCCCGCGCCCCGTCCATGGTCACGAGAGGGCCGCCGTCCTGCTCAGGGCAGACCACGGCTCTTGGCCAGTTGCTCGTTGGCAAGCTGCTCGGCATAGGTGTCGGAGAAGGCCATGGTGCCGTCCTTCTTGACCAGCACGAAATAGAGCCACCCGCCGGCCGGCGGGTGGACGGCGGCGTTCAGCGCGTCCATCGAAGACATGCAGATGGGCGTCGGCGTCAGCCCGTTGTTGAGGTACGAGTTGTACGGCGACTGGATCTTGAGATCCTGGCTGGTGACCGGGCCACCGTCCTGCCCGAGGGCGTACAGGACGGTGGAGTCCATCTGGAGTGGGATGCCCTGGTCCAGGCGGTTGTAGATGACGCGCGAGGTGTCGGGCATGTTGACGGGAATGTAGCCCTCCTTCTCCACGATGGAGGCCACCGTGAGCATCTGGTACTGCGTCACCCCCAGCGCGCTGGCCGCTGCAGGAGTCAGCCCGGCTGTCTGCACCCCGTGGTCGAAGCGCTGCACCATGTCGGTGAGGATGGTCGCGTCACTCTCACCGGGCAGGACGAGATAGATCCCCACGCCCAGCATGCCTTCCAGGTTGTCGGGGTCCGGGGCCGCAATGGTCGAGTGCACCGCGCCGTTTGCGGCGACCTTGGCGAAGCTCTCGCCGGTATGGCCGGGGAGCCTGTCAACCTCCTGGGCCACCTCCGAGAGCGTGAAGCCGGGACGCACGTTGACCGGGTAGATGTTGGGCCCGGCCGCCAGGACCTGGCGGACTTCCGAGAAGGCCAGGTTCTGGTGCATGGCGTAGCTGCCCGGCAGCACCGTCGGCGACCCGTGTACGACCTCGGAGACCTGGAAGGCCAACGAGCTGCCGATCACGTGTTGTTGGCTCAGCGCGTTGACGACAGCATCCGTTGCCTCGCCCTGGTGCACGGTGATGACCACCTGCGGTCCGGGCGCTCCCAGCGCATGGGACTCCAGCTCGTACCAGAGCACGAAGGCCAAGAGGATGACGACCAGCGCCCCGCCGATGCCAACGACGATGCGCCGGCGCTTGCGCACCCGCGCCGAATGGGCGGCCCGGCGCGCCGCGCGACTCTCGGGATCCTCGTCCTCTTCCGACTCGCTGTCGATGCCGGCAGCGCCATCGGTGACGCGCCGGCGCGGCCCCGTCTCCTCGGCGTCCGGCTCCGCCGTCGGCCACGGCAGCTCCTCGTCGCCGTCGTCGCCGTCGTCGCTCTCGTCGTTCCCGTCGAAGGGCCCGCTCGGCCCACTCATGCGTTGTCCAGCCACGCTTGCAGGAGCACCATGGCGGCCGCGCTGTCGACGACCTTGCGGGCCGCCTTCCCGGTCCGCCCCGCTGCCCGCAATGAGCGTTCTGCCTCCACCGTGGTGAAGCGCTCGTCGGCGGTCTCGACCGTCACGCCCAGGGGCTCGAGCAGCTCGCGCAGGGCCTTCGCCTCGTCGAGCGCCGACTGGGCTGCTGGGCCGACCTGACCCGAGAGGCTCAGGGGTAGGCCGACCACGACGGTCCGGGCCTCCACCTCGCGCACGGCCTCGACGACGGCGGTGCGGTCACGTACCGGGTCGCCGCTGCGCTGGATCGTCCCCCACGGGCTCGCCAGGCTGCGCCCGCTGTCGCTGTAGGCCACGCCGATCCGGCGTGCCCCGAGGTCGAGCGCGGCCACGCGGCCCGGGCCGCGCCCGGCGGGTCCCTCGCCGCTCACGCGGACAGAAGCCGCTGCGCCTCGGCCAGCGCCGCCTCGATCCCCGTGGGGTCCTTGCCGCCCGCCGTCGCCACCTCGGCCGAGCCGCCGCCCCCTCCACCGACCATCTTCCCGAGCGCCCGCACGAGCTGGGTGGCATCGGGCGTGCCCCCGGTCACCGCGACGATGGCCACCGATTTGCCGTCGGGTGAGCCCCCGAGGACGACCGCCCGCACGCCGTCGTGGCGCAGGATGGCCTGGGCCAGGCTCCGGAGGTCGTCCTGGCCCACCTTGTCCCGGCGCGCCACGACCACCCCACCGTCGGCGGCAGCGGCCTGGGCCAGCGTCGTGGCCTCCGCCTCGCTCGACTGCTGGCGCAACCGGCCCAGTTCTTTCTCCGCGTCGCGCTGGCGCTCGGCCAGGCGGCCGATGGCCGCCAGCAGCTCGTCGGGTTCGGTCCGCACCAGCTCGGCCGCGGACTGCACCAGCCGCTCGCGCTCGAGCGCGCGCGCAATCGACACGAACCCCGTCACCGCGAAGATGCGGCGGGTGTTCGACCCGATGGAGCCTTCCGACAGGAGCGTGATCATGCCGATCTGGCCCAACGAGTCGACGTGGGTGCCGCCACAGAACTCGAGCGACGTGGAACCCGCCTGCACGACGCGCACCGAGGCGCCGTACTTGTCACCGAAGAAGGCGATGGCGCCCATGTCCTCGGCCTCTTCCCGCGAGGTCTCGGTGGTGTCGACGCCGACGCCGGTCAGCACGGCCCGATTCGCCCGGGCGAACACCGCGTCGAGATCCTCGCGGCTCGGCGCGGCGTGGTGGGAGAAGTCGAAGCGCAGGTACTCGGGCGACACCAGGGACCCCTGTTGGCGCACGTGATCACCCAGCACGGCACGCAGCGCCGCGTGCAGCAGGTGGGTCGCCGTGTGGTTCCGACGGATGGCCTCCCGGCGCTCGCCGTCGATGGTGGCCAGCGCGTCCTGCCCCGCCCGCAGCTCGCCGCTCACGCGGGCCCGGTGCGCCACCAGCCCCGGCACGGCGAGCACGGTGTCCACGACGTCGGCAATGCCGGACTCGGTGACGATGGTGCCCGTGTCCCCCACCTGCCCGCCGCTCTCGGCGTAGAAGGGCGTCCGGTCGAGAAAGATCTCCACCATCCTGTCGCCGGCCCCGTCGTCCTTGGCGTCATCCCTGGCTTCGGCGCCACCCTCCAGGACGGCCACGATGCGCGCCGGCACCTCGTAGTTCTCCAGTCCCCGTCCGACGAACACCGTCGCGCCCTCGGCCTCGAGCAGGTGCCGGTACGCCGCCTCGTCGCCGGCGCGGGTCGACTTCGCCGCAGCACGGGCCCGCTCACGCTGGGCGGCCATGGCGGCGTCGAAGCCGGTTCGGTCCACCTCCACTCCCGCATCGCGCGCCAGCTCCTCGGTGAGCTCGACCGGGAATCCGTGGGTGTCGTGCAGGGTGAAGGCCACGTCGCCCTCCAGCACCTTCGTCCCGGTGGCGAGCGCCTCCTCCAACCGGCTCAACCCCGCCCGCAGCGTGCGGTCGAAGCCGGCCTCCTCGCGCGCGACGACGTTCACGATGAGGTCCTGCTGGGCGCGCAGCACCGGGTAGGCCTCGCCGAGGACGTCCGTGGCCGCCTGCACCAGCGCCGGCCCGATCGGCTTCTCCACGCCGGCGCGGCGCGCCGCGAGGACGGCGCGGCGCACGACGCGGCGCAGCACGTAGCCCCGTCCCTCGTTGGCCGGCAGGACGCCGTCGGCCACGAGCATGGAGAAGGCACGTCCGTGGTCGGCCAGCACCCGAAGGGCGACGTCGGTCTCGGGGTCCTTCCCGTACCCGGTGCCCAGAATGGACGCCGCCGTGTCGATGATCGGCGCGAACAGGTCGGTGTCGAACACGGAATCGACACCTTGCAGGATGGGTAGGTTCCGCTCGAGGCCGGCACCGGTGTCGATGTTCTTACGCGGGAGGTCGGTCAGGGCGCCGGACGCGTCGCGGTCGAACTGCATGAAGACGAGGTTCCAGATCTCCACGAAACGATCGCTCCCGCCGTGCTTGGGACCGCCGTCGTCCCCGTAGGCGTGGCCGAGATCCATGAAGATCTCGGAGTCGGGGCCGCACGGGCCGGTCTCGCCCATGGCCCAGAAGTTGTCCTCGTCGCCCATGCGCTGGACCCGTTCGGGACGGACGCCGACCCTGTCGATCCATAGCTGCGCAGCCTCGTCGTCACCCTCGTGCACCGTGACCCAGAGGCGGTCACCGTCATGACCCAGGACCTCGGTGAGGAGCTCCCACGCCAACGGGATCGCCTCGGCCTTGAAGTAGTCCCCGAAGCTGAAGTTGCCCAGCATCTCGAAGAACGTGCAGTGATACGTGTCCGTGCCGATGATCTCGATGTCGGGGGTCCGGAAGCACTTTTGAATGGAGGTGGCGCGGGGCCACGGCGCCGGCTCCTCACCCACGAAATAGGGCTTGAAGGGCACCATGCCCGCGATCGTGAACAGGACCGAGGGGTCGTGAGGGATCAGGCTGGCGGAAGGGACGATGGTGTGGCCCCTCTCCGCAAAGAAGCGCGTAAAGGCCGCCCGCAGTCCGTTGGCGTCCATCACTGCAGCTTACCGGGGGCAAAAACGGATCCGGGGCCGCTCTGGGGACCGAAATCGTGGCTCCTGGCCCCTGGCCCGAACGGGCCGGGTGGCCGGGTGGCCGGGCCCAGCTCAGGCGGAGGACATCCCCACGATCGGCTCGTTCAGCTGCATGCCCCCGGTCGAGCCGTAGAAGAGCGTCGCACCGTAGGTGAAGATCCCGCCGTCGGAGGCCACCAGCCAGTAGCCGTTACCACCCGGGGCGGCGGCCATGCCCACCACGGGCTTGTTGAGGTGGAGAGCGCCGGCGGAGCCGTAGAAGTTGGCGCTGCCGTAGTTGAAGATCCCGCCGTCGGCCGCTACCAGCCAGTAGCCGGCTCCGCCCGGACCGGCAGCCATGCCGACCACCGGTGAGTTCAGCCGGAGGCCGCCGGTCGAGCCGTAGAACTGCGCGTCGCCGTAGGAGAAGATGCCGCCGTCGGACGCCACCAGCCAGTACCCGCCGCTGTCGGGCGTGGCCGCCATGCCGACGGTCGGCTTATTGAGGTGGATGGCGCCCGTCGAGCCGTAGAACTGCGCGTCGCCGTAGTTGAAGATGCCGCCGTCGGAGGCCACCAGCCAGTACCCGTTGGTGCTCGCGGTGTCCGCCATGCCCACCACGGGCGCGTTCAACGCCGTACCGCCTGCGCTCCCGTAGAAGCCGGCGTCCCCGAAGTCGAAGATGCCGCCGTCGGACGCGACGAAGCGGTAGCCCTCGCCGCAGTTGAGGTCCCCGCCGAAGCCGTAGTGGTCGGCCGAGGACCGGGCCGAGATGCCCTGCGCGTTGCCCACGGTGACGTCGACACATTGCGCTGAGGCCGCGTTCGGCGGGACGACGGTGATCGACGTGGCCGACTGCGCCACAATCCGGCCGGCGCCCGCCGAACCGAAGGTCACGGACGTCACGCTGCCGAAGCCGCCGCCGAAGATCGTGATGGCCCCCGCCCCGCTGACGGGTCCCGTGTTGGGGCTGACGGCGGCCACCGACGGGCATCCGTCGGCGCCCTGCAGGGCGAGAGCCAGGGTGGGGTCGACGGGTGTGCCGAGGCCGCTGGCGGCATCGAAGCCGGGGGCGGCCGCGAACTGCCCGAGGTTGGTCCCCGTGAAGTCGTTGTTGCCCTGCGTGATGTCGGTGAACGTGCCGGCATTGGCCTGCTGCGCCGCATACAAGGACGGGCCCACCTGTCCGAGCGGGCTGAAGCAGCCCTGGTTGGTGTCGACGAAGAGCCCGGCATTGGTGGGGGCGGCGACGCTGGTGCCGCCGAAGCCGGTCCAGCGCCCGTTCCAGTACGCCACGACCCCGCCCGCCGTCGGATCGGACGGATACGAGAAGTCCGGCACAGCCCGGCAGGTACTGAGCCCGCAGGGGGTGGTGTCCAACCCCGTGGCGGGAGGCTGGCCCGGATTGGCGGGCCACTCGAGGGAGTATCCCCCGCCCGTCGCCCCGAGCGCGGTGTTGAGGGAGCAGCCCGGCGTGTTCTGGCAGTCGTTCCAGACCGTTTGCGACGACGCGGACGCGCTGGGCATCGTCGTGCCCCCGGCGCTCACGACATCGGGCTGCGAGCCGGGATCGTCCACGGCGAGCTGCGTCTGGGTCGGAGCACTCTGGCCGCCGTAGCAATCCTCGGATCCGACATCGCCCGAGGCTGCGATGACGGTCTGCCCCTGCGCCGCCATGCGCTCGAAGATGCCGTTCTCCGTCTGGCGGTCGGCGGCGGGCATGTCGGCCTCGCACACGCCCCAGCTCGTCGAGACGACCTGCGAGCTGTCGTCGCCGGCGATGCGATTGAGGAGGTCGAAGGCCTGCGAGTCGTCGCCGTTGGGCGCCTCGTAGACGACGAGCGAGGCGGAGGGGGCGTTGACGGCGGCAAGCTCCGTATCGAGAGCGGCCTCACCCTCGGACCCCTCGGGCAGGCCGCCCGCCCCACCGTCGACGGCCACGTTGCGGATGGGGTTCGACAGGCCGTAACAGGCCTGGAAGGCGGCGAAGTCGCTGGC
>DATAXG010000111.1:0-18324 GCA_036273055.1 Acidimicrobiales bacterium | reverse complement strand
ATGGACTCGATGTTCATCCCGACGTTGTCGCCCATGCGCATGACCGAGCCCTTGCCGAACTGCTTCTCGATCTGTCCCAGCGCGGCATCAAGTGCCTTTTCCCGTTCTGCTTCGGCCATCCCTCTCTCCTCTGTGAGTGTGCTGCGACTGTGTGGTGCCTACCCCGCATCCGTGCTCGACATCTTTGTGCTGACCATACGGTGGGGGTGTGACGACCCGCCGGCGCTGCCTGGTTGGCAGCATAACGAACATGTGTTCGTAGAACGTGGACCCTTCTCCCGGCGGGGCGCGTCACCCGGAGAACGGTCGGGCGCCCCCCGCCGGAACCGGTCCGGCGGAAGGAATCGGCGAACAGAAGCACCAGCAAGTCCATGCCAAGCTGACGGCGCCCGGAGCGGGAGAGCGAGAGGAGGAGGGCTGGTGGTGGAGGCGAGAAGACTCGTGGCCGCAGTCGTGGCGGTCGTCGGGGCGGGGGCGGTCGTCGTCGCCGGCGCAGCACCGGCCGGCGCAGCGTCGTCGAGCGCGTCCGCGCTGTACCGGGACGCCCTGGCCACCACGCACTCGTGGTCGGTCCACTACGAGTCCACGTCGACCGAGTCGACCGAGTCGAGCGAGTCGAGCGAGTCGAGCGAGTCGAGCGAGACGCTGCTCGAGAGCGGTGACGCCGCACCGGCGGCGGCCAGTCAGACGGTCACCATGGGCAAGGGGTCCATCGACATCCTGGTCATCGGGGGCATCTCGTACCTGAAGGGCAACGCCGGCGGGCTGGAGAGCCTGGCCGGGCTCAGCTCATCCCAAGCTACGGAGGCGTCCGGGCGGTGGATCGAGTTCTCGACGGGCAACGCGGCCTTCGCTCCGGTGGTCGAAGGTGTCCGCTCCGCCGACATTGCCAAGGAGCTGGCCCTCAAGGCCCCGCTCTCGCTCGGGCACGCGCGCACGCTGCAGGGCCAGGCCGTCGACGCCATCGACGGGACCCAGACCTTCGGGCGCACGTCCCAGCACGTCGTCCTCTACGTCCGTGCCAAGGGGACCCACATTCCGGTGGAAGAGGACTCGGTGAACGCCAAGGGGCAGCACACCGCCGCCGAGCACATCATCTACTCGAAATGGGGGGAGCGGGTGCGTCCCGAGGCGCCCTCGGCCACCATCTCGGTCGGCTCGATAAGCGCCGTCTAAGAAAGAGCCCCGACGACCTCGGGCCCTCCCGGGGACGTGGGAAGATAGGCGTTGTTCACCACCCCTGGCCAAGTCGGCGCCTCGCCGCGCCACCGTGCCGGGCCTCCAGGAGAGTGAAGGTCATGCACCCCTTGCGCCAACACACCGCCCGCACCGCCGCGACCACGTCTGCGGCTGCGGCTGCAGCCGCGCTGACCGTGGCCACCCTGGCGACGGCCCTCGGCGTCGCCGTCGCGACCGCCGCCCCCGCTGGCGCCGCTGACGGCGCGTCCACGACGACGACGACCGCCGCCACCACGACAACGACCGCCGCCGGCAGCAGCGCCGCCACGGCGCAGTACAACGCCGCTCTCAAGGCCGTCGGCCGCCAGGGCGTGCACTTCTCCTCGGTCGCCAAGCAGAACGGCGCCGAGCTCGACGTCTTCGGTGACGCCGGCTCGACGGCGGGCGCCCAGACGCTGGTCGTCAAGAACAAGAACGTCACGGAGCGCATGAGCGCGCTCGTGGTCGGGTCGACTGGATACGTGAAGGGCAACGAAGCCGCCCTCCAGCACGTCATCGGCCTCACCACGGCCGAGTCGAAGAAGTACGCCAACAAGTGGCTGTCCTTCCCGACCTCGAACCAGGGCCTCGGCGAGCTCGTCGGCGGGCTGCTCTCCTCGCAGGTGTCCAAGGAGCTCGAGATCGGCGGGCCCTACACCTACGGCAAGTCGGCCACCGTCGGCGGCGTGAAGGCGACGGCGATCATCGGATCGGTCGCCACGGAGAGCGGGAGCAAGGTCCCCGTCGTGCTTTACATCCCGGCCAGCGGCAAGCCGCTGCCGATCGAAGAGGTCACGAACGCCGGCGGCAAGAGCTCCTCGGACATTGAGGGCACCGTGACCTTCTCGCACTGGGGCGAGAACAAGAGCCAGACCGCCCCGACCAAGACCACGTCGCTGCTCAAGCTCGTTCCCGCCTCGTCGGGCAGCACCACCTCGGGGTAGTCCACCCGATGGCGCCACTGCTCGAGGCGGCGCAGGGCGACATCACGGTCGAGCGCGTCGACGCGGTCGTCAACGCAGCCAATCGTGCGCTGGCCGGGGGCGCCGGCGTCGATGGCGCCATCCATCGCGCTGCCGACGCCGGCCGACTGCAGGCGGCCTGCCGCGCTATCGGCGGGTGCCCGCCCGGCCACGCCGTTGTCACCGACGGGTTCGACCTGCCGGCCCGCTTCATCATCCACACCGTCGGGCCGGTCTGGCACGGCGGTGAGGCCGGCGAGCCCGAGATCCTCGCTGCCTGTTATCGGAACGCCCTCGAGTGCGCGGACGAGGTGGGTGCACACTCGGTGGCGTTCCCTGCCATTTCGACCGGTGTCTACGGCTACCCCCCGGGGCTGGCCGCCGAGGTGGCCGTGACCACGGCCCGCGCGGCGGACACCGACGTGACGCTCATCCGATTCATCGCGTTCGACGGCGAGACGTTGGCGCGTTACGTCGAGCTGTTGGGCTGAAGCGCCCCCGTCAGGACGAGGCCCCCGCGGTGAGGTTGTAGACGGTCACACCGCCCAACGTCTCGGAGGTGAAGTGTGCCTCCACCCACGAGGTGATGTCCGAGGCATCGCCGGAGCCGCCGGCGCCGCCGAATCCCCCACCACCGCTGGCAATGAAGTAGTGGATCTTGCCCTCCGAGACGTACTTCTCGAACTGAGCCAGGGTCGGCGCCGGGTCGGTGCCGTTGAACCCGCCGATGGCCATGACGGGCTCGCCGCTGCCCAGCTGGTAGCCGGCCGCGTTGTTCGAGTTCACCGTGGCGGCTGCCCAGGTGAACCTGCCGGCGTCGGCCTGCAACGCCTTGTTGAGCGCCGCGTTGGACTGGCTGGAGTTCAAGAACCCGGCGCCACCACCTGCACCGCCAGCCCCGGCCCCTGCTCCGCCGCCACGGCGGAACCCGCCGCCGGTGCCGAACGAGGGTGCACCGCCGAAACCACCTGCGCCGGTGCCGGTGCCCGCGCCGGCTCCGGTCCGAAAGCCTCGGCCCGCTCCGGGGAAGCCGCCGCCTGCTCCAGTACCTGCGCCTGGGAAGCCACCGCCCTGGGTGCCGCCGGGGAGGCCGCCGCCGGCGAAGGCGCGGCGAGCCCCGGCGCCCGGGAAGCCACCGCCACCGAAGCCACCGCCTGGACCGCCGCCCGGACCGCCGAAGCCACTCGACGCGGTCGGCGTCACGGACGGGATGGCCCCGTTGTGCGCCGTTGCCGCCGTGGCCACTGTCGAGAACAGCGGCGCCGCCAGTGCGGCACCGAGACCGAGGGCGGCGACGAGGCCGATGGCGAGCTTCGGCAGCTTCCGCAGGAGCGGGAGTGCGAGGATCGCCACGACACCCAGCGCGCCCGCGATGGCGACGAAGGGACGCAGAGCCGGGAACCAGTCGGACGTGCGGCCGAGAAGGATGTAGCTCCACACCACTGTCGCGGCCAGGCCGGCGGCCAGGCCGACGCGACCGACCCAGCTGGCCCTGCGCTCCCACAGGCCCATGGTGCCGATACCGACGAGGGCACCGAGCGGTGGTGCGAGCGCCACCGTGTAGTACGGGTGGATGATGCCCTGGGCCAGGCTGATGACGAGTCCGATGCTGACCAGTGAGCCGCCCCACAGCAGGAGGCCGGCGCGCTCGCGATCGGTGCGGCGGGCCCTGATGGTGACGACGAGGAGGATGGCGCCCATGACGAGGGCGCCCGGGAGCAGCCACGACATCATGTTGCCGAACTCCGCGTTGAAGAGGCGCGTGAACCCGGTCGGGCCCCACATGCTCCCCGCCGTCCGTCCGCCGCCCACGCTGCCCGACTCGCTGCCGTCGATCCGGCCGAAGCCGTTATAACCGAAGATCAGGTTGAGGATGCTGTTGTTCTGCGACCCGCCCACGTAGGGACGGTCCGCCGCCGGTGTGAGGGCGACGATCGCCACCCACCACCCGGCCGCCACGAGCACCGAGACACCCATCAGGAAGGTCTGCCAGACCCGGCGCCACCAACCCGTCGGCGCGGCGAGCAGGTAGACGACGGCCATCACGGGGACGATCAGAAAAGCCTGCATCATTTTGGTGATGAAGCCGAAGCCGATCAGCGCGCCGGCGAGGACCAGCCACTTGGTCTGTGCCTTCTCGATGCCGCGCATGGTGGCGTAGGTCGCGCCGGTGAGCAGGAGCGCCAGCAGGGCGTCCGGGTTGTTGTAGCGGAACATCATGGCGGCCACCGGCGTGAGCGCGACCACCGCGCCACCGAGCAGCGCGGCCTGCGCGCTGAACCAGCGCCGGACCGACAGGTAGACCAGCCCGACCGTGGCCACTCCCTCGAGGGCCTGCGGGACCAGCATGCTCCACGAATTGAGGCCGAAGATCCGGGCCGAGATCTCCATCGGCCACAGGAAGGCCGGTGGCTTGTCGACGGTGATGAAGTTGGACGAGTCGGAGGACCCGAAGAACATCGCCTTCCAGCTCTTCGTGCCGGCCTGGACCGCAGCCGAGTAGAACGAGTTGGCCCAACCGCTGGCGCCGAGGCCCCACAGATAGAGGACGGCCGTAGCCACCAGCAGCGTCAGCAGGGCCGGACGGACCCAGGCGGCGTCGCTCTCCTTGCCGCGCACGAACCGGGTGAACCAGTTGCGGCGGGGGGCGGGCGTCCAAGCCGGGGGGATGCCCGCTCCGTTGTCGGGTGGTGCCGCACTGAGGGGCAGGGGCGAATCGAGGACCCCCACGGCGGCGTCGGGGCTGGTTGTCATGTCCGTCATCGGGTTACCTCCATCGGGCCGGTGGCGGCACGTGCGGTCGGTCGGAAGATCCAGGCCCGCAACACGGCGAATCGGAACACGGCGGCGAGGACATTGGCCACGGTCAGGGCGGCCAGCTCAAGCAGGAGCATGGAAGGGGCGATCCATTGGGCCGCGACCAACCCCAACGTCGTCAGGCCGAGGCTCACCAGGTAGAGGCCCCCGGCCACGGCGAAGAGGCGGCCGCGCCGGGCCTGCCCATCGGTGTTCCGGGACAGCTCACGGTGCACCGCTGTGTTGAAGAGCGTGGCGATGGCCATGGCGACGGCGTTGGCCCCGAAGGCGCCGAGGAGCGGACGCCAGGCGACGAACAGGAAGAGGTAGCCGAGCGTCGAGACGACCCCCACCCCGGCGAAGCGCAACAGCTGGTCTGCCGCGACCTCGTTGGAGCGGACGCGGCGCAGGCCCTTGGGCCGCCGCACCAGCATCCGCCACACACCGCGCAGGTCGTCGGCTGCTGTCGACACGATGTGCACCCGCGAGTCGGGATCGTCGACCCAGTCCACCGGGACCTCGCCGATGCGCAGGCCCAAGCGCTCCGCCGTCACCAGCAGCTCGGTGTCGAAGAACCACTCGTTGTCCTCGACGAGCGGGAGCAGCTTGGCCGCGGCGTCCCGGCGCAGGGCCTTGAACCCGCATTGCGCGTCGCTGAAGCGGCCCTGCAGGGCGAGCTTGAGCAGCAGGTTGTACGACCGCGAGATCAGCTCCCGCTTGGGACCGCGCACCACGTGCGCGCCCGGTGCCAGGCGCGAGCCGATGGTGAGATCGCGATGGCCCGACAGGAGCGGGGCGACCAGTGGGAGGAGGGCGGGCAACGACGTGGAGAGGTCGACGTCCATGTAGGCGACGACCGGCGCGTCACTCGTCGACCACGCGGCGCGGAGCGCATACCCACGTCCCTTGCGGGGCAGGTGCATCGCCGCCACACCGCGCATCGTCGCGGCCAGCTGGTGCGCCACCTTGTCGGTGTCGTCGGTGCTGGCGTTGTCGACCACAGTGACGAGCGTTCGGAAGGGGAACGATTCGTCGAGGAACGCGCGTAGGGCGGTGATCCGCTCCGCCAGGTGTGTCGCCTCGTTGTAGACCGGCACGACGATCTCGACGTCCAGGGGGACACGGCGGGGATCGACGTCGGCTTCGAACGGAGCCAGGGCTGTCATGCCACGCATAGTGCCGGGGCCGCCTCCGGGCTCCGTGAACCTCGCCTGTGGACCCGGTGTGAATCGCACGCGACGCAGCACGGCGGGCCGATCAGGGAGAGGGCTGGGGTGCCTGGGGTGCCTGGGGTGCCTGGGGTGCCTGGACCGCGGCGACGGGCGTCTCGGGCTCTGGACCAGCATGGACGGTGCTGACAGGAAGCAGCACGGTGATCACGAGACCGTGACCCGGTGTCGATGCGGCCGAGACGGTCCCACGGTAGGCGGTCACGATGGCGGCGACGATGGATAGTCCCAACCCACTGCCGCCGCTGGTCCGGGTGCGGGCCGCATCGGCCCGGTAGAACCGCTCGAAGACTCGACGCGCGTCCACCTCGGGCATGCCCGGACCGGTGTCGCGCACCACGATCTGCGCCTGGTCTCCGACCTGGTCGACATGGACCGTCGTGGTCGTCCCCGGCGGCGTGTGCGCACGAACGTTGGCCAGCAAGTTGTCGAGGACCTGACGCAGGCGATCCTTGTCGCCGCTCACCTCCACCGGGCGTGTGGCCGAGAACTGCACGGGCCACTGCGACCCCACAGCGGTAGCGGTGCGGACGGCGTCCGATGCCAGCGACACCAACTCCACCGGTAGCGTCTCCATCGGCACGCCCTCGTCCAACCGGGCCAGCTCCAGGAGGTCGTTGACCAGCCGGTCCATGCGGGCGGTCTCGATGCGGATGCCCGAGACAATGCGCGGCAGATCCTCGGGGCGCTGCGACCCGCCCCGCTCGAACAGCTCGGCATAGGCCGACACGGCGGCGATGGGGGTGCGGAGCTCGTGCGACGCGTCGGCCACGAACTGGCGCAGGTGTTGCTCGTTCTCGCGCAGGCGCGACTCCGAGGCCAAGCGGGCCGAGAAGGCTGCCTGAATGCGCTCCAGCATGACGTTGAGGGCCCGGGCCAACCGGCCGACCTCAGTTGCCTGGTCGGCGCCCGGGACACGCTGGTCGAGATTTCCGGCCGCAATGGAATCGGCCGTGCGCTCCACATCCTCGAGTGGCCGCAACCCGAGCCGGACCAACCACCATCCTCCGGCCAATGCGAGGACGAGCGCGCCGGCGGTCACGGCCAACTCGGTCAGGAAGAGGGTGTGCAGCGTGCTGAGCTGGTCGACGAGCGGCTGGGCCTGCACCTGCACCAGGTTCCCCGTGAGCTTCTCGGCGCGCACCCTGAAGGTTGGGCCACCGGGCGCCACGGAGGTGGTGGTGAAGTACGCGACCTCTGACCCGTCGGGTTGGGTTGTGAAGCCCGTGATGGGGACGGGCAGCGCGGGCCGGTAGGGACGGTCGTTGACGTAGGCGGGACACTCCACGCTGTTGACCACGCTGCTTTTGCTCGCGGTCACCACCGCGAAGTAGCTCACAGCGAAGATATTGGGAAACTCACGCGTCGGGTTGCCACCGTTGCCAGGCGACGCGCCAGCCCCGCTATTGCCGCTGTTGCCGCTGTTGCCGCTGTTGCCGGTGTCCGCGTTCGTCCCGCCCACGCCCGAGCCGCCCGGAACACCGCAGCCGCTGAAGACGAGGCCGTTCGGCGTCCCGACGAGGTGGCCGCGCCCCTGCGCCAGCTGCTGGTCGACCTGGTTGTACAGCGAGGAGCGCAGCGCCGAATAGGTGGCGAAGTCCGCCACCACCAGCGCCACGATGGCGATCAGCCCGACCGCGACAAGCAGACGCAGCCGGAGCGACACTCAGGCAGCTCCGGTGGCCGACTCCGGCTCCCGCAGGGTGTAGCCCACGAGGCGGATGGTGTGGATGAGCGGTGGTCCGAATTTCTCGAGCTTCTTGCGCAGGTAGCTGACGTACGTCTCCACGACGTTGCCGTCGCCGCCGAAGTCGTAGTGCCAGACGTGGTCGAGGATCTGGGACTTGGACAGCACGTGGCGCGGGTTGAGCATGAAATAGCGCAGGAGGTTGAACTCGGTGGCGGTGAGGTTGATGGCGTTGCCGCTGCGACGCACCTCGTGCGCGCTCTCATCGAGCTCGAGGTCCGAGAAGCGCAGGATCCCGTCGTCCTCGGGCTCGTATCCGGTGCGACGCAGAATGGCATGCACCCGGGCGATGACCTCGGCCAGCGCGAAGGGCTTGGTCACGTAGTCGTCGCCACCGACGGTGAGGCCCGCCAGCTTGTCCTGCAGAGTGTCGCGCGCGGTCAGGAAGAGCACGGGCACGCGCAGGCCGTCGGAGCGCAGCCGCCGCGTCACCTCGAGCCCGTCGAGGTCGGGCAGCATGACGTCGAGGATCACGAGGTCGGGCGGGTCCTCCTGCGCCTGGGCCAGTGCCTTGCGCCCCGTCATCGCCTCGTCGACCGTGAACCCCTCGTAGCGCAGCGATGTCGCCACCGCGTCGACGATCGAGGGTTCGTCATCGACCACCAGAACCCGCGGTCCGTTGTCCATCTTCACTTGGCCATACCTCCCTGGCGGACAGGGTCGCGCCGCGGCTTGCCCGCCCAGTGTGACCCCCCTGTGGGCCTCCTGTGAGCGCGGGCCCTCAGCCGGTGGAGGCGTCGAGAGCGCGTCGCAGCAGGTCAAGGGCCGAAATAGCCCCGTATTGTCGGACGCGCTCCCGGTCGCCCGGAACCCGCAGCTGGCGGGATTGGGCCGGCTGGCCAGGGAGGTGGAGGCCGACGAATATCGTGCCCGGCGCCACGCCCTCCTGCTCGTCCGGCCCCGCGACGCCGGTGATGCCGAGGCCGACGTCGGCTCCGGTCACCCGGGCGGCGCCCACCGCCATGGCGGCCGCGGCCGCTTCGGTGACCACGGGCCCGACGGGTACCCCCAGGACGTCGAACTTCACCTGCGAGTCGTAGGCGACGACCCCGCCGCGGAACCACGACGAGGCCCCGGCCACATTGACGAGGCGGGACGCGATGAGGCCACCGGTCACCGACTCGGCGACTCCGAAGGTCAGCGCTCGCTCAATGAGGCGGGTGGCCACCGCGACCTCCATCGACTCGTCGTCGACGCCGAAAACGATGTCACCCAGGCGGTCCTCGATGGCGCGCCGCACCTCTGCGTCCTCCTTGTCGAGCAAAGCGGTGACGTCCTCGGTCGTACGGGCTCGCGCGGTGATGCGCACCTTGATCCCCTCGATTCCCGAGGCGAGGAAGGCGAGTGTCACGTCTCCGGTGGCGCCGAGCGCGTCGATGCGATCCTGCAGGGACTCGGCCAGGCCGGACTCGCTGGCACCCCACGTCCGCAGCACGCGGCTGGCGATGACGCCGGTCTCCTCGCCCGATTCGGCCATGCGGGCGCGCAGGTCGCGCAGGATGCCGCGCTCGAACATCTCGGCCATCTCGTAAGGGACGCCCGGGACGGCGTAGACGACCTTGTTCCCGACCGGGCAGATGAGGCCCGGGGCGGTGCCGGCCACCTGGGGAATGATGACGGCGCCCTGCGGCACGTCCGCCTGGCGCGCGTTGTTGTCCGTCATGGTGCGCCCCCGGCCCTCGAAGAAGCCGGCGATGACGTCCACGATGGCCTGGTCGCGCACGAGCGGCACGTTCATGACCTCGGCGATGGCCTCGCGTGTGATGTCGTCCTGGGTCGGCCCGAGCCCGCCGCACATGATGACGCCGTCGCTCCGGGCCAACGCAGTGCGCAGGGCCAGGGTGATGCGGTCGTGGTTGTCGCCCACGGCCTGATGGAAGTGGGAGGCCACCCCGTTGGCGGCCAGGTGCTCGCCCAACCAGGCCGAGTTGGTGTCGGCGATCTGGCCCAACAGCAACTCGGTGCCCACCGCCACGATCTCGATTCTCACGGAGGCGACCTTAGGGGGCCGTCGTGCCGTGCAGCACCCGACGCCCGTCGAAGAGGTACTCGGCACCGGTGTAGAGCGTGAGGGCACAGGCGATCCAGATCATGACGACCTGCAGCGTGTGCTGGTGCGCCAGCGGCGGGATGATGACCGCACCGATCGCCAGATCCTGCACGAGCGTCTTGAGCTTGGCCGAGTTGCGCGCCGGAATGGACACGCCGCGCCGCCCGACCCAGGAGCGGTAGGCCTGCATGCCGACCTCGCGTGCGGTGATGAGGATGACGGGCAACCACGGGAGGTGTCCCTGGGCTGCCAGCGTGATCATGGCGCCGAGCACGCACGCCTTGTCGGCCAGCGGGTCGAGGAACGCGCCGGAGCGCGTGGTGCCGTGGCGGCGGGCCATGTAGCCATCGAGCCCGTCGCTGGCGGCGAGGAGGAATCCCACGACGACGTTGATCCACGAGGCGCCCCAGGCGATGAGCATGAGCACGTAGACGGGCGCCGCCAGCAGGCGGGCCACCGTGACGGCGTTGGCCGGCGTGACCAACGCGCTCTCGCCGAAGGTGAAGGTCTTCGGGGCGGGCTCGCGCGTGGCTTCGGCTTCGCTCACGGCGCTGCCGGCCCCGCTCCCGAGATGGCTCCGGCGGGGACCGGGCTCCGGTCGGCGGCGACGGCGTACAGGTCGGGCCCCTCCGCTCCGGTGATGGTGACATCGACGAGGCGGCCGACCGCAAGGTCGGCGGGAAGATGCACGATGCCGTCGATCTCGGGCGCCTCGTGCACGGTGCGGCCCTGACCGGGCGCGTCGACGAGGACCTGGCGGGTCGCACCGATGAGCGTGTCCCGCTTGGCGGCCGTGATGGCGTCCTGCAGCTCGGTGCACTCGCGCAGGCGCTCGAGCGCGAGCGCGGCCGGCACCTGGTCGTCGAGGTTTGCCGCGTGGGTGCCGTCCTCGCGGGAGTACGGGAAGAAGCCGGCCCAGTCGAGCTGCGCCGCCGTGAGGAACTCGAGCAGCAGGTCGTGATCGCGCTCGGTCTCGCCCGGGTAGCCGAGAATGAAGGAGGAGCGGAAGGTGGCATCGGGCTCGGCCGCCCTGATGTCACCGATGCGGCGCAGGAAGCGGTCGCCGTCGCCCCAGCGGCGCATGCCGGCGAGCAGCGGACGGGACACGTGCTGAAGGGAGAGATCGAAGTAGGGCACACCCGTACGGAGGACGGTCTCGATGAGCTCGTCGGTCAGGCCCGAAGGATAGAGGTAGAGCAGCCGGGTGCGCTCGACGCGGGCCGACACGGCGCGGGTGAGCGCGGCGATGGGCGAGGGGCCATGGGAGATGCGGGTGCGGCGGCCCGGACCGGAGCGGTCGCGGCCGTAGGAGGCCAGGTCCTGGGCGACGAGGACTATTTCGCGCAGGGCCGGCCCGTCGTCGGCCGTGGCGCGCAGCGCGTCGACCTCGGCCAGGATGTCGTCGGTCGAACGGGAGCGCTGCTTGCCCCGGAAGGACGGGATGGCGCAGAAGCCACAGATGCGGTCACAGCCCTCGGCGACCTTGACGTAGGCCCAGGGGGCGGTGGCCGCCGGGCGGGGCAACTCCAGGAGGTCGAAGCCGTTGGTGCGCGGCGATGCGGCGCTCCGTGGTCCCGTCGTGAGGGTGACAGGGACGGCGTCCATGGTTGCGGGCGTCGTGAGCTCGGATCCGAAGGGAGCGACGAGGTCGACTTCGGGCAGGGCCTCGCGGAGTTCGTCGCCGTAGCGCTCGGCCATACAGCCGGTCACGACCAGGCGAGCGCCCGGACGGCGACGATCGGCGAGGGCCAGGACGGTGTCGATGGACTCCTGCCGGGCGGCGTCAATGAAGGCACACGTGTTGACCACGACGAGATCCGCCGTGTCGGCGTCGGTGGCGCGGCCGTACCCCTGCGCAGCGAGGTAGCCCTCCAGTTTGTCCGAGTCGACCTGGTTCTTCGGGCACCCCAAGGTCTGCAGCCAGTAGAGGCCCACGCCGTCACACACTCCTCGCACCAGGCCGGATCCCGTCGGGGCGACGAGACCCGGCAGGCCCGCATGAGCGGACCAACCATCCGGATCGTCCGGCACCGTGTGCCTGACCCCCGAGCGGAGAGGGAGGGATTTGAACCCTCGGACCCGGTTACCCAGGTCAAGTCATTAGCAGTGACTCCGATTCGGCCGCTCTCGCACCTCTCCAGCAGGACTTTCGCGTTTCGACAGGACCGGCTGACCACAACCTGTCCAGAATCGGACCACGAAAACCCGTGCAGGAAGACTACGTGACGGCTGGCCAGGCGTTTGGCGGGTCAGAACACGATGGAACCCCACCACGGACTCGTGCGTCATAGAGAGACAGTGCAGATGACGGAGAAGGGGATGTCCTTGGCGCAGAATGATCCGGCGTCTGACGAGGGCGGGCACAGCGCCGAACCCTCAGGGAGCGGGGCTGACAGATCTGGCGGTGGGGGCACGGCGTCCGAGGTCGGACCCGGCGTCATGGGCATCCAACCCGCCGCGGAGATGGAGGCCCTCTATCGCAGCCATCAGCGGCCCATGGTGCGGCTGGCCCGGCTCCTGACCGGGTCACCGGCCGTGGCCGAGGAGATCGTCCAGGAGGCGTTCATCAAGTTCGCCCGATCAACCGGGAAGAAGGACGAGCCGGCCGCCTACCTCCGCGTCATCGTCGTAAACCTCTCCCGATCCCAGCAACGGCGCACACTGCTCGAACGGCGGTTGGCACCCGAAGCACCGGTGCTCTCGGGCATCGCCGACATCGACGAGACGTGGGGTGCCTTGCGGAAGTTGCCGTTCCGTCAGCGTGCCGCCCTGATGCTCCGCTACTACGAGGACCTTCCCGAGGCCGACATCGCTCGCTTACTGGGCTGTCGGCCCGGCACGGTGAAGTCCGCACTCCACCGCGGGCTGGCGACCCTGCGGAAGGAACTCGGCGACCGCAACGACGACCAAGGAGAGAGGCAGCGCGATGGCTGACCACGACGAATTGCACGACCGCCGCCTGGAGGACCGGCTCCGCCGGGCGCTCCGATGGATGGCCGAAGACGCGGACGGGGCTGCGACCCCGACTTCCCGATCGATCGGGACACCTGCCACCGGCATCGCAGCCGGCGACGCCGGCCTCGCCGGGGAGGACGGCCTCTACCTCGACGACCCGGCGGCGACACCATCCGGTCGTCGCACCACCCGCACGCTCGTTCTCGCGGCCGCGGCGCTCATCATCCTGGTCGCCCTGGCGGTACCGATCGGACTCGTCGTCGCGGGCGGCGGCAGCACGCACGGCTCCGAGTCGGAAGGCACGACGGGCATCCCTGACCCGACAGCCAAGGCACAGGTACTCTCGGCACTGAGCGCGACGACCTCAGCGGACAACTGGGACATCTCCTACACCTACGGTGAGAACGCTGATGCAGTCTCCGTTCCTCCATCGACGTCCACTTCGACTTCGACTTCGGTGCCCTGCGCGGCATCCTCGACCACCCCCGGGTCCGCCTGCAGCGCGGAACCGGGGGACGCGTCCATTGCGAACGTCACCGTCACGGGAACCGGTGTCATCAACGTCAACCCGAAGGCCATGGTGACCATCGCGAATGTGAGCAACTTCGGCCGCGTGGTCCTGCGCATCGACTCATCCCAAGTCTGGGAAGAGCTCTCCGGAGACAGCGGCGGGCTGGCCCCCGACCCGGGCGAGAGCGATGCCGGCGGGCAGTCGCTCCCCGGCTACGCGGGCCTCGTCGAGGGCACGCTCGGGACGCGGGAGGGCGCGGTTGCCATGTTGGGAATCGCCAGCCCCACCGGCTACCTGGAGCTGGATGAGCAGGCGATCGTCGGCGTCGCCCCCGCCGGGACGGGAACGGTCAACGGGCAGGCCGTGACCGACTACAAGATCTCGGTGAAACCATCCGAGCTGGCGGCTGACCCGACCGCGAGCCCCGAGCAGGTCAGTGCCATTCAGGCGGCGCTGACCACGCTGGACACGGCCGGAATGTCGGGCACGGTGGATCAGGTGGCCGTGGACGCACAGGGCTTCATCGTCCAATCGATCAGCACGTACCAATTCCGTGACGGCGGCACCGTGACGGTACAGGCGGAGTTCAGCAACTTCGGGTGTGCCGGCACCGTGCTCATGCCGGGCCAGACCGATCCCACGACTGCTGCGTCGGGGTGTGTCAGCCCCGACACGCCGGCGGTCGCCGCGACTTCCACCACGACCACGACGGCCACCCCGGCGCTCCCGACGACGACCACCTCGCTCTCGCCCTCGAATGCGATCGTGCCGAGTCGTGTGACAACGACATCCGTGCCTCCGAATGGTGGGAGCACTACGAAGACGCAGCCAACCGGATCGCCGAGCACCGTCACCGTGCCAAACGTCCTTGGAGACAGTCCCGCACAAGCGAGCGCCGCTCTACTCCAAGCCGGCCTCCAACCTCAGTTCGTCGGAACCGAGGGCCGAGCTGTGACTTCGGAGGCGCCGGCGGCCGGCTCCACGGTGCCGGAGCACTCGGATGTCGTCCTGACTTCCCAGTAGGAGTGCCGTCGCAAGGAACGGTCGACTGACTCAAGCGAGAGCCGGCAAAGGCCACCGACGGGAATTCTGAGCAGTGACCAACCAGACGTCGGGCAAGAGCGGCGATGCGGTGATGTGACCGCAGGGTCGAGACGGAGGGGCCGCTATTCGAGAGGGGCGAGGTTCTCCACCAATGCCAGGACCCGACGCTCGATCTCGTCGACGATGGGCCGAGCCTCCTCGATCGAGAGGCCATCAGGATCTTCGAGGTCCCAATCCACGTAGTGCTTGCCGACGTAGACGGGACACGTGTCCCCGCATCCCATCGTGACGATCAGATCGGACTCGAGAGCGTCCGTCTCGGTCAGTGCTTTCGGAAACTCACGACTCGGATCGAGGCCCCGCTCCTCGAGCAGGGCCAACACCGAAGGGTTGAGTTCGCCCGCGGGTTCCGACCCGGCGGAGCGAACATCCACCTGCCCGGTGGCGTAATGATGGAGAAGCACTTTCGCGGCCACGCTTCGGCCCGCATTGTGGGTGCACAGGAACAGAACCACGGGCTTCTGCGTCACGCTGACTGCTCATCCGGGTGCGCTGCGGGGTACAGGATCCGGACGACCAGCAAGGCCAGAGGAACGGCAACGAGCTGAGCGGCGATAAAGAGCGGAGCGGAGGAGGGGGCGATGCCGGCGAAGCTGTTCGAGAACATCCGACCGATTGTGATGGCGGGGTTGGCAAAGCTCGTGGAGCTGGCGAAGAAGTATGCCCCTGCGATGTAGGCCCCCACCGCCGCCGGCACGACGGAGCGCCGACCGGAACGCACCAGGGCGAAGATGAGAACCAGGAGGCCGGTTGTTGCCACGACCTCGGACAGGAAGTGTGCCCCAGACGCCCGGTCCTTCGTCGAGATGCTGATCGCAGCCCGGGAGAACATCACGTTGGCCAGGATCGCCCCCGCCACGCATCCGAGGACCTGCGCCGGCACATAGGCCCAGACCTCGCGCCAGCCGATCCTCCCGAGCGAGGCGTCAGCAATGGAGACCACCGGGTTGAGATGAGCACCTGAAGCCCCACTGATCATGTAGATGATGGCCACGAGCCCGGCTCCGGTCGCCAACGCGTTCTCCAAGAGCTCGAGACCGGTCGCCCCAGGCGAGAGCTGCTGGGCGGCTATCCCCGAACCGATCACGGCCAGGGCCAGAAGCGCCGTCCCGAGAAACTCCGCCAACGCGCGACGTCGCAAGCTGAGGGTCATGACGCGTGTTCGGCCGCTGGGTCAGCAGCAGTGCGAAGTCGACGAATCCGAGGAGGTACGTTCCGCGCGTCCCTCCCCCAACGCAATCGGCTCCCGTCCGTCGTCGTCAGCGTCCGCCAGGACCGTGTAGATCTCCCACGGCACCCGATCAGGGTCGTCCACCCACACCTTTTCCTGGAGGGCAAAGCAGCACGTCGTGTTCTCACGGACGTCCGTCTGCATCCCTTGACGCGACAAGCGGTCGGCCGCGTGAGCCACCTCGTCCGCCGATTCGACCTCGACTCCGAGGTGGTTCAAGGCACCGACGACACCGCTCCCCCGACCGTGCGCCTGCTCGATGAGCACGAGCTTGAGCGGTGGATCGTCGAGCGCAAAGTTCGCATATCCGGGCCGGACCTTGGACGGTTCAGCCGACAGGAGGCTGGAGTAGAAGGTGATGGAGGACTCGAGGTCGCTCACGTTGACGGCCAGCTGCACTCTGGACATGGTTCCTCGCTACATTGATGGATGTCGATGTGACACGATAGAGTTCATATCGACATCTGTCAATGGGAGATCACCCAAATGCCGACAAAGAACAGCCGCTCGGACGCCGCTGAGCCCGACATGCTCTGTTGCCCACCGCTGGCAGAGACTCCACTCTCCGAAGACGACGCCAGGGCTCTGGCCCACGTCATGACGGCACTGAGCGACCCTGTCCGCCTTCGCCTGCTCTCGCTCGTGGCGTCGGAGGGCGAAGTCTGCAGCTGCAACCTCGAGTCGCCGCTCGGCAAGAGCCAGCCGACCATTTCGCACCACACCCGGATCCTTTCCGAGGCCGGGCTGATCGTCGGCGAGAAACGGGGCAAGTGGACATGGTGGCGAACAGCCCCCGACCAGCTCCGTGCCGTCCGCAGGATTTTGGGGGATCAGTAGCTCGATTTGCCCGACCGTTCCCTATCCGACGACCGCCTACACCGACGCCTGGTCCAAAGTCATGACCCGGCCGGCTGCAACCGGCTACGCCATGGTGGCACCGAGCTCACTCCGCCGTCCCCTTGAGCTGCTTTCGCACGCGCTGGAGTGAGCGTGTCGTGATGGGGTGGGCCTGCAGGTGCTCAGGGCGTCCGAGCTGCAGGCGCGCCGCGACCTGGCCGTAGCGGACGGCCAGAGGCGACGCAGTCACACCGTGCAGCAGCACGCTCAACGCGATGGTGACCGTCACGGCGGCCAGGACGATCTTGGCCTCAGCCGGTGCGAGAGTATCCACGGCGACCAGGCCGAAGACGACGCTGGCCAGACCGCGCGGGCCGAACCACCCGATGAAGGCAACGGTGGACCGGTCGAGGCCCGCGCCGGCCAGCGACACGGCCACGGGCACCATGCGCACGAGGGTGAGAGCCAGGAGTGCGAACACGACGTCGCGCCAGGTCGCACCGTCGAGGCCGGGCACCAGCATGACGGCACCGAAGATGAACCAGACCAGAAGCGACATGAGCGTGCCGGCCTCCTGTGAGAATTCGAGCGGCTCGTCGTCGCCTGCGCGCGAGCACGCGGCGCCGAACGCCATACCGGCGACGAAGGCGGCCACGAACCCATTGGTGTCGGCCAGCACAGCGCTGGAGTAGGCGAAGAGTGCCAGCGCGAGCACGGCCAGGGGCCGGAAGCTCGGCTCGCTCCAGCGGTGCTTCCGGGCCTGGATGAGGAGCAGCGCGCCGACCAGTCCGACGCCGATGCCGATGCCGGCGCCACCCAGAAGGGCGCGCGCCGCCACGGCCGCGGACGACGCACCGCGGACCGCCTCCGCCGTCGCCGCGCCGGCGAGGAACAGGTTGACGAACGGAGTCGCAATGCCGTCGTTCAGACCGCTCTCGACGTTGAGCACCCGGCGGACCTGGGCGGGGACTCGCTCGTCCTCCATGACGGACGCTCCCAGTGCGGCATCGGTCGGAGCCACGATGGCACCGATCGCCGCAGCTACCCAGAGTCCGGCGCCGGAGAAGAGTCCGGCGGCGAGCGCCGCGCCGGCTCCGATGGTGAGTGGCAACCCGATGCCGAGGAGACGGACCGGTAGGGCCACGTCGGCCCGGAGCCGATGGACGTTGACCCGGGATGCGTCGGCGAAGAGGACGAGGGCCAGTGTGACCTCGGCCAAGGAACGGATGGCCGACGAGTGCAGGTTGAGGTGGACGAGGGCGACGGGGCCGTGGGTCGCCACCAGGCCGAGAACGACGAAGGCAATGGGAGCCGAGACGTTCCAGCGCTCGAGGCGCGAGGAGACCAGGCCCCACACGACGACACAGGCCGAGATGACGGCCAGGGCGGCGAGGTTGAGGTCGTGTGCCATAGGCGTCGTGTGCCATAGGCGTCGGCGCCGGACGTCAATGTCACCGTATTGGTGGCGTATCCAACGGCCATTAGCCTATCGAGGTCGACGCCGCGGTGACCGGAGGGCGTCCTCGTGAAGACACACGAGCCATCATTTGCGGCGGACGTTGGAGGCGAAGGGGAGCCCCGTGACAGACATCGACGAACTCATGACGCGCATGACGTTGGAAGAGAAATGTGCACAGCTCGGCTGCATGTGGTTCTCCGGGATGCTGGTCGACGGCGAACTGGC
>DATAXG010000110.1:0-12288 GCA_036273055.1 Acidimicrobiales bacterium | reverse complement strand
GAGGCCATCGAGATCTGGGCCGAGCACTGGAACGACGATCCGAAGCCCTTCATCTGGCACAAGCCCGCCGAAGAGATCATCGCCAAGGTCCGCCGAGGACGGGCTGCCCTTACCCAAGCCATTTCCGCGACGCGCCACTAGCCGGTGTCACGCGGCCAAGGGTCCGGCGGCCAAGGGCCCGGCTCCGGGCACCCGGTCTGCCCGGTCGCAGTGGAGCGGCCCCGCCAACTGACTCCACGCAAGTAAAGCGGTAGCCTCGCGGGTGACGCAACAGCGACCACTGCAGTCGGATTGCGAGCTGCAGTTGGCTGTGACCCAAAAGGGGGCACCATGACCACGAGCCCGTCCATCACCGACCCGGACTTCGCCTTCGACCCCAGGTGGGGGATCGAGTCGCCGTCGACGACCATGTTCGACTTCAACTACACGGGTGGGCGGGACCAGCTCCTGCGCCTGTACGACAAGGGCACGCGGCGCCAGTGGATCGGCAGCGACCGGCTCGACTGGAGCCAGGAGGTCGACCTGGCGAACCCGGTGGGCATGCCCGACGAGCTCCTCCCAATCTTCGGCACGCCGTGGTGGGACGACATGTCCGAGGAGCGCCGCGGTGAGTTGCGCCGGCACGTCGAGGCGTGGCGGTTCAGCCAGTTCATGCACGGCGAGCAGGGCGCGCTGGTCTGCACGGCCAAGATCGTGCAGACCGTCCCCGACATCGACTCCAAGTTCTACGCCGCCACGCAGGTGATCGACGAGGCGCGCCACGTCGAGGTGTACAGCCGCTACCTGCACGAGAAGCTGCAGCTGGTCTATCCGCTCAACGTCCACCTCAAGGCGTTGCTCGACGACGTCATCGCCGACAGCCGGTGGGACATGACGTATCTCGGCATGCAGGTGCTCATTGAGGGGCTGGCCTTGGCCGCCTTCGGCATCATCCGCAACAACGCCACCGATCCCCTCGCCAAGTCGCTCAATGCCTACGTGATGCAGGACGAGGCGCGTCACGTCATGTTCGGGCGCCTGGCGCTGCGCGACTACTACCCCCAGCTGACCCAGGCCGAGCGCGACGAGCGGGAGGAGTTCTGCATTGAGGCCTGCTACCTCATGCGCGACCGCTTCCTCGGTGAGGAGGTCTTCGAGCGGCTGGAGCTGCCGGCCGAGCTCACCACCTACGTCGACCAGAGCGACTCGCTGCGCGAGTTCCGCAACTTCCTCTTCATGCGCATCGTGCCCATCCTGCGCGACATCGGCCTGTGGGGCCCGAAGCTGCGTGGCGCCTTCCAGGAGATGGGCGTGATCGGCTGGGCCGACGCCGACATCGACTCCGAAATGGCCAGCGACGAGAAGGCGGCGGAGGATCTCGACGCAGAGCGTGACGTCCGCATGGCCCACGTGAAGGCGGTGGCCGAGGAGGCCTGAGCGGGGCGCCGCGCCGGCGTTGCGCCTGTCGGCCGTCCGAGCATTCAGCAGGTGCCGTCTGGCCAGTCCGGTCCTCCGAATCGATGGTCCCGGGGTGTCAGCGCCAGAATTCGGTGAGCTGCTCGGCCAGGGCTCTGCCCTGGTCGGAACCAGCTCGCGCTGCGGCCGGACGCAACGACACATCCATGGCATTGGCGCCGAACATGGGCTCGGCATCGCCGTCCGGGAAGATCGTTCGGACTCTGCTGCCGAGTGCGCGTAGTTCCTCGATCTGAGTCTCGAGATGCATGCCCCACGCCAGCGGATGCCGTGATCTGCCGCCGAATGGCGAGAGCACCAGGACCCGCGTGTATCCGGCTGCCAGATCGGCATTTTCGTTGCGTCGGTAGCCGCCGTCGATGTACCGGTTGCCCCCGATGCCGTACGGAGGGACACCGAAGCCGTTCGAAGTGCTGGCCGCGACGGCATCCACCAGATCGACCCCGCTGCGCCGATCGAACACGACCGGTTCACCCGTGTCGGCGTTGACCACAGGGATGAGTACGTGCCCGTGCGGCCACTGTTGACTCGGCAGCCGAGCGGCGGCAACGGCCCGCCATTGCGCCTGCACAGAACCATCCGAGGCCGCGTCCATCTCGAGGGCCGCTGCGCCCATTCTGCGGCGCATGTCGGCTGCGTCTTCAGCGGCACCGATGATGGCGCTCGTTCTCTCCATATGGTTCGACGCCGGCCCGATCGGGGCCGGTCCTCGGCCGGATCCGATCGGGCCATTCCGGGGCTGGGATTGGCGGTGGCGCTGGCCCTGAGCCTGAGGCCCGGCAGCAAGGATGTCGGCGAGCAGGTCGGTCAACGGGATCCCGCTGGCTATCTGAGCCGCGACGGTTGATCCGGCTGACGTCCCGATGGTCAGGTCGGCCTCGGCCACATTGAGCCCTGCCTCGAAGAGGCCGGCAATGACGCCGATCTCCCACGCGTTGCCTACCGATCCGCCGCCGCCGAGGACCAATGCCCGCTCGCCCGCGGGGCGGACGCGTGTTGTGGCGTCGACCTGCGGGTGATCCTGGCCTGACCTCGGCCCGTCGGAGGACGTCGTCGATGTGACGTTGGGAGTTGAAGAAGGTGTTGTGTGCAAGGGAGTCGCCTTTCGCGAGTTGCGTGTCGGGCGCTCCCGGCGGCGACTATGTCAGTCGCGCGATCCTGGCCTTCAGGGAAGCACCCATTGCGGATACTGCGTTCATGGGGCTCACCTCCTGTCGACGGAATACGATCGCAGGCAAGATACTACGCCCGCGACGTCGCAGGAGGAAAGCAGTGAAGGTGACGAGGTTCCATCACGTGTCGGTCAACCGTCACGAGGCCGCACTGGACGACATGGTCTCGTTCTACGCCGGCCTCTTCGGACTCGAGTCCAAGGATCGCCCCGAGATCCCGGGCGTCCCGGGCCACTGGTTCCGTGTCGCCGATCAGGAGCTGCATGTCGTCGGCGCGCCGCCCCGGGGGACCGACATCGACTCAACCGGGAATCACTTCTGCGTCGCCGTGGAGGACCTCGACCAGTCCATCGCCGAACTCGACGAGAAGTCGATCCCCTACCAGCGGGCCGTCCAGGGGGCAGGCACGGTGCAGATCTGGGTCACCGACCCGGCCGGCAACACCATTGAGCTCCAGCAGGACGGCGCTTTTTCGAGCTGAGGTCCACGGAACGGGTCGGCCCGGCTCAGCCGCCTTCCAGGGCCCGCTCCAGCCCGGCGGTGATCTGCTGCGTGGGCTCGTTGGTGTCGAGGTAGTCGCGCCAGGCGGTGACCTTGCCCTCGGCGTCCACGTCAATGACGGTGGCGCCGGTCATGGAGACCGGCACCCCGGCCTTGCCCTCGCCGGCGTGGAAGGTCGCCGTCCCGGTCCACTCGAAGACGGCCCAGTCGTCCCCGCCGCGGATGCGGTCCACCCGCTGGTTCCAGTCCGGGAAGATGGCGTCGGTGTCCCGGGCCACCTTGTGCAGGTCGGTCGTCCACGGCGTCACCGGGTCGCAGAAGCGGCCGCCGGCGGCGAACAGAGCGGCGAAGTCGTCCGGCCCGTCGATCGACTCGAAGGCGCGGGCCCAGGCGTCCCAGTCTCTGGTCGGACTCATCAACCTCTCCTTTGTGCTGCGCTGCGCAGGCTCTCTGCCTCGAAGGTGACCACCGCATCATCGAGCGGCAGGACCATCTGCGGCTGCACGAAGCAGTGGGCCTCGGCCACGAGCTTGACCGCTGTGCCCCACGCCGTAAAGCCGATGGCGTGGCGGGCGAAACTCACCGGGCCCTCCGTGACCTTGACCTCGACGACCCCCTCGCCCCCGACGTCCAGCGCGGAGCGCTGCATCTTCTCCATGGCGGACTCCCGGGCCGAGTACATGGCCTCGGTGTAGTTGGTCAGCTCGACGTTCTGGCTCTTCTGCCTGATCGCGGTGCCGGCGGTGCGGCGGGGGGAGTAGACGAAGCAGGCGCCGAAGGCGAGCCCGACGGGCATCCAGCCGGCGCGCAGGAGCAGGGTGAAGTCACGGGCTGACAGGTCGGAGACGAAGGGCAGGTCTGGCGCCCCATCCGCTCCCGCGCCGGCCGCTCCCGCGCCGGCCGCGCCGTTCTTGTGGCTCATCGGCCGCACCGCCGTGCCCACCAGCTCGACGTCGATGTGGTGGGTGTGGACCGACACCTCGACCCGTACCCCCACCACGCCGTGCCCGTGCACCTTGCTGCACTCGCCGCGCAGCACGCGGGCCGCCTGGTCCACGGCCGCGTTGTGGGCGTCGGACGCCATCGCGATGGCCCCGCCCCAGTTCCAGATGCCGAGCGGGACCGACACCACGGCGACGCCACACACGAGGTCGAGCGGCTCCCATCCCGCTGTGTGCAAGAGCAAGGCCTCGTCGACCGAGAGGTCCGAGGTGATGCCGCGTGCACGGGACGGGGGCGCCGGGGTGGCGAGGGACTGTGCGCCCCGGAGCATCTCGGCCCGGACGTCTCGGATGGGCGCGCTCCCGTGGCCGCCCAAGTCGGTCCCGGCCCCTGCTCCGTTCGCGCTCACGACAGCCGCACCGTGGGCGTCGGCAGCTCCACCGGGTCGAAGTCCTTGAAGCGCCGCACCCGGTTGCCCCGCAAGGTGCAGTTGATGACCTCGTCGCCCGACGAGAGCTTCCGGGTGACGACGCCGATCGTGGCGCCGTGCAGCTCGTCCCCGGCCAGTTTCTGGCGCACGTGCTTGCGGGCCAGCTGGCGCGATGCCATGTGCGCCTTGCTCACCTGGTCCACCAAGGCCGGGCCCGTGCGGTTCCCCCACCCGGCCATGCCGCCGCCCTCCATGTAGTACTCCGTCATGCAGTAGGCCCACATCCGGACCGAGGCCAGGGCCGCCACGACGGCCACCGGCATGAACCCCGCCTCGATCGACTTGGTCAGGCGCTGCCCCGCCAGGTAGGTGCTCCACGGTGTTCCTCCGGCGGGCGGCGGGCCGCCTTCGACCGTCACCGCGGTGCCCAGGAAGTGGAACTCCGTCGTTCCCGTGTCGGACACGTTGGAGACCCGGTCCGCCACGCCGATCACCCCGTGGGCCCCGAGCGTGCCGGCCTCTTCGAGCATGCGGTCGTACGCCGCGCCGTAGCCCTGCGCCCAGGCGTCCTGCACCCACGGCTGCTCGAGGTTCTGGCCCCAGGAGCGGTGCTCGGCGGAGATGTAGCCGTGCGGGCAGCGGTAGGTCTCCGAATAGGCGCCCGGGGTCTGCTGCCCGCCGATGTAGGGCGACATGCCACGCATGGTGGCGCCCGAGCCCGGCCCGTACCAACCCCACTGCATGACGCAGAAGCCCTGCACCAAGGCGACCGGCTGCAGGCCGAGGTCGAGGCAGGCGGCGAAGTCCGGCACGCTCAGTCCCGAGGAGAAGGAGTCGGCCTCCAGGCGGCGGACCGCCGCCTCGGGCAGGTCGCCCTGGGGACCGCCGGCCGCGCTCGTCACGGCATCGGGCGGTGGGCCGTCCCGAGCGGGCTCGTCCCCGACGGGCATCAGTTGTCCAACGAGATGATGGTCGTCGGCTTGGGCAGTGTGACTTCCCCGCTGCGTTTCGTGACCGCCGTGCCGAGCGACAGGAACTCAATCGTGTGCGAGCCCCACTGGTGCGATTTCTCCTCCAGACGCACGCCCACGATGCCGCTCGCCTGCAGTTGCGTCGCCTCGTCCTGCATGCGCGTCATGGCGAGCTCACGCGCTTCGTAGAGCGCCTGCGTGAAATTGGGGAGCTCGACGTTCTGCCCCATGGAGCCGATCGCCTGCGTGAGCTTGCGGTGCGCAATGTGGAAGACGCACGTCCCCATGACGAGACCCTGCGGCACGTGCCCGGTCTGCATCAAGGTCCAGAAGTCCTGTCCCGACAGATCCGACGTGAAGGGCTTGCCCTGCACGTTGCGATAGGACGGCCCGTCCTCGGCCTTGACCGCGGTGCCGAACGCGATGAACTCGGCCGAGTCGCTCCCCCACTCGTAGTAGTTGACATCGAGACGCACGCCGACGACGCCGTCGGCCCCGAGCTCCTCGGCCTCTTCCTCCATCCGGTTCATGGCGAGCTCGCGGGCGGTGTACATCGCCTCGGTCAGCTTCGTCAGCTCCTGGCTCTGCCCCCACCTCCGGGTCTGAATGCCGATGTGGTAGATCGACGAGCCCATCACGAAGCCCAGCGGGCGGAAGCCGGCCTCCTTGACCAAGAGGAACTCGTTGACGGAGAGATCGGACGTGAAGAGGCCGTGCTCCAGTTCCTCGAGGCGGTGGGCGGCGTCCTTGGGGAGGTCGCGGAGCACAGGCGGGGTCGATGGAGCCGCCGCCTCCCCTGCCTGCGGCGTTTCCTCGGTCACGATTGGCCTCCGATCACAATGTTCTCCAGCGCGAGACGGGTCTGCTCGGAGTTCACGGCCTCCGCCTGCAGGGTGGTGAGCAGCCGGGTCAGCCAGACATCCATGCCGACCTGCTCGCTGCGGATGCGGATGCCGCCCGAAGAGTGCCCGATGGTGCAGCGCACCGTGCCGCCGTCGACGACGGCCTCGAGCGTGTCGTCACCGAGGCTGATGCGCACCGACTTGACGTCGTCGGACTTGCGGAAGCGCCCGGCCCGCTCCACCGAGATCCGGCCCCCGAGCGCGTCGGAGAGCTGGGCCACCAACAGATTGAGCATGATGCGCAGATCGGTGCTGTTCGACGCCAGTTGCGAGACCGCCATGCTCAGGTCGAAGGCCGGCCCGCCCGAGCCGGTCCCCATGGGGTCCAGGTCCATCCCCATTCCGGCGCCCGAGTCCGCCCCCGCGCCCTCAATCGATCCACCTGGTGAGGCTGCAGGCTCCATTGACATCGGCCGCATCGTACCGCCACCGTGCCGGGACCATCCGGCGCGAGTGCTCAGGTCGGGCGCGGCTCGCAGATCACGACCGGGATCTCGCGCCCGGCTTTCTGCTGGTAGCTGTCGTAGCCCTTGTAGACGGCGACGATCTCCGGCCACAAGGACGCCTTCTCGTCGGGCGACGCCGTCCTGGCCCGCATGGAGAGGGTCTCTCCGTTCATGGTGATCCGCACGTCGGGGTTGGCGGTCAGGTTGAGATACCACTGCGGGTCGCGGGTGTCGCCACCCTTCGAGGCGATCAGGACCACCCGGCTCCCGTCGTGGATGGGCGACGTCAGCATGGTGGTGCGGGGCTCGCCGGACTTGCGCCCGATGGTCTGCAGCTCCACGCCCGGCATGCCGAAGAGCACGTTGGGCCAGCGGCCCCCGGTGACGCGCAGCGCCGCCTTGTGCGTGAGGTTCAACAGCTTGAATCCGGCGTCAACGACGGGCTTGCGTTGTTCGGTCATCCTCTTCCTTGTCTCACGTGTCTCAATCTGGTTACAGATTCACGCAACCCGCAACCAAATCTCGTGCCTGTGCGTCTGTACTCAGTATGCGTGTGCTTCCCGTCGCCCCTGGTGCCCATGGTCGCCCCTGGTGCTCCGCCACAACCTAGAGGGACCGGGCGTGGGCCCCGGTCACGGCATCGTGAACTCCATATGAACGACGGTTGCCGCCTGTGAGGACGTCATTTTGGGCTGTACCATGAAGGGCTGCGGCTGCACCTCATGCGGAATCGGTTGGGAACGGCGATCACGGATCCGACAGGGAGGACGGTGACCTTCTCACCGATGCACAGGCGACGCCATCTTCACGTTCTGAGGCAGACCCGGTGTGCCGCGCTCGCAACCCTGGCCGCCTTCGTCGTCGTCATCGGGACCGTGGCCTCCATCGGCCTGGCCGCCGCACCACCGGCCGGCGCCACCAACTGGGCACCCGTGCACGACAGCGACTTCCCGGACCCGAACGTCCTCGAGTTCGGCAACGTCTACTACGGCTTCGCCACCCAGAACTTCGCCACGCCGAGCCGGACCATCAACATCCAGGTGGCGACGTCGAGCAACGGAACCACATGGAGCCCGCTCAACGGATGGGACGCCCTCCCCCACCTGCCACCGTGGGCCAAGGAGGGCGACACCTGGGCGCCCGACGTGACCTATGACGGCAACGGCACATTCGTCATGTACTACACGGCGACCGAGGCCTCCACGGGAGACCAATGCATCAGCTACGCCACATCCGCCCTCCCGATCGGCCCCTACACCGACAACAACGCGCAGCCGATCGTCTGTGACAACGGCGTCGATCAGTCCCCAACCATCGACGACGGCGACTGGGGCGGCAGCATCGACCCCGACGTCTTCACCGACGCCGGCACCGGTGACTCGTATCTCATCTGGAAGAGCGACGGGGACCATCTCGGCAACTCGACCCCGTCTGTCATCTGGTCGGTCCCGCTGGCCGCCAACCTCACCAGTGTCTCGGGCACGCCGACCCAGCTCATGCGCAACACCGCCGCCTGGCAGAGCGGCATCGTCGAAGGACCCGACATGATCGAGACGCCGAACAGCGGCAGCAGCCCTCCGACCTACTCCTACTCCCTCTTCTACGCCGGCAGCGACGAGGGCGCCTCCACCTACGCCATCGGTTGGGCCAGCTGCACCGGACCGTCCGGCCCGTGCACCGACATGTCGACGACGGCGCCGCTACTGGCCACGTCCCCAGGCGTGTCCGGGCCCGGCGGCCCCGACGTGTACACCGTCGGCTCGCAGCTGGTCATGGCCTTCGCAGGTTGGCAGGGCACCACCATCGGCTATCTCTCCTGCGGCATCCGGCCGATGTACCTGGCCGACCTGAGCTTCGTGCCCAACGGCGGCGGTCCCGACACGCCGGCGCTGGCGCCCGCCGTGCCCGCCGCGGCGCCGGCCAGCAGCCCCGTCTGCCCGGTCCCGCCCAAGCCCGCGCCCGGATACTGGCAGGTCGGCTCTGACGGCGGCATCTTCAGCTTCGGAGGCGCGCAGTTCTACGGCTCGACCGGTGGCATGCACCTCAACAAGCCTGTGGTCGGCATGGCGGCGACGCCGGACGGCGGCGGCTACTGGCTGGTGGCCAGCGACGGTGGCGTGTTCGCCTACGGCGACGCGCAGTTCTACGGGTCGACCGGCAATATCACATTGAACAAACCGATCATCAGCCTGATCCCCACCCTCGACGGCGGGGGGTACTGGTTGATCGCCAGCGACGGCGGCGTGTTCGCCTTCGGCGACGCCAGGTTCTACGGCTCCTCCGCCGGCGACAACCTCGCGTACCCGGTGACGGCGGCCGCGGCGAGCTATCTCGGCGGCGGCTACTGGATCGTCGACGCCGACGGTCAGGTCTTCAACTACGGCGATGCCCCCATGGAGGGGCAGCCGGCGTCCGCGCCCGGTGGCTACCGCATCACCGGCATGGCCGGGACGCAGAGCTCGAACGGCTACTGGCTGGCCAGCGCCAACGGCAACGTGGCCACCTTCGGCAACGCCGCGCCGTACGGCTCCATGGCCGGCACCAACCTGAACGCGCCGATCGTCGGGATGGCCGTGAACGACGAGGCCAATGGCTATTGGCTCCAGGGTGCCGACGGCGGCATCTTCACCTTCGGCGACGCGCTGTTCTACGGCTCCATGGGTGGCCGCCACCTCAACGCGCCGATGGTCGGCATCGCCGCCACCTAGACGCCGCCGGCCATCTCCCGTAACGCTGCCGGCTTGGCGGCCGCCCGCCACGAGCGCACGACCAGCGCGGCCAATACGACGGCGCCCACCACCTCGGTGATCAGCGCCTCGTAGGCCCATCCGGTCAGAGCCGGAAGGGTGAACCCGAAGATGCCCACGGTGTCGGCCATGATGAACCCGACCACCGTGCCGAGCATCAGCACCATGCTCGCCAGCGCCACCACCACGACCCGCACCACGGCGAGGACGACGGCGAAGGCCAGCGCGGCGATGGCCTGCACCAAGAAGAGCGGCCCGAGCGTCGCCACGTGCCGGTAGGCGATGTCCCACAAGTGGATATGGATCAGCCCGGAGCAGATCATGAGGATGGCTGCCGCCACCACCGCCCCGAGCGCCACCACCTCGTTCCGGCGGCCGGCCACCGGTGCGCCCAACCACCTCGCCACCGGATGCTCCCGCCAACACGGGGACGCGGGCCGGGACCGTTGTCGTCGGGGCGTCGGACACCGCCGTCGCGGCACTCCGGACGGGTGACCACAACTGCCGTCCCATGGTGCGGGCGATCGTGGCGCCGGCTTCCTGCTCCACCGGGAGCGGCCGGCCGGCCAGCCCCGTGGGTACTGGCTCGAGCCGCCCGGCACCCCCGACCCGCCCGGTGCCCCCGACACGCCCGGTGCCCCCGACACGCGCGGGTGGCCCGCACCGCTCGGATCGGTGCGGGCCCCGCACGAGCGTCGGGAAGACGGCCAGTCCCGCCAGTACGTCCCAGAGCACCAGCACGGTGCCGAGGTTGACGCCGAGCCGGTCGTCCCTGTCATGGTGCAGCCGGTGGTAGGCCGGGCTGACGAGGACGTAGCGCAGCGGGCCGAAGCCCCAGTTCACATTGGCGTGCGGCACTGTGCTGAGCAGCACGTAGCCGACGAGCACCGTGGCCGGCACGGCGCCGCCGGTGCCGAGCAGGATCAGCGGCACCGCGGTGAGTTGAAAGCTCGTATGCACCAACGGGTGGGCGCGGAACGACGTCAGGATGCTCATCTCCTCCTGTGAATGGTGCAGCGCGTGGAAGCGCCAGAAGGCGTCGACGCGGTGGTTGTACAAGTGCGACGTCCAGTTGGCCAGGTCGAAGAGCATCAGCACGACGGCCACCAGTGCCCAGCGTGGGAACCCGGCGAAGGGGTGCAGGGTGAAGCCACCGTCGAGCCGTTGCAGCACCGTGGCCGCACCCGATCCGATCAGCGTCACGGCCGGGACGGCGACAGCCACGTACAGCGCGAGATACGCCGCATCCTGTCGATGACCGACCGCCCCTATGGGTCGCGCCGCCGCCGGCCACAGCCGCTCGGCGGCCAGGGCCAGCACGACGAGCGCCGGCACGCCCGGCCCGATCAGGACCACGCCCTGACTGACCATGGCGTGCCACGGCCCCCCGGGCGCACCGGCCAGCGCCCGCCAGCCCTCGACGGCCAACGCCGCCGCGGTGGCGACGACGGCCCAGGCCCCGAGCGTGTGCTGCTCACCAGGAGCAAGGCCCAGCGGAGCCGTTCCGCGAGGAGCCGTGCCGCGGGTAGCCGTGCCGCGGGTAGCCGTGCCGCTAGTAGCCATACCCTCCGCTTCCGGCAGTCGTCGTGGTGGCCGGCGGCGACGTCGGCGGGGTCGTGGCCGGCGTCGGCGTCGGCGGGGTCGTGGCCGGCGTCGGCGAGTGGGTCGCCGGCGTCGACGCCTGTGTCGGCGTCGTCACGCTCGACCCGCTCGAGTTCGACGAAGAGCCCTGCGTGGTCGACGTTGCCGGCTGCGTTGTCGAGGCACCCGGCCCTGTCGTCGCCGCAGCGGCGCCCGCTGTCGCGCTGCTGGGCACACCGCTCTTCAACACGGCAAACCACACCTTGCCCACGTTCTGCCCGTGTGCCTGCCCCTTCTTCTTGTCACCCTCGAAGCGATACAGCGGGAGCTTGTGGAACGTCACCTGCCAGTGGCCGTTACCGAGGTTGAGCAGCGCCAGGCCCTTCACGCCCTTCGGTCCCGACACGTGCGCACCTTTCGATGCCAGCAGCGGTGGCCAGATCTTGGCGCAGGCGCCGCTGCACGTCGACGTGCCCGGCTTGTCCTCCGCGAAGCGGTACAACGTCAGGCCCGAGGCGGTCGTGAGCACGGTCCCGACGCCGGCGATCTTGGCCGTCGAGACCTTGACCGTCTTGGCATTGGTGCCGGTGGCGGCGGCGGTCCCCCCGGGCACCGCCAGGACCAGGGCGAGCGAGAAGGCGGCGGCGGCCAGCCCGCCGGCGGAGAGAGTCCTGGCAACGGCCCGACCCCAGATTCGTCTGGCCCCGCGTGCCGGGACTCCCTCCGCTGTCCAGCCACCTGGATCTTGTGGGCTGCCGTCCGTGCCTGCGTGCCCCGTTGCCGCCATCTCGAGTCGTCCCTTCGTCGGTTCGTTCGTCGAGGTTCATACGGCCCAGGGCTGCGGCAGGATTGCAATGCGTGGCGATTGCGGGGGCGGCCTATCCTGGGGCGGCGGCCGCCACGACCGATGCGACAGAAGCGGGGCCGGGCACGACCACACCACATGCGGCGGCGCCGAGGAGGCAGGCTCATGGCAGGCAACGGCAGCGGCAGCGGCAACGGCGGCGACAACGGCAGCGACAACGGCGGCGATGAGACGGGCGGATTCGAGTTCCGGGGCATCAACCATCTCGCACTGGTGTGCCGCGACATGGAGCGGACGGTCGACTTCTACACGAACGTCCTGGGCATGCCGCTCATC
>DATAXG010000109.1:0-5778 GCA_036273055.1 Acidimicrobiales bacterium | reverse complement strand
GTAGACGAATTCGACCCGCTCGGGCGAGAGGTACTCCATGCGGGTCATCTCCCCCCGCTTGTTCTGGCAAAGCTCCATGACGGTGCCCGTGTACTCGGTGGGCGTGATGATCGTCGCCGAGAGCATCGGCTCGTCTATGTGGTCGATGCGGCTGGCGTCGGGGAGCTCGGTGGGGTTGTCGACGTCGAGCTCCGTCCCGTCGGTCAGGAAGGCCCGGTACTCCACGCTCGGCGCCGTGGCGATGAGCGAGAGGTTGAACTCGCGCTCGAGGCGCTCCCGCACGATCTCCATGTGCAAGAGACCGAGAAACCCGCAACGGAAGCCGATGCCGAGGGCGTGCGAGGACTCGGGCTCGAAGGTGAAGCTGGCGTCGTTGAGCTTCAGCCGGTCCAGCGCGTCACGCAGGTCAGGGAGCTCGTCGCCGTCGACCGGATAGAGCCCGCAGAACACCATGGGCTTGGGATCCCGGTAGCCATCCAGCGCCTCGGTCGCCCCGTGCTGCGCCGTGGTGACGGTCTCGCCCGATCGGGCCTCGCCGACGTCCTTGATCCCGGCGATGAGGTAGCCGACCTCACCGGGCCCGAGCGCGTCCACCGGGACGGCCACGGGAGTGCGCACGCCCACCTCTTCGATGTCGTGCACGGCATTGGCCTGCATGAAGCGCAGCCGCGCCCCCGCGGGTAGGGAGCCGTCGACGATGCGTATGGAGCTCACCACGCCCCGGTACTGGTCGTAGGAGGAGTCGAAGATCAGGGCGCGAAGCGGCGCCTCCCGGTGGCCCTCGGGCGGGGGGATCCGGGCGATGATGGCGTCGAGCAGCTCGGGAACCCCGTCCCCCGTCTTCGCCGAGATGTGGAGGATGCTCTCGGCGGGCAGGCCGAGCACGTGCTCGATCTCGAGCGCGCTGCGTTCGGGATCGGCCGCCGGCAGGTCGATCTTGTTGAGGACCGGCACGATCTCGAGGTCGTTCTCAATGGCCTGGTAGCAGTTGGCCAGCGTCTGGGCCTGAATGCCCTGCGAGGCGTCGACCAGCAGGACGGCGCCCTCGCAGGCGGCAAGGGAGCGAGAGACCTCGTACCCGAAGTCGACGTGACCCGGGGTGTCGATGAGATGGAGGATGTGGCCCGCGTGCACCACCCGCACGTTCTGGGCCTTGATGGTGATCCCCCGCTCCCGCTCGATGTCCATGGAGTCGAGGTACTGCTCCCGCATGAGGCGGGGGTCGACGGCCCCGGTGATCTCGAGGATGCGGTCCGAGAGGGTCGACTTGCCGTGGTCGACGTGGCTGATGATGGAGAAGTTTCGAATGAGCTCGACCGCAACGGGTCCAGCTGCGGTCACGGGGGGCGGCACGGTCCGTCGATCGTACCGGCCCAGGTCGGCGACCTCGGTCGCCTGGCCAGGGCACTTGGGATCGTCCAGCCCGGGTCCCGCTGGCCGAAATGGGCCCGCCACCTGCTACAGTTGTCGTCCGCACAGGTGAGGCCTCGGCCCACCGCCGCCCCCCTTTCGAAGAAGACCGAGGATCGACACGTGGCCAACATCAAGAGCCAGATCAAGCGGAACCGCCAGAACGAGAAGCGCCGTCTGCGCAACAAGTCGGTGCGGGCCGAGCTGCGCACGCGCTCGAAGTCGGCAGTGAACGCCGCCGAGAGCGGTGCTGAGAACAGTGCCGAGGCACTGCGCCTGGCCGTGAAGCGGATCGACAAGGCGGCCGCTCAGGGGATCATCCACAAGAACACGGCCGCCAACCACAAGTCGCGCCTCGTGCGACGGGTGGCTGCCATCGAGTCGTCCGCCTCGGAGTAGCGGCAAACCACCCGCACCCTTTTCGGCCTCCCCCCTCACCCGGTTCCAGTATTCCGCCCGGCGCTTTGCCGCGCCCGGTGTCGGGCTACCCGGTCATGTGGAAGGTGAACATCTTCTCGGGCGTGATGCGGACGCCGATGGCGTCGGCCTCGTCCATCCACTCTTCGAACGCCGGGCCCTGCTTCGGGAGGTACTCGTCGAGCATGGCCTGACGGAACTCGCCGTAGGCGGGGTCGTCGAGGGCGAAGAGCTCGGCCTTCCCGTGCACCGTGACGGCCAGCTCCTCCCCCGGGAGATGCGTCACGCTGCAACCCGGTCGAGCGGCCAGGTGGCGGAGGCGCACCGAGTCCCGCCCGGAGCTGAACCAGAAGGTGCCGTGCAGGAAGTACCCGTCGACCGGCCCGGCCAGTGGCCGCCCGTCGGCGGTCACCGTGGCGAGCACCAGCAGGCGCATGCCCTGCAGGCGCTCCGTGAGCTGCACGGCGGTCAGCCGGCGCTCGTCCGTGATGATGTCGCGCAGGTGGGGTCCGGCAGTCGCCATGGAGGCGTCGAGCAGGGCCTGCAGCGTCGCCATCTCTTCGGGTGTCTCGAGCATGGACACAGTCCAGCACCGGGGTGTACACGGAGGCGATGAAGGCGCAGAATTGGTGCATGGCCACGAGCACCGTCACCTCGACCGCAGTGATCCCCATCCTCGTCTACACGGACATCGAGGCCGCTCACGACTTCCTGGTCGGCACGTTCGGCCTGACCTCAGGGGGGCTCCATCGCGACCCCGAGGGCACCGTCGTGCACGGCGAGGTCCGCAACGGCGACGCCCCAATCTGGCTGCACCGGGTCACCGCCGAGGCGGAGATGGGCTCCCCACGGGATGCCGCCATGTCACACGGCGGGCTGTCCGTCCGCATTCCCGACGTCGACGCGCACTACGCCCGCGCGAAGGCGGCCGGAGCACGGATAGAGCGCGAGCCCAGCGATCAGGACTACGGGCTGCGTGAGTACGGCGTCCGTGACCTCGAGAATCACCGGTGGTGGTTCTCGTCGCCGCTGGACTGACGCGCTAGCGGCCCGCGCCGGCCCGCGGGCGTGACGCCCGGACCGGCCGGGTCTGGCGGGCCAAGCGGGCCACCAGGATCTCGACCACGACCTCGGCATCCATGCCACTGGCGCCGCGCACGTCGAGGTCCGCTGCGGCAATGAGGTTGATCGCCTCGGCGATCCGCGCGCTCCCGAGACGGCGAGACTGCTGCAGTGCCTTCTTGGCCACGAAGGGAGCGGTGCCCAGGATGGCCGCCGCATCCTGATCGGTGCTGACGTCGTCACCGTCGAGCAGCAACATGCTGGAGAAGTGGAGGTGCAGGGTGGTGAGCACCTGTACCGGGACCAGCCCGCCCGCCTCGAGCATGCGCCGGAGCACCGTCAGTGCTCGTCCCGGTTCACCCTTGTCGATGGCGTCCGTCAGCTCGTAGCGCGGGACGTTGCCCGCCTCGCCCAGGTAGGGAGCGAGGTCGTCGGCCGTGATCCGCGCCCCCTCGCCGTAGGCGGCGCTCAACGCGCTCAGGAGACCCTCGACACGGCCGAGATCCTCGCCCACGTGACCGGCCAGGAGATCGGCGGCCCGTGGCTCCAGCTTGACCGGCGCGGACTGGAGATGATCGTGCAGCCAGGCCTTGCGGTCCCCCGCCCTGCTCGTCGTGACATCGATGACCTGACCGGCCGCACTGACCGCCTTGACGAGCGGGGCCGGAACCGTCCCGCCCCCGCCCACCAGGATCAGCACGGTCGACGGCAGAGGATCCCCGATGACCTCAATCAGACGCGGCACGTCGGCGGTGAGCAGGCGCCCGGCCTCGCGCACGACGATCACCCGCCGGTCGACCAGGAACGGTGGCGTCAGGCAGGCGTCCACGACCGCGCCGACGCTCAGCTCGTCGCCCGCCCCCCCACCGATCTCCTCGACGATGAGCGCGTGGTCGCCGTCGCCCACGACCTCGTCGAGGAGCCCACGCACGGCTTGGGCCACGAGGGCCGCGTCATCACCCTTGACCAGATAGACCGACCGGTTCCTGGCTGCGCTCACTCTGCCTCGCTGATGGCGGCCAGCGCGTCACGGGCCCGGCAGGTGCCCTTGACGTCGTGCACGCGCACGATGCGGCAGCCCCAGGAAATGCCGAGCGCCGCCGCGCCGATGGAAGCCTCACGCCGTTCGGTGAGCTCCAAATCAAGGATCTTGCCCAGAAACGTCTTGTTGGACGCCGAGAGCAGGAGCGGGTAGCCCAGCGCGGCCAACGTCGAGGAGGTACGCAGCAGGGTCAGCGACTGCTCCGCCGTCTTGCCGAGGTCGAGGCCCGCGTCGAGCACGATGCGCTCCGCGGGGACGCCGGCGGCGCGGGCACCGTCGGCGCGCTCGGTGAGAAAGCGGGCCACGTCGGCGACGACATCGTCGTAGTGCGGGTCGGGATCGGCGACGCGGGGGGCGAGGCGGATGTGTGTGATGACGATGGCCGCATCGTGCTCGGCCGCGGCAGGCGCGTATTCGGGATCGGCCAGCCCGCTGATGTCGTTGCCCATGAGCGCACCCTCGGCGTAACAGGCGCGTGCCACCGAGGCGCGCCAGGTATCGACGGAGACCGGCGTGTCGAAGCGCGCCACCAGGCCGGCCACCACGGGCACCACTCGCCCGAGCTCTTCGGGCTCGGTGACTTCGGGACCGGGCCCTGCCTTGACCCCACCGACATCGAGGATGTCGGCGCCGTCGGCCACGAGCTGCTCGGCTCGCCCATAGAGCTTGTCGAGCTCGAACGTCGCCCCCTTGTCGTAGAAGGAGTCCGGCGTGCGGTTGAGGATCCCCATGACGAGCGCCCGGTGCGTCAGGTCGTAGCGGTGGCCGCCGAGATCGAGCAGCGGGGCGAGCTGCTGTGCCGCGTCGGCGTCGGCGTCGGCGTCAGTCGTCGGCGTACCGTTGGCCGGCGTACCGGTGGCCGGCGGGCCCATCAGTACAGGCGCGCCGTCAACGCCCGCCGGTACTCCTTGGTGCGAGGGTCGTCGGGGCCCATGGCCTCCAGGAGGTCCACGAACTCCTGCCGGGCCGCGTCGTCGTCGCGCACCCGGTCCAGCAGCTCGTCCAACTTGGCTTCCATGGCGGCGCGGTCCGTGCCCGAGACGTCGACGCCCGCTTCGAGGAGGCGGGCCTCGGCCGCCAAGGTTCGGCTGGCCTCGGTCTCGGGCAGGCGCCCGAGGAGGGCGAGGGCGTCTGCGGCCTCGCCGCGGTCGATGAGGAGCCGGGCCAGGCCCTCAGTGGCGGCGGCGTGATCGGGCTCGAGCTCGAGGGCCTTGCGGAGGGAGGCCTCGTCGCCAGCCGCGGCCAGGGTGTCCGCCTCGCTCGGGGCGGGCGCCAGTCGCTGGACGAAGTCGGTGATCTGCGCTTCGGGCACGGCGCCGATGAACTGGTCGACGACCTGGCCCTGGCTCAGGGCGAAGACGGCGGGGATGGACTGCACGTTGAAGGCCTTCGCCACCGCCGGGTTGTCGTCGACGTTGACCTTGGCCAGTTCGACGGCGCCCCCCGTGTCGGCCACCGCCTTCTCGAGCATCGGCCCGAGCGTCTTGCAGGGCCCGCACCACGGGGCCCAGAGATCCACGATCACGGGCACCGTCGCGCTGCGGTCCAGCACGTCGGCCTGGAAGCTCTGGTCTGTGACGTCCATCGGCCAAGACGATAATGGCTCGCCCGCCCGGGAGAGACGTCCCATGCGGGGGCTGGTACGGGCACAGCCGTGGCTCGAACCGGGCGGCTGCAGGGGGCCGGGGCGTCTGACCGGGCGACACGGCACCGATTAGCGTCGTCCGCGTGTCGCAGGCGCCAGAAGGCATTCACCAGAGCGAGGTCACCGATTGGATGGTGGCGCACCTGCCCGAGATCACGACGCCGCTGACCTTCACGTTGATCGCCGGCGGGCGCTCCAACCT
>DATAXG010000108.1:0-9896 GCA_036273055.1 Acidimicrobiales bacterium | reverse complement strand
GGGTCGGGCAAGGGAGGGTCTGATGGACAAGGTCCGGCTGGGCGTGCTGGGCGCCGGCAACATCGCGGCGATGAACGTGCGGGGCTATGTCGAGGACCCGCGCTGCGACATCGTCGCCGTGTGCGACACCGACGAGGAGATCGGCCGCCAGGCCGCCAAGGAGTGGGGCGCCGAGTCGTACTACGGCGCCCTGGCCGACCTGCTGGCGGACGATTCCGTCGACGCCGTGGAGGTGTTGACGCCGACGCACATGCACCACGACCACGTGATCGCCGCGCTCGAGGCCGGCAAGCACGTGTCCGTCCAGAAGCCGGTCGCCAACTCGGTCGAGGACGCCATCGAAATGGGGGCGGTGGCGGATCGCGTGGGGCGCACCCTGCGCATCAGCGAGTGCTTCGTCCACTATCCCCCGCTCGAGCTGGCCAAGCGCCTCGTGGCCGAAGGTGCCATCGGCAAGCCGACCTCGCTGCGCATCCGGACCCTGGTGGGCCAGACCACCTCGGACTTCCAGGCCGCCCTCCGCCCCGAGGGCTACGGCTGGCGCCTCGACAAGCGGAGCGCGGGCGGGCATCTCTTCGACGACATGGTGCACAAGTACGCCATGGCGCTGTGGCTGCTGGACATGGACATCACCTCGGTGCAGGCCGTGGTGCGCCGACGCGATCTCTTCTTCGAGCCGTGTGCCGTCATCTTCGAGTACGAGGACCCGGGCGTGCTCGGCACCATGGAAGTCCAGTACGCCCCCAACTTCTACATGCGGTCCCAGTACTACGGGGCGGACGAGTTCTTCGAGATCACCGGTGACGAGGGACAGCTCTGGGTGACACGGGCGACCGGCGAGATGCTCGACCTGGCGCCCGTGATGTTGTTCACGGGGACGGCGGACGAAATCAAGACGACGGAGTTCAAGGACGTCGACGCCGACTGGGGCGCCGGGTTCGCCCGCTCGTCGCACCACTTCGTTGACTCACTCGTGCACGGCACCGCGGCCGCCATGACGCCCGCCGAGGCCACCGACGTCCTGCGCCTCTGCTTTGCCGTCTACGAAGCGGGGGCGACCCGCATGCCGGTCGATCCCCGCGGCATCACCGGGACCGTCAGCCCCCCCGGCTGGGGCGACTGGTAGTCACCCGTAGGGTGGCAGCCATGACGATCCCCGTCGACGACACGCCCGTCGTCGACGACACCGCGTCCAGCCGCTTCGTCATCAGCCAGGACGGCACCGAGGCCGAGCTCGTCTACGCCCGCGAGGGCGACCGGTTGATCCTGGGCCACACGGGCGTGCCGGAGCAATGGGGCGGGCACGGCATCGGGGGCCGGCTGGTCCGCACCGCCCTCGCCCGGGCCCAGGCCAACGACCTCACCGTGGTGCCCTGGTGCCCCTTCGCCCGGCGCTGGCTGCAGGAGCACCCGGACGAGGCGGCCGCGTCGGCCATCGACTGGGACACGCCACGTCCCACATCGTGAGGCCGCTCCGGCCTTGCACGGTCAATTGGCAAGGTGTATTCCATGGCGCAGGACCCGGCATTTTCGATGGAGAGGGCGCAGCAGAGTGAGTGCGACACCACGAGACGAGCCCGACGAGGTCGAGTCGGCCGACGTCGAGCCGGCGGAGACCGAGCCCGATCCCGAGGAGTACATCGACGGGCAGGAGGAGGACTCCTTCCCGGCTTCGGACCCTCACTCCGACTGGTCCGGCCCGCCCGAACACGAGTAGTCCGCCCATAGCGTTGCCCCGTAGTTGTCCAACCGCTCCGAGGAGGCCCGCCAATGGCCGATGACACCGACGCATTCCCGACGCTGACCGACGCCGACATGGCGGTGATGGACGAACTCGGGACGCGGCGGCCGATGACCGCCGGCGAGTACCTCTACCGCGCGGGCGACGCGACCTACGACTTCATGGTCGTGGTCTCGGGGGCGATCGAGGTGGTGGCCTCGGACGGCAAGGGCGGCGAGCAGACGATCGTGGCCAATCACGGGCCGGGCAAGTTCCTCGGCGAGCTCAACCTGCTGTCCGGGCTGCGCGTCTTTGTCTCCGCCCGCGTGGCGGAGGCGGGCGAGGTCATCGTGATCCCGCGGGACAACCTGCGCCGGCTCATCGCCACCAGCCCCGGGCTGGGCGACACCATCCTCACGGCCTTCATGGCCCGGCGCTCGGTCCTCATGACCGGCGCGTCAGCCACGACCCGGCTCATCGGCTCGCGCTTCTGCCCTCTCTGCCTGCAGGTGCGCGAGTTCCTGGCCCGCACCCGCATCCCCTACGAATGGCTGGACCCCGACAGCAACGCCGATGTGGAGGCCGTCCTGGAGGCCTTCGGGATTCAGCCCGAAGAGTTGCCCGTCGTGATCACGTCGGGGACCGTCCTGCGCCGGCCGACACCGGGCGCTCTGTCGGAGTACCTGGGCCTGACGCTCGAGAGCCTGCCGGGCCGCTGCTTCGACCTGGTGGTCGTCGGTGGTGGCCCCGCCGGCCTGGCCGCCGCGGTGTACGGCGCCTCGGAGGGGCTCAACACGCTCGGCGTCGAGAAGTTCGGGGCCGGCGGGCAGGCGGGCTCGAGCTCGCGCATTGAGAACTACCTCGGGTTCCCGACCGGGATCTCGGGCGGCGACCTCACGGCCCGCGCCATTGTGCAGGCCGAGAAGTTCGGCGCGCACCTCACCACGCCGTGCGAGGCGACGTCCTTGCGCGAGGAGGCAGGCCACCTGGTCATCCGGCTCTCCGACGGCTCGGACGTGGCGGCGCGTGCGGTCATCGTCGCCAGCGGCGCCCGCTACCGCCGGCTCCCCGTCGACCGGCTCGAGGACTTCGAGGGCAACGGGGTCTACTACGCCGCCACCGAAATGGAGCGGCGCCAGTGCGCGGCGTCACCCACCGTGGTCGTCGGGGGCGGCAACTCGGCCGGGCAGGCGGCCATGTTCCTGTCCGACTCCGGCCCGGTCACCGTGGTCATCCGGGGTGACGACCTGGGCAAGAGCATGTCGCGCTACCTGACGGACCGCATCGACGCCCACCCGCACATCACCGTGCGGACGGGGGCGCAGATCACCGGGCTGGTCGGCCAGCCCGACCTGGGCGCGGTGGCGATCACCGACGCCGACGGGACGACCCAGATCCCGTGCGCCGGGCTCTTCTCCTTCATCGGGGCCGACCCTTCATCGAGCTGGATCTCCGGCTGCGCCGCGTTCGACGACCGCGGCTTCGTCCTGACCGACCGCGCCCTCGGGCCCGATCACCTCGACGAGAGCTGGGCCGCGCTGGGACGGCTCCCGCTCCCCTTCGAGACCAGCCACCCCGGCCTCTTCGCCGTGGGTGACGTGCGCTCCGGCTCCACCAAGCGCGTCGCCGCCGCCGTGGGCGAGGGGTCGGCCTGCGTGGGCGCGGTGCACCAGTACCTGAGCTTCACGGGCTGAGTGGCCCCGGCCCCACCGCTGATGGCCGGGGCTATGCTCACTTCATACATGGATTTCCATGAGTAATCGGAGTTATTCGTTTAACACATGAGTTTCCATGAATTATACGGACTGGTATAGATTCACCGTGTAAAACCTGATATTCTCCTGTTTAAGCCTTCTAGTGGCTTTAACCCATGGGGAGTCCAGGCTATGGAAAGTGACCACCTGACAATCGAGGAGTGGGAGCGTCGGCTCGGCACGCAGGTCAGGACAGCCAGGGTGGCGGCGAAGTTGGACCAGGCGACCCTGGCCGAGCTCGCCAATGTCTCGGTCGACGCCCTCTCGAGGCTCGAGCGGGGCAGAGGAAGCAGCCTCAAGACACTCGTCAGCGCAGTACGGGCCCTCGGCCGGACCGACTGGCTCGAGACGCTGGCGCCGACCATCGCCATCTCTCCGATGCAGATGCTCAGAGCCAGGGGAGGGCACGATCCCCAGAACAGGCGCGTTCGCCGCGTTCGGCGCCCCCGTACCACCTGATGGCATACGTCCCCGTCGAGGTCATTGAGGTCTCGGCCTGGGGTCGCCGGGTTGGCGCTGTCGCGCTCGATCCGTCGAGTGGCTTCTACGTCTTCGAATACTCGCCCGACCGGGTCAGCTCCCCCGTCGAACTGGCGCCGACGACGATGCCGTTCCGGGTTCAGCCCTACGTGTTCACGACGCTGCCCGTCGAGACCTTCCACCGACTTCCGGCAATGGTCGCTGACGCTCTTCCCGACGAATTCGGCAATGCACTGGTCGACCGGGAGTTGGCGAGCCGGGGCGTGCGAAAAAACGACATCACGCCGCTGGACCGCCTGGCGTACCTCGGCAACCGGGGCATCGGCGCCCTCGAGTTCCGCCCCACACGAGGGCCACGGCCAACGAAGTCCACCGCGATCACGCTTGCCGATCTGGTCGTCGCCGCTCGCACTGCGGTGGCTGGATCGTTCGACGGCGAGCGGGACATCACCAAGGCTCTGCGCGAACTGATCGCAGTCGGAACTTCTGCCGGAGGCGCCCGTCCGAAAGCGGTGGTGGCGATCAACACCACAACCGGGGAGATCCGGTCGGGCCAGGTCCCCGCTGACCCGGGTTTCGAACACTGGATCGTGAAACTGGACGGTGTCGGTGATGATCTCGATCTCGGAGCGTCGGGTGGCTACGGACGCATTGAGTACGCGTACCAATTGATGGCCAAGGCCGCCGGCATAGAGATGATGGAGTGCCGACTCCTCGAAGAGGGTGGAAGGGCCCACTTCATGACGCGCCGCTACGACCGTCCACCATGGGGAGGCAAGGTCCACTGCCAGACGCTCTGCGCGCTCGGCCATCTCGACTTCCGACAGATCGGTGCGCACGACTACGGGCAGCTATTCGACATCATCGATCGATTGGGACTGGCATCGAGCGCTCGAGGAGAGGCGTTTCGGCGCATGGTCTTCAACGTCGCGGCAGCCAACTGCGATGATCACACCAAAAACCACTCCTTCGTCCTTCCCGAGGACGACGCGTGGACCCTCTCGCCTGCCTATGACGTGACACATGCGCACAGTCCCCGGAGCGTGTGGACTCGGCAGCACCTCATGAGCGTGAACGGACGCTCCATGGACATCACTCGAGCCGACGTCGACGAGGTCGCAGATCGTTTCCAGGTTCCGGGCGCGGCGGCAATCGTTCGAGATGTTCTGGACGCCGTGGACTCGTGGTCCGAGTTCGCCGTCGAAGCGGGCGTCCAGAAAGTGACGGTCGATTTGATCGGCGACCACATCACGTCGTGGTCGAAGCCACTCGACTAGGCGCCGGCGAAGAACTCCGTCAGCAGTGCGGCCACCTGCTCGGCGTGGGTGAGGATGCCGATGTGGCCCGAGCCGGCGACCTCGCGGTAGGCGCAGCCCGGGATCGTCTCGGCCGCCTGGCGGGCGTAGCGTGGCGGCGAGTCGACATCGTGCTCGAAGGCCAGGACCAGGCAGGGGATCCGCACGTCGGGCCACCGCGTCGTGCGGGCCGGGTCGGTGGACCAGGCCAGGGCCGCCTCGTACTGGCCCAGGCGCCCGGGGTTGGGCCAGACCGGCAGGTCGCCCATCATGGAAAGCCAGGTGCCGACCACGTCGTTGTCCTGAATGTCGGCGATCGGCAGGTAGCGCAAGGTCTCGGTCGCGTAGAAGAGCGGCGGCAGGTCGTAGTCGAGGCGCGCCAGGTCGCGTTCGACGGTGGTGATGGCGAGCTCCCAGGCCGTCGGCGCGTTGGCGCTCCCCATCAACGCCGCGGCGCGGACCCGCTCGGGGTGGTCGAGCACGAGCGTCTCGGCGATCCACCCTCCCATGGAGTGCCCGGCGATGCGGACGGGCTCGGTCCAGCCGAGGTGGTCGAGCAGCACGACGGTGTCGGCGGCCATGCCCTCCACGCTGTAGGGCGCCGGTGGTGAGGAGGACGGCTCGACGCCCCGGTTGTCGAACGTGACCACCTGGTAGCCCGAGCCCACCAGGGCGGGCACCAGGCCGAGGTGCCAGGCGCTCGCCGGCTGGCCGCAGCCGGCGATGAGGAGGAGCGGCTCGCCCTCGCCCGAGACCTCGTAATTGAGCGTGGCGCCGTTGGCGCTGACCTCAGGAATGGAGCACCTCCGACAGCAGCTTGGGCGCCACGTTGCGCCCCGTCAGCAGCACGACGGTCTCCCGTCCCCCGGCGTCGTCCTCGATGACCCCGGCCCGCAGGGCGGCGACCCCGACTGCTCCGGCGCCTTCGAGGACGAGCCCCATTTTGGAAGCCGAGAAGGCCATGGCGGAGCGGATGTCGGCCTCGCTGACCGTGAGCACGTCGACGCCGTGGGACAGTGCGACGCCCACCGTCACCGCCCCCGGCTCGAGGTTGCCCGCCAGGCCGTCGGCCACCGTCGGCTCGACCTCGATGGGGACGATGGCCCCTGCGGCCAGCGCCGTGCTCATGGACGGTGAGGCCTCGGACTCGACGCCGACGACGCGCACGCCGGTCCCTTCGAGGCCGAGGGTCACACCCGCCAGCAGGCCGCCGCCCCCGCAGGGCACGACGACGGTCCCGAGGTTCGGGACCTGCTCGACCAGCTCCCGGGCCAGGGTGCCCTGACCGGCAATGACATCGGGGTCGTTGTAGGGCGAGACGTAGCGGCTCCCATCCTGCGCGGCCAGCGCGAGGGCGTGCGTCTCAGCTTCCCGGTAGCCCTCGCCGTGCAGCACCAGGCGGACGTCGAACTGCTGCAGGGCCGACACCTTGGCCGCCGAGGCGCCCGTGGGCACCACGACGGTGACGGTGGCGCCGAGCTTGGAGGCGGCGTAGGCCAGCCCCAGGCCGTGGTTGCCGGCGGACGACGCCACGACCGCGCGGCCGGGGTCCTGCTCCAACGTGGCCGACACGGCGGCGAGCCCGCCCCGCACCTTGAACGACCCCGTGGGCTGGACGATCTCCACCTTGACCGAGACCGTGGAGCCCAGCTGGGGAGCAGCCACGACGGGGGTGGGCGCCAAGAAGCGCCGCACCACTTTCTGAGCCGCTTCCCGGTGGGCCGGTCCGGGGAGCTCGACGTCGCGCACCGGTCCAGTCTGGCCGAGGCGGTGCCTGGCATGCTGAACGCCGTGCAGACCGGAACCCGGACCGTCGACGGCGCCACGGTGCAGGTTCATGCCGACCTGCAGGCCATGGCCCGGGCCGCGGCCGACGAGGCCGTGGCCGTGATGCGGGCCGCCGTGGCCTCCCGGGGCACGGCGCACGTCATGTTCGCCACCGGCAACTCCCAGCTCGCCTTCGTGCAAGCCCTGGTGCACGAGACCGAGGACGTGCCCTGGGCCGACACCGTGGTCTTCCACATGGACGAGTACGTCGGGGTGACGCCGGACCACCCGGCGGGATTCCAGCGCTGGATCCGCGAGCGCATCGTCGAACCGGCCCGCCCGCAGGCCGCATATTACGTGGAGGGTCTCGGCGACCCCGGGGCCGAGTGCCGGCGCTACACCGACCTCCTCCAGCGCCACCCGCTCGATCTGTGCTGTCTCGGGATCGGCGAGAACGGGCACCTGGCCTTCAACGACCCGCCCGTGGCCGACTTCGCCGACCCGCTGGACGTCAAGGTCGTCGAGCTCGAGGCGGCCTGCCGCCTGCAGCAAGTCAACGAGGGCCACTTCGCGAGCCGGGACGACGTGCCGACCCACGCCATCACCGTGACCATCCCCGCGCTGCTGCGGGCGGGGCGGGTGCTCGCCATCGTCCCCGAGGGGCGCAAGGCGGCGCCGGTGGCGGCCGCACTGACCGGGCCCATCACGACCGCCTGCCCCGCCTCGGCCCTGCGGACGATCTCCCAGGCCACCGTCTATTTGGAGCTCGACTCCGCCCTGTTGCTCCCCGCCTGACGGGCTCCGCCGTCTGGTCTCAGAACCCCCGATGCCCGGTCACGTCGAAAAGATGATGGACTGGGTCGTGGAGCAAGTAGCGGCTGAAGCCCGCGATGCTGAAGCGGGCGCCGTCGCCGCGGCGTCCCGTACGGAGCCACTGCTCCCCCTGCACCCCGTCGAAGGCATCGGCCAGTCCGGCCGCAGCGTCGCGCAGCTGCACCGAGACGACGCCGGGGTCCTGCTCGCCGTAGCGCTCCTCGACCGCCGTCGCGTCCTGGTCCCAGTTCGGGTAGAGCGGGTCGTCCTCGCGCAGCATCAGGTCGAGGCGGTGGTGGTAGAGCGCGCAGACGTCGCGCACGTGGCAGGCGTACTCGAGCGCGGACCAGCGGTCCTCGCCTGGGCGTGCTCGCACCACCGCGTCCCTCCCCTGCAACACCTCCGCCCAGGCAGCGGCGTTGGTACGCAACAGCGAGGCGACGGACTCAGGCGGCACGGCGGCCGCGTCGAATCCGCATTCGACGCAGGGGCGCTCCAGCACCCAGGTCCAGTCCTTCTCGTCGGGAACGATCGGCACGCGCAGTCCTCACGGCTGTGGAAACATCGCCGGGCCCGGCCGCCGGCGACGTTCCCCTCTCATGGCGCAAGCATCGCGAAAGACAACACGGTGTGCACAACGCTGACCGCCAGGACACGGCAACCACATCGAACCCGTCGGGCAACGGCGGGGCAATGGCCGCTTCGTAGGTTTCGGGCACGGAGATCGGGGGTGCCGGGCGGGGGCCGCGGGCACCAGAGGAGGGGCGCGTGACGATTGCTGTTGCCACGGATGCCGTGGCGCTGCTGCCCCGGGCACCGAAGCCGCCACGGAGCCGCCGTTCCCGACTGAAGCGCATCCTCATCGCCACCGGGTCGGCGCTCCTTGCACTCATTCTCCTTGCCGCGTCGTTCGTCGGGTTCAACCTCTACCGCATCGACCACGCCGTGCACCACATCGGCGTATCTCCCGCTCTGCTCGCCAAGGGGAAGAACGACCTCCTCGCCATCGTCAAGGGCCCTAACCACAGCGAGCAGGTCTTCGTCTTTCACAACACCGGCGGGCATACCAACATCTTGCAGATCCCGCAGGCACTTGGCCTCCCGCTGGCGGGCGGCGGCACCGTTCCGCTGAGCAAGCTCAGCCTGCACGCGCCGACGGCCATCATCGCCGGGCTCGCCCGCCTGGGCATTCCTGTGACCCACTACGTCGGCGTCGACCTGCACGCGGTGAGTCCGAAGTCGAATCTCTTCAAGCTCGTCAACGGGACGGTGCCCTTGGGCTCCATGATGTCGGACCCGACGAGCGCCAGCTCGCTCCTCCAGCAGGTCGCCTCCCACATTTGGCTCGGACCGGGCACACCGGTGTCCGCCGTGCTGTCCCTCATGAACGTGCCCACGGCGCACCCTCTCTCGGTCCCGGTCGAGCGCGACGTCCACGGCGTCGTCGTGGTGACCGCCGCCTTCGCCCACGTCATGCGGGCGTTCTTGTAGTGACGAGCGGCTAGTGACCGGCCGGCGGAAGCGGGTCGGGATCCACCGGCAGGCCTGGATCCACCGGCACCACCACCGCACCTCCGCACCGCACCCCGTGCAGACCTCCGACATCACCGCAGAGGAGGGCCCGGCGGACGCTCACACTGATGCCGGGGGACCATCCATCGAACCCGAGACCCAGGCTTCGCTCGACCACGTCTTGCGCCGCGCGGCCGAGGCTCGTGATGTGGAGCGCGAAGAAGGATGACTGAGCGGCCAGCCCTCGGCGAGGCCGAGACTCGCCAGCTGCGCCCGAGATGGACCTCCTCGAGATCCAGGCACCTCCAGCGGGTCAGGCGACCGTCGACATGGGCGACGTGTAGTGGAACGGTGCCTCGGCGTCTTGAACGTGCGCATCGCCACCACGCCACTCCCGAACCGCCTTCTCAGCTCCGAGCTCGCGACCTCGCAGTCCTCTTCGGATTCAGGCCACCAATCAACGCGGGAACGGTGGGTCATCGCCCCATCTTTGTCCGACAGCCTGGTCGGCCCGAACCCACTGATTGTTCATACGATTGCGGCCTCAAGCGGTCA
>DATAXG010000107.1:0-24789 GCA_036273055.1 Acidimicrobiales bacterium | reverse complement strand
CGACGGGTCGTGGGCCGGCGCATGTACGGGGGCAGTTCGACCTACATCCCGCTCAAAGTGAACCAATCCGGCGTGATCCCGATCATCTTCGCCAGCTCCGTCCTCTACATTCCCGTCCTGCTGTCGAACGTGGTGCCGTGGAACTGGTTCCAGAACTTCGTGCGCAACAGCCTGACCCCGACGAGCTTCTTCTACATCCTGGCGTACTTCCTCCTGATCGTGATGTTCACCTTCTTCTACGTGTACGTCGCCTTCGACCCGCACCAGCAGGCCGACCTGATCCGCAAGCAGGGCGGATTCGTCCCCGGTATCCGGCCCGGGCCGCCCACCGAGCGGTACTTCGCGCACATCCTCAGTCGCATCACCGTGGTCGGGGCCCTGTTCCTCGGCTCCGTGGCCGTCGTGCCGTCGCTCCTGATGGCGCTCTGGCATCTCAACAAGTTCCCCTTCTATGGCACCACCCTGCTGATCTCGGTGGGTGTCGCCCTCGAGACCATGCGCCAGATCGACAGCCAGTTGATGATGCGCAACTACGAGGGCTTCCTCAAGTAGGCGCCGGTGATTCCCGGGGTCAGGCTCGTGGTCCTCGGCAAACAGGGGGCCGGCAAGGGGACGCAGTGTGTGCGCCTCTCGCATCACTACGTGGTGCCGCACGTCTCCACGGGGGACATGCTGCGGAGCGAGGTCAAGTCACGTTCGCACCTGGGCCAGCGCGCCTCCTCGCTGATGGAACAGGGTGAGCTCATCCCCGACGAGATGGTCATGGAGATCGTCGAGGGACGGCTGTCCGAGCGCGACACCACGGGCCGGGGCTTCGTGCTCGACGGCTGCCCGCGCACGACGGTGCAGGCGGAGTCGCTCGAGAAGATCGTCCAGCCCTTCGGTCTCGACATCGTGATCGACCTGCAGGTGCCGACCACCCAGGTCATGAAGCGCCTGGCCTCGCGGCGGGTCTGCGTGGACTGCGGCGCCAACTACTCGACGGCTGCCCCGCCGCTGGTGAACTGGACCTGCGACGTCTGCGGCGGCGAGGTGGTGCAACGGGAGGACGACACCGAGGAGGCGATCGAACGCCGGCTCAACCTCTACGAGGAGGAGACGGCACCGTTGTTGGATTGGTACAAGGAGCGCAGCCTGCTGGTGGAGATCAACGGCATCGGCTCACCGGATGCGGTGACCCGTAGGGTGGTCGGGGCGATCGACACCAAGCGCCGGAAGATGAAGGGAGATGAGCCTCAGTGAGGCGCAACGACGACGAGCTGGCCAAGATGCGCCGCGCCGGCAAGGTCGTGGCCGAGATGCACGAGGCCACCCGCGCCGCGGCCAAACCCGGGGTCACGACGGCCGACCTCGACACGATCGCCCGTGACGTCCTTGAGCACCGCGGCGCCACCTCGAATTTCCTCAACTACCACGGCTTCCCGGCCGTGATCTGCACCTCGCCCAATTCCATGATCGTCCACGGGATCCCGGGTGGCTACGTGCTGGAGGAGGGGGACATCCTCTCCATCGACTGTGGCGCCATCATTGAGGGCTACCACGGCGACGCCGCCTTCACCATGGGCATCGGCACCATCTCCAAGGAGGCCCAGAAGCTGCTGGAGGTCACCGAGCGGAGCCTGTGGGCCGGGATCGAGCAGATGACCAGGGGCAACTCCCTCAATGAGATCGGCCGGGCGGTCCAGGACGTGGCCGAGGGTGCCGGCTTCTCCGTGGTCAGGGAGTACGTGGGCCACGCCATCGGAACCGCGATGCACGAGCAGCCCCAGGTCCCCAACTACTGGCCCGGGAGCAAGGGCCCCACCCTCAAGACCGGCAACGTCTTCGCCGTCGAGCCAATGGTCAACGTCGGTTCGCCCGAGACCCTCCTGCTGGACGACAATTGGAGCGTGGTGACCGCCGACGGGAGCCTCTCGGCCCATTTCGAGCACACGATCGCCGTGACCCCCGACGGCCCCGAGGTGTTCACCCTGGCCTGAGAACCCCGGATTCCCGGCCGGGCCTGGGCTTTCGCAGACTCCGGCTGGAAATTCCCCGGGGATGCGGTAGACTTATTCGCTGGCTCTGGGCCCTGGCACGTCCCCGTGGGGGTGTCGTGGCCGGCAGCCACACCCGATTCCACCCCGTTCCGGCCTCGCGCCACCGGCGTGGTCCGGGGCAGCACACAAGAACGAAGATCAGGAGAGAGTCACCTGCCCAAGCCCAAGGAAGATGCCATCGTGCTCGAAGGCACGGTGGTCGAGCCACTGCCCAATGCCATGTTCCGCGTCGAGTTGGAGAACGGACACAAGGTGCTGGCGCACAGCTCGGGGAAGATGCGGATGCACCGCATCCGGATTCTGCCCGGTGACAAGGTGCAGGTGGAGATCACTCCCTACGACCTCAACCGGGGTCGGATCACCTACCGGTACAAGTAAGTAAGGACGGCGATTCAAGTGAAGGTTCGGCCGAGCGTGAAGCCGATCTGTGAAAAGTGCAAGGTCATCCGGCGCCGCGGCGTTGTGCGGGTGATCTGCGACAACCCGCGCCACAAGCAGCGTCAGGGCTAGGAGAGGAAGACAGATGGCCCGAATTTCCGGAGTGGACATCCCGCGCGAGAAGCGGCTCGAGATCTCGCTGACCTACATCTACGGGATCGGCCCGACCCTGTCGACGCAGATCTGCCAGGCGTCGGACGTGAACCCGTCCACCCGGGTGCGCGATCTGACCGACGAAGAGGTCGCCCGGCTCCGTACCTACATCGACGCCAACTTCCGGGTCGAGGGTGACCTGCGCCGCGACGTGTCGCAGGACATCAAGCGGAAAATGGAGATCAACTGCTACCAGGGGGTGCGGCACCGCAAGGGCCTGCCGGTCCACGGCCAGCGCACCCACACCAACGCCCGCACCCGTAAGGGCCCCAAGAAGACGGTGGCCGGGAAGAAGAAGGTGAAGAAGTAGTGGCCAAGCCAACAAAGCCCGGCGTCCGTCGGCCCCGGCGCAAGGAGCGCAAGAACATCGCCTACGGCGTCGCTCACATCAAGAGCTCCTTCAACAACACGATCGTCTCCATCGCCGATCCCGAGGGCAACATCCTCGCCTGGGCCTCGGCGGGGAACGTCGGCTTCAAGGGCTCGCGTAAGTCCACTCCGTTCGCCGCCCAGCTGGCCGCTGAAGCCTGTGCCAAGAAGGCCATGGAGCACGGCGTGCGCAAGGTCGACGTCCTCGTCCGCGGGCCCGGCTCGGGTCGCGAGACCGCCATCCGGTCGCTGGCCGCGGTCGGCATCGAGGTCGTGGGCATCAAGGACGTCACTCCGATCCCGCACAACGGCTGCCGCCCCAAGAAGCGGCGCCGGGTCTAGGCCGAAGAGGAAGAGGAACACACCCCATGGCTCGATACACCGGTCCCGTCTGCCGCCTCTGCCGGCGCGAGCGGACCAAGCTGTTCTTGAAGGGCGAGCGCTGCTACTCGCTCAAGTGCCCCGTCTCCGAGGCCGTCACCGATCGCCACAGCCGCGCCTACCCGCCCGGCGAGCACGGCCGTGACCGCATGCGTCAGGGCTCCGAGTACCTGGCCCAGCTGCGCGAGAAGCAGAAGGCCCGCCGCATTTACGGCATTTTGGAGAAGCAGTTCCGCAACATGTACGAGGAGGCGAACCGGCAGGGTGGCATCACCGGCGAGAACCTGCTGCGCAACCTCGAGCTCCGCCTCGACAACGTCGTCTTCCGGGCCGGCTGGGGCGCCAGCCGCCGTCAGGCCCGCCAGTTCGTGCGTCACGGCCACGTGAGCGTGAACGGCAAGCGCGTCACCATCCCGAGCTACCGCGTGCGGACGGGTGAGACCGTCGTGCTGCGTGAGGCCACCCAGGGGAACTTCCTGGTGCGCCGCAACATGGACACACTGGAGCGCCAGACCCCGGCCTGGCTCGAGACCGGCGATGCCGGCTTCTCGGTGAACATCCTCAACCCGCCCCTCCGTGAGCACATCGACGAGCCCATTCAGGAGCAGTTGATCGTCGAGCTGTACTCGAAGTAGCCCCGTCCCCTGCAACAGGAGTACCCCACCATGCTGATCATCCAACGGCCGACCGTCGAGATCGTCGACGAGGAGCAGAACAACCGGCAGCGTTTCGCCATCGGACCGCTCGACCCCGGGTTTGGCACCACGCTCGGCAACTCGCTCCGGCGCACGTTGCTGTCGTCCATCCCCGGTGGCGCCGTGACCCAGCTCCGCTTCGACGAGGCGCTGCACGAGTTCACCACGCTGCCCGGGGTCAAGGAGGATGTCACCGACATCATCCTGAATCTCAAGGACCTGCTGGTCCGGGTGCAGTCCGACGAGTCGGTGACCCTCCGCCTCGACGTGCGCGGCCCGGCCGATGCCACCGCGGCTGACCTCCAGCTGACGTCCGACGTCGAGATCCTCAACCCCGACCTGCACATCGCCTCGGTCAACGCCAAGGGCCGCCTGGCCGTCGACGTGACGGTCGAGAGGGGTCGCGGCTACGCCTCGGCGGACAAGAACAAGAAGTCTTCGACCATCGGCGTCATCCCGATCGACTCGATCTTCTCGCCGGTCCACCGGGTCACCTTCGACATCGAGTCCGTCCGGGTGGAGCAGTCGACCAACTACGACCGCCTGGTGCTCGACATCGAGACCGACGGGACCATCTCTCCCCGCGAGGCCCTGGCCTCCGCCGGTGACACGCTGCGCAACCTGGTCTCGCTGGTGGCCGACCTCGAGGAGACCCCCCAGGGCCTGGAGCTCGGCGACACCGGGACGACCACGAGCAGCTCGCCCGACCTGGACCTGCGTATCGAGGAGCTCGACCTCTCCGAGCGCCCCCGCAACTGCCTGAAGCGCGCCCAGATCAACACGATCGGCGAGCTGGTGGAGCGCACGATGGAGGACCTGCTGGCCATCACGAACTTCGGCCAGAAGTCGGCCGACGAGGTCGTGCAGCGCCTGGACGAGCGCGGGCTGTCGCTCCGCACGAGGGACTAGTCGTCATGCAGGCAACCCCGAAGCGGGGCCGCCGGTTCGGTGGCTCTTCCGCGCACCAGAAGTCGATGATGGGCAACCTGGTCGCCTCGCTCATCGCCGCCGAGTCGATCGTGACCACCGAGGCCAAGGCCAAGGCGCTGCGTCCCGTCGCCGAGAAGTGCGTCACGGCGGCCCGCAAGGGCGGGCTGGCCAACCACCGCAACGTGGTGGCCCTGATCCGCGACAAGGACATGGCCCACAAGCTCTTCGAAGAGATCGGCCCGCGCTACTCCGAGCGGCCGGGTGGCTACACCCGCATCCTCAAGTTGGGCCCGCGCCCGGGTGACAACGCGCCGATGGCGCGGATCGAGTTCGTCTAGGGGTGGAGGACCCCGCCGGCGCTGCGTTGCAGCGCTGGAGGCTCCTGATCGCGTACGACGGTGCGGCCTTTCGGGGCTTTGCCGCCCAACCCGAGGTCCCGACGGTCGCCGGCGCGCTGGGCCTGGCGCTCGAAAGGACGGCCCGCCTCGGCGAGGCACCGCTCATCGTCTGCGCCGGCCGGACCGACGCCGGCGTGCACGCCCGGGGGCAGGTGGTCCATGTCGACCTCCCGGCCGCCTTCCACTACGACGGGGTCGGGTTGGCCCGGGCCATCAACCGACAACTGGCCCCCAGGGTCGTCGTCCTCCAGGCGGCGAAGGTCGGACCCGGGTTCGACGCCCGCCGCTCCGCCACCGCGCGCTCGTACCGCTACCTGGTCTGGAACGGCCCGGCACCGGACCCGCTCCTGGCCTCGCTGTCCTGGCACGTCCGGGACCCGCTCGACCTCGGTTCCATGCGGACCGCCTCGGACGTCCTCCTCGGGACCCACGACTTCCGCTCGTTCTGCCGCCGGCCGGTGGGGAGCGACCCCGGCCGGCCCCTGGTCCGCCGGGTGACCACGGCGCGCTGGGGCATCGACCGGGGGCTCGAGGCGACCGATGCCGACGGCGGCGCCGAGGACACCCGCCTGCTCCGCTTCGAGATCACCGCCGCCTCCTTCTGCCACCAGATGGTCCGCTCCCTGGTGGGGAGCCTGGTCGAGGTCGGGCGGGGCAAGGAGAACGCCGCCGGCCTTATGGAGCGGCTGCGGGCCGTGTCCCGCCACCGCATGCCCGATCCGGCGCCGGCCCATGGCCTGTGCCTGGTCTCGGTGGCCTACGGGCCCGGCGACGGTCCGGCCGCCTGAGCCCGGTCCGGTGGTCCGACCCGGCGGCTTGCCCCCCTCTGCCAGGGGCCCTATCCTGGTACGTCGGCTCTCGGGACCCCCGGGACCGTTGAGCCCGCCCCGGGACCCAGGTCCGGAGGCAGTCTCGCCCACCACGCGGATGCGAAAGATCGGTCTTGTGCGCACATTTTCACCGAAGGTCACCGAGATCCAGAGGACCTGGTTCGTCGTCGACGCCGATGGCCTCGTCCTCGGTCGCCTGGCCTCCTCGGTCGCAGCGATCCTGCGCGGCAAGCACCGCCCCTACTTCGCCCCCCACGTCGACACCGGCGACCACGTGATCGTGGTCAACGCGGACAAGGTGATCCTCACCTCGAACAAGGCGGACGCCAAGCTGGCGTACCGCCACAGTGGGTATCCAGGCGGCCTGCGCTCGACGAGCTACGCCGAGCTTCTCGAGGAGAAGCCCGCCGAGCTCATCCGCCGTTCGGTGCGCGGCATGCTCCCCAAGAACACGCTCGGCCGCCAGATGCTCGGCAAGCTGCAGGTCTACGCCGGCCCCGAGCACCCGCACTCTGCTCAGAAGCCCGAGACACTCGAACTGCCACAGGCCCGTCGCGCCGGCTGAGGCCGCGCACCAGGCGAACGCTTCAGGAAGGAACCACCCTCGCAATGCCCGCACCACTGAGTCAGACCACCGGACGTCGCAAGCAGGCGGTGGCGCGCGTGCGCTTCCGTCCCGGCCAGGGCGCCATCACCGTGAACAAGCTCCCCATTGAGCGGTACTTCACCTCCGCCACCCACCGCATGCTGGTGACCGAGCCACTACGGGTCACCAACACTGCGGAGGCGTACGACATCGACGCCACCATCGATGGTGGCGGCATCTCGGGGCAGGCCGGCGCCATGCGCCTCGGCATTGCGCGCAGCCTGATTGAGGTCGACCCCGAACTGCGGGGCGCCCTCAAGCGCTCCGGCCTTCTCACCCGCGACGCCCGCGAGAAGGAGTCCAAGAAGTACGGCCTGAAGAAGGCCCGCAAGGCGCCGCAGTACTCCAAGCGGTAGTCATGGCGCCGACCCGCTTCGGCACCGACGGTGTGCGCGGGGTTGCGAACGAGGAGCTGACACCCGAGCTGGCCCTGGCCCTCGGGCGCGCCGCCGCCCGTGTCCTTCCCGCCCCGACGTTCGTCGTCGGACGCGACACGCGCCGTTCGGGGCCGCTCCTGCAAGCCGCCTTCTCGGCCGGACTGGCCGCCGAGGGCGCGGACGTCGTCGACCTCGGCGTGCTGCCCACGCCGGGCGTGGCCGCCGTCGCCGAGGCGCGCCAGGCGCCGGGCGCCGTCATCTCGGCCTCGCACAACCCGTTCGGCGACAACGGGATCAAGCTCTTCAGCCTGTTGGGGACGAAGCTGCCCGTCGAGGTCGAGAGTGAGATCGAGCGCGAGCTCGCCGCCATCCTGGCCGACCCGGACCGCCCGCCGCGCCGGCCGACCGGCCACGGCGTGGGCCGGATCAGCGCCGAACCCGACGCCGTCTCGCTCTACGAGGCCCACCTGGTGAGCACGCTGGAGGGGCGCCGCCTCGACGGCATGTGCATCGTCCTCGACTGCGCCAACGGTGCGGCCAGCGCGATTGCGCCGCGGGTCCTGGCGTCGTGTGGCGCCGACATCACCGCGCTGCACCACGAGCCCGACGGGGCGAACATCAACGACAAGTGCGGCTCGACCGACCCGGGCGAGCTGGCGCGGGTCGTCGTGGCGCAGGGGGCCGACCTCGGCCTGGCCTTCGACGGCGACGCCGACCGGGTCATCGCGGTCGATCACGACGGGAGCATCGTCGACGGCGACGTGCTGTTGGCGCTCTTCGCCTTCGACCTGGCCGAGCGGGGCGATCTCGCCGGCAACACCGTGGCCGTCACCGTGATGACCAACCTCGGCTTCCGGCTGGCCATGGAGGCCCGCGGCATCGGCGTGCGCGAGACCGACGTGGGCGACCGTCACGTGCTGGCCGCCCTCGATGCCGACGGCCTGAGCCTGGGCGGCGAGCAGTCGGGGCACATCATCTTCCGGGCGCGCTCGACAACGGGCGACGGCATCCTGACCGGGATGGCGCTGGCCGACCTGGTCCAGCGCGCCGGGCGCTCGCTGGCCGACATGGCGGCCGGGCTGGTGGAGCGGGTGCCGCAGCGCCTCGTCAACGTGCCCATCCCGCAGCCCGAGCGCCTGGCCGACAGCGCCGAGGTGTGGGAGGCCGTGGTCAAGGCCGAGGCCGAGCTCGGCCACGAAGGCCGGGTCCTCCTGCGCCCGAGCGGCACCGAGCCGCTGGTGCGCGTCATGGTCGAGGCCCGGGTGGAGGCCCAGGCCAACGCGGTGGCGGCCCAGCTCGCCGAGGTCGTGGAAGCCGCTCTGGGGACGATCGAGCCACAGGCGCCCAGGTAACCTGGGGTCACTATGTGCGGCATCATCGGCGTCACGGGAGAGGCCGATGCCATCCCGATCCTCCTCGGGGCACTGCACCAGCTGGAGTACCGGGGCTACGACTCGGCCGGGGTCGCCATGGTGGTCGAGGGCACCGACGGCACCGACACCGTCTGGCGGGCCCGGGCCGCCGACGGGACGAGCTCCATCGCCAAGCTGCGCGAGCTGACGGCCGACGCGCCCACGGGGCACGCCGCCGCCGTCGGGCACACCCGTTGGGCCACCCATGGCGGCCCAACCGCCGAGAACGCCCACCCCCACGTCGACTGCACAGGCCGGCTGGCCCTGATCCACAACGGCATCATTGAGAACCACGCCGAGTTGCGGGCCGAGCTCGAGGCCGCCGGGCACACGATGGTGTCGGCCACCGACACCGAGGTGCTGGCCCACCTGATTGAGCATGAGATGGCCGTCGGCCACGGCGACGTCAGCCTGGCCGGGGCGACCCGCACCGTCCTGCCCCGCCTGCGCGGCTCCTTCTCCATCGCCGTCGTCTGCGCCGACGAGCCCGACACCATCGTCGCCGCCCGCCGCAAGACGCCCCTCGTCCTCGGGCTGCAGGACGGCGTCGCCTTCCTCGCCTCCGACATCCCTGCGCTCATCGGCCACACCCGCCGCGTCTTCGCGCTGGCGAACGACGAGGTGGCCGTCCTCACGCCCGGCGCGCTGGAAGTCACCACGTTGGACGGCACGCCGGTCGAGCCCGAGCAGCTGACGATCACCTGGGACCTCGAGCAGGCCCAGAAGGGCGGCTACGAGGACTTCATGTCGAAGGAGATCCACGAGCAGCCACAGGCGGTGGCCGACACGCTGCTCGACCGCCGCGGGCCCGACGGCGGGCTCATGTTGGACGAGATGCGGTTGAGCACCGACGAACTGCGGAACATCGACAAGGTCTTCATCGTGGCGTGTGGTTCGAGCTACCACGCCGCCATGGTGGCCAAGTACGCCATTGAGCACTGGGTCAAGCTACCGACCGAGGTCGACATCGCCAGCGAGTTCCGTTACCGCGACCCGGTCCTCAACGAGCGCACGCTCTGTGTCGGGGTGTCGCAGTCGGGCGAGACGCTCGACACGTCCGAGGCCGTGCGCGAGGCGGCGCGCCTCGGCGCCAAGGTCCTCGTCGTGTCCAACGTGGTCGACTCGTCGATGGCGCGCGCCGCCGACGGGGTCCTCTACACGCGGGCCGGTCCCGAAATCGGCGTGGCCTCCACCAAGTGCCACCTGGCCCAGATTGTGGCGCTCGAGGTGCTGGGGCTGTACCTGGCCCAGTTGCTCGGGACGCGTCCGGCCGCCGAGATCAGCGAGATCCTGAATGCAATGGAGGAGCTGCCCCGACTGGTGGCCGGGACCCTGGAGCGGGTGGGTGACGTCGACGACGTGGCGGCCAAGCTCACCGACGCCCGCGACTTCTTCTTCCTCGGGCGCCACGTCGGCTTCCCGGTGGCACTGGAGGGCGCGCTCAAGCTGAAGGAATTGGCCTACCTGCGTGCCGAGGGCTACCCGGCGGGCGAGCTCAAGCACGGGCCGATCGCGCTGATTGAGCCGGGAGCGGTGGTGGTGGGCATCGCCACGCGCAACCCGCTGTGGGAGAAGATGCTGTCCAACATCGCCGAGGTGCGCGCCCGCGGCGCCACCGTCGTGCTGCTGGCCGAAGACGGCGACGAGGAGTCGGCCGCGGCGGCGGACCACGTGCTGTGGGTGCCGCCGACCTCACCGTTGCTCTCGCCCGTCGTCGGCGTGGTGCCGCTGCAGCAGCTTGCCTACCGCCTGGCCCGCCTGCACGGGCACGATCCCGACCGTCCCCGGAACCTGGCCAAGACGGTGACCGTCGAGTGATCGCCGCCGCCGGTGCCATCGTCGGCGTGGGGGTCGACGCGGTCGACGTGGCGCGATTCCGGCGGGTGCTCGACCGCCGCCCGTCCTTCGCCCGGCGCTGCTTCACCGACAACGAGCGCGCCGACGCCACGGGCTCGGCTGACGTGGCCCAGAGCCTGGCGGCGCGCTTCGCCGCCAAGGAGGCGGTCATGAAGGCGCTCGGCACCGGCATCGGGGGCTTCGCGCTCACCGACGTCGAGGTGTGCCGGACCACCGGGAAGGGCGCCACCCGCAACGCGCCCTACCTGCGGCTGCACGGCACGGCCGCCGAGCTGGCCGGGACGCGGGGAGCGGGGACCTTTCACCTCTCGCTCACCCACACCGACGGGGTGGCCATCGCCTTCGTCGTGGCGGAACAGGTCACGTGCGCCCCGTCCTGACCCGCGACGAAATGCGGGCGGCCGACGCCGCCGCGCTGGCCATCGTCTCGCACGAGGCCCTGGTCGCCCGCGCCGGCACGGCAACGGGGCATGCGGCGTTGCGCGTGCTCGGTGGTGCCTACGGCCGGCGCGTCGTCGTGGTGGCGGGCAAGGGCAGCAACGGCGCCGACGGGCGGGTCGCGGCGGGCTTTCTGGCCCGCAGGGGCGCCCGGGTGCAGGTGGTCGACGCGGCCGACGTGGGGGGCGGGGACGTCCTGTCCCGGTGCGACCTCGTCATCGACGGCGCCTACGGCACCGGATTCCGCGGCGCATACGACGCGCCCGCGGCCCCCTCAGGTGCCCGGGTGCTGGCCGTCGACATCCCCTCGGGCGTCGACGCCGACAGTGGGGAAGCGCCGGGCACGGCGGTGCGGGCCGACGCGACGGTGACCTTCGCCGCGCTGAAGCCCGGGCTGCTCCAAGGCGCCGGGGCCGTGTGCAGCGGGACGGTCGAGGTGGCCGACATCGGGATCGGGTTCCCGACCCCACGGGCGCTGCTCGTCGAGGACGAGGACGTGGCCCTCGTGCCGGCCCGGCCCCGTCAGGGCAACAAGTGGACCACCGCGGTCGGCGTGGCCGCCGGATCGCCGGGCATGGAGGGTTCGGCCATCCTCTGCACGCGGGGCGCCATGGCCGCCGGCGCCGGCATGATCCGCCTCGGCTCGCCCGGCAACCCCGTGGCTGCGTGGCCCACCGAGGCCGTGCGCATGCACCTGCCGGCCGACGCCTGGGCTGCCGCATTCCTGGAGGCCACCGCCAAGTGCAAGGCCGTGGTACTGGGCCCCGGGCTCGGGACCGGCGAGGCCACTGCCGCAGAGATCAGGGATGTCATCGCCGCCGTGCCGGTCCCGCTCGTCATCGACGCCGACGCGCTCAGCGCGCTCGGCGACGCGGCGGCGGCGCGCGTCCTCATCGACAAGCGCAGCGCCCCGAGCGTCCTGACGCCCCACGACGGGGAGTACGCGCGGATCAACGGGTCCGCCCCGGGCGACGATCGCCTGGCGGCGGCGCGGGCGCTGGCCCGGGCCACCGGTGCGGTCGTGCTGCTCAAGGGGCCGCTGACCGCGGTGGCGTCGCCCGACGGGTCGGCGGCGGCGCCCGACGTGCTGCTGGCCGCCGCCGGGGTGCCCTCGTTGGCCACCGCGGGAAGCGGCGACGTGCTCTCGGGCATCATCGGCGCCTTCTGCGCCCGTGGGCTCCCCGCGTTCGAGGCGGCGGCGGTGGCCGCGCACGTGCACGGGCGTGCTGCGTCGCTCGGCCCTTCGCAGGGCCTGGTGGCCGGCGACCTCCCGGACCTGCTGGCGGTCCTCCTCTCGGAACTGGAGGACGCCGATGACTGAGAGTGCGCCGGCCGGACTGGTGCTTCCCGATGACGCGGCCGTGACCATGGCGCAGGGCCGCTCGCGCCCGGCGTGGGCCGAGATCGACCTGGCCGCCGTCGCGCGCAACACGGCGGTGCTGTCGCACCTGGCCGCACCGGCGGAGCTCTGTGCCGTCGTCAAGGCGCACGGCTACGGCCACGGCGGACCGGCGGTGGCCCGGGCCGCGCTGGCGGGAGGCGCCGGGCGGCTCGCCGTGGCCCTGGTCGACGAGGGCGTGGAGCTGCGCGAGCACGGCGTCACCGCGCCGGTGCTGCTCCTGAGCGAGTGCGATCCCGCCGCCGCCGCCACGGCGCTGTCCTACGGGCTGACGCCGACGCTCTACTCCGCCGCGGGCCTCGCCGCCTTCAGCGCGGCCGCCGCGACGGTGGGGCGGCCCATCGGCGTCCACGTCAAGGTCGACACCGGCATGCACCGGGTGGGGACGCCGCCCGAGGACCTGCGCGCCATCGCCGCCGCCGTGGTGGCCGATCCGTCCCTCCGGCTCGAGGGCATCTGGACCCACCTGCCGGTGGCCGACGGCGACGCCGAGGATCGCGCCTACACCGAGGGCCAGCTGGCCCTCTTCGACCGCCTCGTCGCCGAGCTCGCGGAGGCCGGCATCCGGGCGCCGCTGCTGCACGCCGCGAACACGGCGGGCGCCATCGCCTTTCCCCAGGCGCGCCACGACATGGTGCGTTGCGGCATCGGCCTCTACGGCTACCTGCCCGGCAGCCCCGTGCGCGACGCCTTCGAGGCGCAGGCCGACGGCGAGCAGCTGCACCCGGCCATGGCGCTCAAGGCGCGGGTGGTGGCGGTGCGGACGCTGGAGGCGGGGGAGCGTCCCTCATACGGACGGCGGCGCCCGCTGCCGACGCGCTCGGTCGTGGCGACGGTGCCGATCGGCTACGCCGACGGCGTGCCGCGGATCCTCTTCGACGGGGGCTACGAGGTCCTCATCGGCGGCGTGCGCCGCCCCCTGGCCGGCGCGGTGACGATGGACCAGCTCGTGGTCGACTGCGGCGACGACGCCTCGGTGCGGCCCGGCGATGAGGTCGTGTTGCTCGGGCGCCAGGGCGACGAGGAGATCACGGCGGACGACTGGGCTGCCATGGCGGGGACGATCAGCTACGAGGTGGTGTGTGGCATCGGGCCGCGCATGCCGCGGATCTTGATCAACCGTCCCGACGTGCCCAGTGCCTGACGCCGACGCCGACGCCGACGCCGACGCCGACGCCGACGCCGACACCGGCTCCGGCTCCGGCTCCGGCGCCGGCGCCCTGGACCGGCTGCGGGTCACCGCGTCGACGTGCACCCTCTGCCCCTTGGCCAAGGGTCGCACCCAGGTGGTCTTCGGCGTCGGGTCCGCCACGGCCGATCTGCTCTTCGTGGGCGAGGGCCCGGGCCGGGAGGAGGATCTCGCCGGCGAGCCCTTCGTCGGCCGCTCGGGGAAGCTGCTCGACCGCCTCATGTGGGAGGAGGTCGGGCTGACCAGGGCCGAGTGCTACATCGCCAACGTGGTGAAGTGCCGCCCGCCTCAGAACCGCGACCCGGCGCCGAAGGAGATCGAGGCGTGCCGGCCCTACCTGACCGAGCAGATCGAGCTGATCGACCCCCGGGTCATCATCACGCTGGGGAATTTCGCCACCAAGCTCTTGCTCGAGACCACGAAGGGCATCCGCGAGTTGCGGGGCCAGGTCTTCGAACGGGGGCGGGCCAACGTCGTCCCGACGTACCACCCGGCCTACGTGCTGCGAGCCGGCGGGGAGGCCATGGCCGAGATGCGGGCCGATTTCATCCGGGCCAAACGCCTCATCGGGGCGGGCTCGCCATGAGCTGGCCCGTGACGTGGACGACTGATTCTCCCGATGCCACCAGGGAGCTGGCCGGGGTGGTGGCGGAACTGTGCCGGCCGGGCGACGTGGTGCTGCTCGTGGGCGACCTCGGGGCCGGCAAGACGGTCTTCGCACAGGGCTTCGCCGCCGCGCTCGGGGTGGCGGGGCCCGTGACCAGCCCGACCTTCGCTCTGGTACGCCAGTACCGCTGTGCCGAGGGCAGCCCGGTCGGGCTGCTCATCCACGCCGACGTCTACCGGACGGGTTCCCTGGACGAGGTGGTCGATCTCGCCCTGGCCGAGCTGGTCGAAGAGGATGCGGTGGCGCTGGTCGAATGGGGCGAGCTGGCGGCGCCCGCGCTGGGCGACAGCGCGCTAGAGGTCACGATCGCCGCACCCGACTCCCAAGCGGCACCCGATCAGCGCATGCTCACCCTGGTGGGCCGTGGCCGCTGGGAGGGGCGATCGGACACGGTGGCCGCACTGTGGACGTCGATGGCGGGTCGCACGTCGTCGTGAGCACGGGCGACGTCATAGGCGCGACCATTGCCGGCGCCATGGTGGCAATCGAGACGGCCACCGAGACCGTCGGGGTGGCCGTGCGGACCGCCACCGGGGTGCAAGCCGAACTGACACTGACGGGACGGCGCCGCCACGTGGAGACGCTGACGCCCGCGTTGGAGCACCTGCTGGCGCAGCTCGACCTGGTCCCGGGGGACCTCGGCGTCGTGGCCGTCGACATCGGGCCCGGGCTCTTCACCGGCCTGCGCGTCGGGGTCGCGGCGGCAAAGGGGCTGGCCCAGTCGCTGGGCATCGGGGTGGTCGGGGCGACCAGCCTCGACATCCTGACGACCGGCGCCGCCGCGGCGGGACAGCGTGGCCTGGTGCTGGCCTGCGTCGATGCCCGGCGCGGCGAGGTGTTCGCCGCGGTGCACGAGGTCGACGTGCCCGGACCGATGCCGGTGGTCCACGACGTGCGCCTGGGCCTCGGACTGTTCGCGCCCGGGGAACTGGCGGCCGCGCTGGGGGAGTTCGCCGGCGAGCCGGTGCATGCTGTCGGCGACGGCGCGTTGCGCTACGCCGACGTGCTGCGGGCCGTCCCCGGGGTCGATCCGGCGGCGCCCGGCCTGGCCTTTCCACCCCCCGGTGCGCTGCTCGACCTGGTCCGGGCGCGAATGGAGGCGGGGGAACCGCCAGTTCGGCCCGCCGCCGTCGTTCCTCTCTATATGCGTCAGGCGGACGCTGTGAGCAACTACACGCGGGCCGTGCGGGCCTGAGGGCGGTGGCGATGTGATGCTGCGCATCGAGAAACTCAAGCGACGGGACCTCCGCCATGTGCTCCGCATTGAGAGCAAGGTCTTCCCCGAGCCGTGGTCGGTCGCCGTGTTCAACTCCGAGCTGGCGCTGCGCAAGGGCCGGCTCTACCGCGCCGTATGGGACGGCGAGGAGATGGTGGGCTACATCGGTTTCATGATGCTCGACGACGAGGCGCACATGACGACCATTGCCACGGCGCCCACGTTCCAGCGCACCGGCGTGGCCACGACCATGATCGTGGACGGCATCCACACGCTGCGCGCCGGCGGCGTCAAGCACATCTCGCTGGAGGTGGCGGCCGACAACGAGCCGGCCCAGGCCCTCTACCGGCGCTTCGGGTTCGCACCCGTTGCGGTGCGCAAGCACTACTACCCGGTGACGGGACAGGACGCGCTCGTCATGTGGGTATACGACATCGACTCCGAGGAGTACGCGTTGCGCCTCGAGGAGCTAGCGGCCACGGGACAGCGGATTGAGCACGCCCGGACCTCGTAGGCGTCCCGGGCGCGCCGGCGCCGTTGGGCAGGAATCGTCATGTCTCCCCGGTGATGTCGAGGACGAGCGCGGTGAGAGCTCCTCGGCTGTGCACGCCGAGCTTTCTGTACACGTTGTCGAGATGCTTGTGAACCGTTCCGGTGGCCATCTGCAGACGTTCAGCAATCTGCCTGTTTGTCACGCCGGCCAGCACCAGATGTACGACGTCGGCTTCGCGCTCGGTCAGCCCCAATGACTTGAGATTGTGAGGCTCGTGGCTGCTCGACGTCTCGATCACGATGGCGTCGGAACGGGCCCGTCCGGGAGGGAGGTAGCGGAGCACCACAGTCCGTCCTCCGGCCCGGACACGGAGCGGCCGAAACAGGCTCAAGGGTGCGCCGCTGGACAAACGAGCCCGCTGGTCGGCAATCCAGCGCTGCACCCGCAAGGAGAAGGGTGAATCTCTCGAGGGCCGCCCGAAATCGCGGTAGAGCGTCACGAGCGAGTTCGGGATGATCTCGTGTGGGGGATCTCCCAGCACGACGGCTCCCCACCCCTGCGCGACTGCGACATCCTCGGATAATTCGGCAATGGCGCGCAGACGGTCCAGATCACGCACACCGCGCCACAGTTGGGAGAGGTGAGGCCGGATGCGGTTCAGGATCTGTCGATCCTTCTCGTCGAAGTCCTTGTCACTGGCGCCGCAGACTACGGCAAAGATCCTGGGCGCCTGCGCGGGAAGGGTCACCGACATCTGATATTCCAATCCGACGACGCTGTAGAACTCGCGGTAAAAGCGCGTCCTGTGCAGCTCCTCCTGGCTGACGAGGTCGCTGAACTTCCGCGCCGAGCCGTCGCCGGTCTCTGCGTAGTGCCGGATGAGTGGGTTGTCCTGGCCCACTTCGGCCAGAAGCTGCTCGCTGTTGTCGGGCATCGGGAAGTCGGACGGCTCGTGCCAGAAGGCGAATCGCCCAGCTGGCAGGTCGACCTCGTTCGCCGCGACCAACTGGCTGGGCACAAGGTCCATCGTCCCCTCGGACAGTCAGGGCGATGAACTCGTCCCTGGTCTCGGCTTCGCCGATCACCTGCAGCATGTCGAGAGCTCGCTCGAGGTCGCGCGACGTCAGTGCCAATGCCTCTCGCCCTTCACCGTGTTCGCCGAGTTCGAAAGAATCGTGCCAGATACTACGTAGATCGCCATGGTAAGGACGCATGGGTTCGTTCGGCGGGTGTAGCGATGGAACGGCATGTGTGGCGATCCGGCGGATGGAGATGTTTGGGACAAGCGGGTCGACCGAGGGCACCGCCAGCAGTGGGCGGCGTCGGGTACCTGGGCGCTTTCCCCCGGTGGCCGAGACCGGGTGCGGCGGCCCCCTTTGCTTCGATTGCCGATGTACCGGCTGCCCGTAGGGTGGGCTCGACCGGCATCCGGTAGTGACGACGAGAGGAGCCCAGATGGCCATGGAAATGATCGCGCTCGGCACCCAAGGCCTCACGGTCTCCCGTCAGGGACTGGGGTGCATGGGGATGTCCGACTTCTATGGACCGGTCGACGACACCGAGTCCATTGCCACCATCCACCGCGCCCTGGAGCTCGGGGTGACCTTCTTCGACACTTCCGATATGTACGGTCCGTTCACCAACGAAGTGCTCGTCGGCAAGTCGCTGGCCCAGAAGCGCGACGAGGCAGTCATCGCCACCAAGTTCGGCATCGTGCGCGACCCCGACAACCCGACGAAGCGGGCGGTCAACGGCCGCCCCGACTACGTGCAGCGGTCCTGCGACGCGTCGCTGCAGCGGCTGGGCGTCGACCACATCGACCTCTACTACCAGCATCGCGTCGACCCCGATACGCCGATTGAGGAGACGGTGGGAGCCATGGGCGAGCTCGTGGCACAGGGCAAGGTCCGCTTTCTCGGCCTGTCCGAGGCGGCACCGGCCACCATCCGGCGGGCCCATGCGGTGCACCCGATCTCCGCCCTGCAGACCGAGTATTCGGTGTGGTCCCGAGATCCCGAAGAGGAGATCCTGCCCACACTGCGCGAGCTGGGCATCGGGTTCGTGCCCTACAGCCCGCTCGGCCGCGGCTTCCTCACCGGAGCCATGCGCTCGATCGACCATCTGGACGAGAGCGACTTCCGCCGCCACCAGCCCCGATTCCAGGGCGACAACCTGGCGGACAACGTCGCCATCGTGGAGGTCATCGACCAGCTCGCCTCGGTCAAGGACTGCACGCCCGGGGAGATCGCGCTGGCTTTCGTGCACGCGGCCGGGCGCGACGTGGCCCCGATCCCCGGCACGAAGCGCCGCACCTACCTGGAGGAGAACGTCGGGGCGCTCGACGTCGAGCTGACCGAGGAAGACCTCGCCGTGTTGGACACGGTCGCCCCTGCCAAGGGAGATCGCTACGCCGACATGTCCCCGGTCAACCGGTAGGGAACGTCACCCGGCGAGCGTGCGGCGCGCCCGCCCGAGCGCCCGCCGCGGCGTGGCCTGTGTCCCGGCCATGCTCCACCAGGCCCGCTCGAGCGACGTCGCCACCGTGGGGCGGTGCGGCTTGCGGCACACGTAGGCGAGCAGGTAGCAGTTCTCGATGTCGTCGAAGACGCCGCGCTTGGTGGCGAGCTCGGTGGGATCGAAAACACCGCGGGCGACGGAGCCGCCGCCGTAGTTGATCCCCTCGGCCCGTTCGATGACGAAGCCGTTGCCGCGCAGCATGGCGGCCATTTCGGCGTGCCGGTACTCGTACTTGTGGTCGGGGTCGATAAAGGCGTCCTGCTGCAGCCTGGTCAGGTTGGCGTTCGGCGTGTCGAGGGCCAGGACGCCGCCGGGTTTGAGCACGCGTCGCGCCTCGGCCAACACCTGTTCGGCTTCGGTGCGCGTGATGTGCTCGATGCTTTCGCCGCTGTAGACCATGTCGAACGAAGCCGACGGGTAGCTGCTGAGGTCGGTCATGGAGTGGTAGCGGTAGGCGACCCGGCCCCCGGCCACGTCGACCTCCGTCTGTGTCTGGCCGTCCTGGTACAGCTCGTGGCGGTCCTCGCTCGGCAGGTCGACGATGACGATCTCCTCGAACGCGTACGGGTAGCCCATCAGGACGAGTGCGCCGTACGGGACGCCGAGGGCGACGCCGCCGATGTCGAGGATCCGCCGCGCCCGCGGCAGGCTGCGGATGAACACGCCGCGCCCGTAGTGCAATGACGGCCCGAACTCCGTCATGGGCGCCGAGTGGCTCCATTCCGCCGAATGGATGAGCCACTCCATGAGTTGGCGCGGGCTCTTCGTGCCGGCTTCGAGCTCGGCGATGAAGGGATCGTCCGGTGAAGGCTCCCGGCCGAAGAGCAGGTGGAAGAGCCCGCGGTGCAGCTCGCGGGCCGGAAGGTCCTCGATGAGTCCCGATTCGGGGAACGATTCGGGGAGCGGGGGAGTCCTGTTCCCACGCTGCCAGCGCAAACGGCCGGACCTTGACTCGGCCTGCATCCCGTCGACTGTAACCGGCCCCGCCCGAGCAGAGCCGTCCGGGCTCAGACGGTCTCGGGGCGACGCGCCGCGTCGTTCGCCTCGCACAGTTCAGCCAGCGCGTCGCTGATGGTGGCGAGCGGGTGGCTGGCGTCGATCTCGGCCTGGAGCCCCTGCGCCCGCCGCCGGTAGGAGCCCTGGTTCAGCACCCGGCGGACCGCCCGCGCCACCATCGCCTGTGAGGGCTTCCCGGTGTGCAGGTTGACGCCGGTGCCCGACCAGTGGACGCGGGCGGCCACCTCGGGCTTGTCCTCGCTGTCGCCGGCGACGACAAGGGGAACGCCGTTGGCCAAGGCCTGTTGCACCCCGCCGTAGCCCCCATTGGTCACCATGACGTCGACGTGGGGCAGGAGGATGTCGTGCGGGACGAAGCGCTCCAGGCGCACGTTCGACGGGAGTCCCCGGCGCAGCGGTTCGGGATCGGGCCCTCCGGTGGTGGCGACGACGAGCATGTCGTCGCCGGCCAGGGCGCGGGTCGTCAACAACAGGAGTCGGCCCAGGTCGGCGTTGTCGAGCGTGCCCTGGGTGACGTGGACGACCGGCCGGTCGTCTCCGAGCTCGTCCCACCACACTGGTTGCTCGAACGAACGCGCCGGCGGGGCCAGGATCGGACCGACGAAGCGCACCGAGGCGGCGAGGTCCGAACGTGGGTACTCGAAGCCCGCCACCGTCGCCTGCAGATAGGTGTCGACCACCTTGGGTTGGAGGTCGATGAAGTAGCCGCGGAATCCGCCGGCCACACCGGCCTCGGCCAGCCGGTGCCGGGCGAAGCGCTGGATGTCGGCCAGTGCGAAGTGCTCGGTGGCCCAGTTCATGGAGACGTTGCGCACCCGGCGCAGTGGTCCCGAACCGGGCTGGAACGCAACCCCGAACGGCGCGGTGTCCCGGCTGTTCGACGAGTAGGGCATGACACCGACGCAGGCGAGCGCGGGCCGGTCCGGTCGCGGGCCCAGCGCCAGTGGCAGGGCGCCCAGGAACATTGAGTCGACGAGGATGCAGTCGGCCGCGAAGCCGTCGAGGATGGCGCGCAGATCGCGAGCCTGGCCGGGCAGGGGGCCGATGAAGATCCGGCGCAGGTCGTCCTTCACGCCACGGACGCCGCGCTTGGACGAGGACTCGCGCTCGGGGTTGGCGACCATCAGATCGTGGGCGTCGTACTCGTCGGCGAAGGGCACGAAGCGTGCCCCCGTCGCCTCGACCGTGGCGCGGTAATGCTCCGTCGTGAAGAACAGCACCTCGTGCCCTTCGTCGACGAGCCGGCGGGCGACCGCCACCAACGGCGCGGTGTGGCCCTGGGCCGGCGTCGTGCACAGGACGAAGCGGCGCGTGGCCGCCCCAGTGGGTGCCGGGCCGGTCGCCGTCCCCGCCTCGCTCATCGGGCCGGCGTCACCACGGCCCCGCCCCAAGGCGGCAGCGCCAGGGTCTCTTCGACGCTCGACCCCTCGAGGGCGTGCTCCGTGCTCACCAGGACGGTCCCGCTGACCCCGCCGAACGACACCGTCTCGCCCGACATGTTGAGCAGCACCGTGGCGCCACCGCCACCGCCACCGCCACCGCCGTCGCCACCGCCACCGCCACCGCCGTCGCCACCGCCACCGTCGCCGTCGCCGTCGCCGCCGCGCCCGTAGGCCCAGGTCCCCGCCGGAGAGGCGAGTGACCGGTAGGAGCCGACGGCGAGGTCGTCATTGGCGTGCCGGGCCGCAATGGTGCGGCGACACAGCTCGAGCGGCGACGCAGGATCCCCGGACTGGTCGGCCACGTTGCAGTGCGCCGGGTCGGCCATGGGCAGCCAGGGGCGAACACCCGCCGGCGTGAACCCCCCGCCCGGCTCGCCGTTCCACGGCATGGGCGTGCGCTCGGCGTCGCGGCCCTTGTAGACGGGCCAGAACCGCGCGCCGACAGCGTCGAGGACGTCTTCGCGCTGCACCGGGCCGTCCACGAGCCCGATCTCGTCGCCCGCGTACAGGAAGGGAGTGCCGCGCAGGGTGAGCAGGAGCAGCAGCGCCAGCTTCACCTTGGCGGGATCGCCGCCCGCCCAGCGGGTGGCCAGCCGCGCCACGTCGTGGTTGGACCCCGTCCAGATCGGCCAGGCCCCGTCGGGCAACTGCGCCTCGGTCTCCTCGACCACCGTCCGCAGCGCGTCGGCTTCCAGCGGCGCGTTGATGAACACGAAGTTGAAGCCGCCGTGCAGCTCGTTGCGGCCGTCGCCGTAGAACTCCATGAGGACCGGCAGCTTCTCCACGTTGGTCTCGCCGATGAGGAGTCGCTCGGGCTCGTAGGAGTCCGCAATGGCGCGCCAGCGCCGCAGGATGTCGTGCGCCTCGGGGCGATCAGTGTTGTACACGGCCCGGAGGCCCATGAACTGCTGATCCAGAGGATCGTCCGCGGTGGCCGACGGATTGTCGCGCAGCTCCTTGTCCTTGATCATCATGTTGCACACGTCGATGCGGAATCCGGCCACGCCGCGGTCCCACCAGAAGCGCACGATGTCGTCGAACTCGCGCTGCACCTCCTCGTTCCACCAGTTCAGGTCCGGCTGCGCCGCCTCGAAGTTGTGCAGGAAGTACTGGCCGCTGGCGTCGTCGAACTCCCAGGCGGGGCCGCCGAAGATGCTGGCCCAGTTGTTGGGCAGCCCACCCCCGGGCTTTGGGTCGGCCCAGACGTAGTAGTCGCGGTGCGCCGCGTCGCGCCCGCTCAGCGCGTCGACGAACCAGGCGTGCTGGTCACTGGTGTGGTTGGGCACCAGGTCCATGAGGATGCGGATGCCCCGCGCCCCCGCCTCGTGTACGAGGACGTCCAGGTCGTCGAGGGTGCCGAACGAGGGGTCGATGTCGCGGTAGTCCGACACGTCGTAGCCCCAGTCACGGTTGGGCGAGCGGGTGACGGGGGACAGCCACACGGCCGTGATGCCGAGGCGCGCCAAGTGGTCGAGCTTGGACACGATGCCGGGCAGGTCGCCCACGCCGTCCCCGTTCGAGTCGGCGTACGAGCGGGGGTAGATCTGGTAGAAGACGCCGCCGTGCCACCAACGGTCGGCGGGCTCACTCTTCGGGTCGGCTGGCGCCATGGGACATCCCTTCGCTGCGTCGGGGGTCGCCCGGGAGCGTAGCGAGCGGCACCGGACGGTCAGAGCCGGCCGGCCGCCACAGTCATGATCTGGCGCTGCAGCGAAATGGAGAACGGGGCGCCCAGCGACGTGAAGGTCACCTGGTGGCCCAGTCGGCCCTTGACCGTCTCGAGCTGCGTGACGGTCACGTTGAGCGTAACTCCGTGGTCGGTGATCGGCACGCTCAGGGAATAGCCGGCGACGCCGGGGCCGAACGCCGACGGGGCCACAGTGGAGACCAGCGGGCTCCCGATCGACCCGCCCTTGGGGGGCTTGCCGAAGAGCTTGGTCTTGAGTGGACCCGACGCCAGGGTGGTCATGCAGCCGGCGAGCTTCGGGTTGTTGCCGATGGCGTACTCCGCCGCAGCGTTCTTGGCCGACGGGAAGACCGTGACGTTGTCGGCCACCGTGAGAGTGGCCTGCTTGTCCTGGAACTGGCGGCTGTTTACCGACGGCGGGTTCTCCGTGATCAGCGAGGCCCGGACCCCGATGCAGTGGGCCAACTGGGAGTCCCCCAGGGTGTTGTTGCCTGTGTCCGGGTTCTTGGTCGTGGTCCACCCCGCCGGCATGTCGGAGAGCGTCAGCAGGTCCTTGCGGGCCTGGGCCAGCGTGGGGGCACTGGCGCCTGCGCCCGCTTCAGCCGCCGCCGACCCGAGCACGGCCATAGTCATGGCCAGCGCGATCGTCACGAGCGCGGCGGCCATGCGCCCCGCAACGGCTCGCAACGGGCTCCCGTCGATGTCCACGCCCATCTTCACGCCCACGTCCCGGACCTGCTCTCGGTACACGACCGGACACGCTACGTGGTTCCGCACTGTGTCGGGCACTGGGGCCGTCGACGCGCCGTCAGTGCGCAGCCTGCATCTTCGAGAGAAGTTGCTCCTCCAGCGGCGCCGGGAAGGCTGCGCCGTTGCCGTTGAACGTCATCTGGTGCACCAAAGCGCCCGAGACGAAATCGACCTGTGTGCTCGTCACGGTCAGCACGCGTCCGCCCCGGGCGATCGGGATGGTGACGGTGAAGCCCGTCAGGTGGAGCGCGGCGGCTCCGGCGGGCAGTCCGGCGAAGCTCACGACGCCGACCGTCGTGGTGGCCCCCGCTTCCTTCTGCATGTTCTGCTGCAGTGCGGTGCTCGCCACTCTGTTCATGCAGGCCGTCGTCTTGCTGCCTGCCAGCGCGGCGTACTCGGCCTGCGCCTTGGCCGCCGAGGGGTAGACCGACACACTGTCCTCGACCGCGTCGACCTGGTCGGCACTCGTGAAGTTCGGGCCGTTGACCTTGGTTGGCGCCACTTCGGCGACCTTGGCCGGGATCCCGACACACGAGGCCAGCTTCGACGACCACGGTGTGACCCGCGTCGGAGCGGCCGGCGTGCCGCCCGATGTCCAGCCCGACGGCAGGTCCGACAGGAGGAGGAGTGCCGCCGTCCCCTGCGCCACGATCTTGGGCGAGACCGCCGGGCCGTGACCCTTTTTGGTCCCCGTGGTCGCCGTGGCCGACGCCGCCGCCGAGGACGTCGTCGTCACGTGCTGTTGCGTCTCGCCCGTCGCGTCGGCCAGTGATCCCCGCGTGAGGCTGCCGAGGACGCCCCCGGCCAGCGCTGCGACGAAGATCCCGGCGAACGTCCATCTGAGCGCGCGCCGCCAGTGCTCCATACCTACTTGACCTCGACCGGTCCGGGCCATCGCTGCCCCCTCCTGTGCTCCATGGACAATCCCCCGTCCCGGGGCCCCAAGAGACCCGGCCGGCGGCTGCCCTCCCGAAAGGAGAACAGGGGAGAGGCCCGGACCACACGGCCCCGGTGCCCCCAAATTTCCCGGTCGCCCCGCGGCGGGGCCGGCCGAACCGGGCGAGACCCCATGTCCCCCTTGCCACTGCCGGGCAGGCCCGCTATCGTTGGCACTCGCAACCCGAGAGTGCTAACGAGTGCCAAGGAGGCCCGTTCCAAATGAAGCTGCACCCCCTCGATGACCGGATCGTCGTCCGCCCCGGCGAGTCCGAGGAGACCACCGCCTCTGGCCTGGTCATTCCCGACACCGCCAAGGAGAAGCCCCAGCAGGGTGAGGTGATCGCCGTAGGCCCGGGCCGTCGCTCCGAGGACACCGGCGAGCTCATCCCCATGGACGTCGCCAAGGGCGACACGGTCGTCTACTCCAAGTACGGCGGCACCGAGATCACGGTCGAGGGTGAGGACCTCCTCATCCTCTCCGGCCGGGACGTCCTGGCCAAGCTGGCCTGA
>DATAXG010000106.1:0-5804 GCA_036273055.1 Acidimicrobiales bacterium | reverse complement strand
GACCCCCTACGCGGACGGGGAGGGGGCGATGACCGCGTGGACGGTGCTGATGCATCGAGCCATGTCGATCGCCGGGGGGACCTCGGAGATCAAGCGCAACCAGATCGGCGAGCGCATCCTGGGCCTGCCGCGGGACCCGCTGATCAACTGAGGGGGGGCGCCCGCCCGGTCGCTCACACGTTGGGGACGGTGTCGTGCACGGCCACGATGTTGTGGACGACGATTCCGTCACCGGGCAGTGAGCCCTCGTAAGGGAGGTCGCCGAAGGCGAAGATACCGCCGTCGGACCCCACCAAGATGTAACCCAGACCGGACGAGTCGGAGCCCACGCTGACGATGTCGGTGACGTGGACCCCGTCGCCGGGCAGCGAGCCCTCGTACTTCGCGTCGCCGAAGGCGAACATGCCACCGTCGGCGCCCGCCAGCAGGTAGCCGTGGCCGTCCGGCGAGTTCACCATGGCGACGATGTCGCTCACCGCGATTCCGTCGCCGGGCAGCGATCCCTCATACAGCGCGGAGCCGAAGGCGAAGATGCCGCCGTCGGACCCCACGAGCCAGTAGCCGTCGTTGCCGCTCGATGCCTCCCGCATGGTCACGATGTCGTGGACATCGATCCCGTCGCCGGGCAGCGAGCCCTCGTACTTCGCGTCGCCGAAGGCGAAGACGCCGCCGTCGGATGCGACGAGCCAGTAGCCCTTGCCGTCAGTGGTGGTGCGGATGCCCACGACGTTGTTGACCTGGATGCCGTCGCCGGGGAGCGAGCCCTCGTAGGTGGCCGTGCCGAAAGCGAACACGCCGCCGTCGGTGCCGACCAGGAAGTAGCCCGTGCCCTTGGTGTTGGCGGCCAGACCGACGATGTCGTCGACGTGGATGCCTAGCGCAGGCAGCGAGCCGTCGTAGGGCGCGCTCCCGAAGGCGAAGACGCCGCCGTCGGCACCGACCAGCTGGTAGCCCGAGGACGGGGGTGGCCCGGTGACGTCGGTCAACGTGACGGCGTCGGCCGAGTAGCCGATCTTCAGGGTGCGGCCGCCCGCAGTGGTGATCAGGGTCCCGGCCGGATCGTTCGCGAAGGTGCCCGTGACCGGCGTCCCCGGGGCGGACGACAGCACGATCACGGACACGGTGCCGTAGGGCACGACGGCCGAGTCGGTGACGTTGAGCGTGGCGTCATCGAGATTCACCGTCGAGCTGGCGTCGATGAACGGATACCCCGTTCCCGCGCTCGGCCCGGTGATCGTGACGTCGTAGGCGCCTCCCGCCGGACCGAGGTCGACCGGTCCCTTCGTTTGGAGCAGGCCGGGAACAGACGGGCTCCCAGGGATCACCGTGCCGGCGTTAGAGGAGATCCCGCCGATGGTCCCGGTCCCCAACAGGGTCGCCCCGGTGCCCACCGCGACGGCCGCGTGCGGGAGGGAACCCGTCACGTTGAGCGTGGTGGTCGGGCTTCCGAGCGTGATCGTGCCGTCGTAGGTGCTGGTGCCCGACAACACGACGGTGAACTGAGAGGGGCTCTCCAGGGTCAACGACCCGGTGCCCGTCAGCGCGTTGGTGAAGTCGACGCCGGGTCCGACACTGTCCACGAAGTCGTCCCCGCTTAGGGCGACCGCGCCCGAGAAGGTGACCGGGCCGGCCGTGGCGTCGAAGATCTGGCGACCCATGACCACGTCGTTGGGGATGGTCCCCCCGGTGGCCGACAAGTCCGCCTCGAGTGTGGCGGCGGGATCCATCGTAATCGTGTCCGAGGACAGCGCGCCGGCGCCGTCAGGACACGACAGCGTCAGTTTCCCCACAACTGTCGTGCCGGCGGTGTAGGTGTTGGCCGCGCAGGATCCACCGGATTGTGGGTCGAGGTCGACATTGCTGTCGTTGGTGGCGTCCCCGACCGCGAGCGGGCCGACTCCGCTGATCACGCCATCGATCTGCAGGTTGCCGAAGGGGGTGGCGGCGATCTCCGTCGTGGCGCCGGCTCCGCCGTCCAGGTCCACCGGACCGTCCCAGTAGGCGTAGCCCGAACCCACACCCTGCTCGAGCAGGGCACTCCCGGCGTCGCCGTCGCCCAGTTGGAGCGGGTTCGTGATGGTTCCCGCACCGAAGTTGTTCGCCAAGTCCAACGTCCCGCCGCCGTGACGCACCACGACGTCGCCCGTGCCGAATGGGTCGTCCGTGGCGGTGCCCGATGCCTCCAGGGTGCCGCTCGACACCATGGTCCCCCCGCTGTAGGTGTTGGGCGCGGTGCCGTCGAGATTCAGGGTCGACGAGCCAGCTTGTTGGAGTTCGACCGAACCGCTGATGACGCCGGTGAAGGTATCGGGCGCGGATTCGTTCACGCCGAGAAGCCCGAAGGCGAGCGACGAGGTCACGGTTCCCGGCCCGGTCACCGACGACACGGTCGCCTGGTTCCCACTGAGGTCGAGCGTGGCGCTGGCGTCCACGACGACTGGGGTATCGGGCAGCGCCCCCGTCACCTCCGTGGCCAATGTGCCCCCCTCCACGGTGGTCGTTCCGGTGTAGGAGTTGCTCACGTTGAAGTCGACGGTGGACCCGCTTGCGTTGACGGTGACGCTGTGGCCGCTCAGCACGTTGGAGAAGACGAATGTCTCCGGGTTCGATGCCCCGATGACGCCGGGGGAGCCGAGGTCGATGGAGCCTGCCATCGTCACGGTGCCGGGGCTGTCGTCGGCCAGCTCGCCGTTCAGTGTGATGTCGTTGGCGACGGTCTCCCCCGAGGCGGCGAAGCGCGTTTCCATCGTCGCCCCGCTGTCGACGGTGACGCTGCCGGAGGCGGCCGCAGCCGGGCACAGCAGGACCAGGGTCCCACCCACCACAGTCGTGCCGCCCCCATAGGAATTATCCGTGCAAGTGGCACCGGACAAGGGGTCGAGGTTGACCGCGCCGCCGTGGCCGCCGCCATTCACGACAAGGGGGCCCGTGCCACCGAGCACGCCGTGCATCAAGAGGTTCCCGAACGATGTTGCCGCGATGTCCGACGAGCCTTCGAGCGTCACCGGCCCGTCCCAGTTGGCGATGCCCGTGGTCTCGTCGTAGAGGAGCGTCGCGGTGCCCGAGGTGCCATTGCCCAGGTCGAGGGTGTTGGTCAGCACACCAGACCCGAACGCGTTTTCGAGGTCCAGTGTTCCGACGTTGTCAACCGTCACAGTGCCCGCTCCGACCGAGTCCGTGGTGGCGGAGCCCGACAAGAAGAGCTCCCCGTGGTCCTGCACCGTGGTCCCACCCGTGTAGGTACCGGGGCCGCTGAGGTTCAACGACGCGCCCTCGCCCACGTCGAGTGCGAGGGTGCTCGACCCGTCCTCGAGCGTCCCGTCGAAAGAGTCGGGTTCCCCTAGGTCGTTCAGGGTGGCCGGCGTGGTGCCGTCGTTCGTCACCGTGCCGTCTCCGGAGAGTCCGGGCACGTCGAACACCTGGGAGCCTGCCGTGACCGAGTTCCCGTCGAGGTCAATGCTCGCACCCGATGCCACATCGAGCGTGCACCCCGTGGGAAAGGCAGCGGGGTTGGTGAGCTGCGTCGGGCCGGAGTCCACGGCGACGCCACAGGCGCCCGACGCGTTGGGGCCGACGGTGTCCGTATCGCCGAGCTCCACCGTTCCGCCGTCGCTGGCCGTCTCAATTCGCGCGTCCGACCCCGAGATGGTCCCGCCCTGCAGCGTGAAGGCGGCGGTGGCCGAGTCGTCGAGGAACTCAGGGGGGAAGAGATTGAGTGAGATGTTGCCGCTAACGGTGTCGCCGCCACGCGCATCCTCGACCTCGCCGGCCGTATCGAACGTGATCGGATTCGCAAACGTAAACGGAGTCCCGAGGTTGTCGAGGATCAGGTGGCCGCCGTTCGAATCCGTCACCGGTCCGGTCCCGAGTGACGAGGCGAAATTGGAGGTCACTTCCGCCAAGTCGACGGTGGTGCCGCCGGAATATCCGGGGCTCTCACTGCTGACGATGAATTGGGCGAACTGTGAACCGTTCCCTAACTGGAGGTTGGCGGACCCCGAAATCGGCACCTGCAGCCGGAGAAAGTTCCCGGCCCATTCCTGCGCGTCGCCGAGATCGATCGTCAGGGTGGTCACGCCCTCCCCGATGATGGGATCGCCACCCGTGACCGAGATGCCGACGGCGGGCGATGAAGTCGGGGACAGGGTGAGGGTCTCCGCACCGCTCGCCGACGGGGTAACGATCTCGTAGGTGTTGGCAAAGACCAGCGAGTCGATGCTCAACGACTCGTCGTCGATCGGATTCTGGCCCCCGGTCGGGATGGAGGCGGGGAAGACGAGCTGGGCCCCGGACAGGGTCGCCGTACCGGCACCTGAGGAAGTCCCCCCACAGTCCGAAGTAGGCGACCAGTTGTCAGCTGCGCTCATGAGCCGGTTTCCCGATGCATTGGTCCAGGTGCAGACGAGCGAGGGGCCGGCGTTGGCGGTCGAGGGGGCAACGAGATCCAGCGCGACGAACGCCGCGCCGCTCAGACCGACCGTGCCCATCACCGCGATCAGGACACGGGTCGTGACACGAACAGCTGACGACGCGTGCGTCGCGGCCTTCGTACCTCTGTTTGCTGGACGATCAGCTGGACCGCCGAAGCCAGCTCGCTGTGCACCCGCTCGGCCGAATCGGAACCCCCGCACTGGCCACCACCTTCGTGTTCTCGGCGCCCGCTGTCTGAGCGCTACCCGGTGGTGACGCTAGGCACTGCAATGTCCATGGAAGCAAGGGTTGCGCCACGTGGATTGCGGTGGTGCCGCTGCAATGGCCGTTCCAGAACCAGTCAGGCTCCGAGTTCCCTCACCCAGGCTGCGGGTCAAACGTCGAGTCGGTGGCCCGCCAGTCGGTCGAGACGAAGCGGTGCGCGATGAGCCACCGATCCTCGACCGGAACGAGGCGGTCGCGATAGCGCCCCATGTGGTCGAGGCCGATCTCGGTAAAGACGGTGAAATAGCTGGCGACGGTCGCCTCCGCCGGCGTCACGGCCTCGAATCGAATGTTCGTGACCGTGTGACGGACGATCCGTCTCGACGTGCCCGCCTCGCGCGCCGCCGCCGCGACGTCTTGGGCTTGCTGGGCAGCCGAGGTTCCGCCGAAGCGCTCCACGATCGCGGGCCGCCCCCGAATGGGATCGGACCCGCGGATCTCGAGCACGCCGTCCTCGCAGAAGGCGCCGGCGAACTGATCGAGCTGAAACCGGTCTCCCGCATGGCTGTACTGCGCCAGCGTGTCGCGGCAGCACTCACGGACGACGAGCTCCCATAGTTCCATCCCCATGACGCTAACCAACCTCGGATCGCAGAGATCGGCCTCGTAGAGTGCGTCCTATGGCAGACCCGCAGCCGCACGACGGTCCGGGCTCCGCGTTCTACCACCTGCTCGTCGGCCGGCCGCTTTCCTCTCGCCGCAGCGGCAAGGAGCGGATCACCCCGGTCGAGGGGCTGTCGGCGCTCTCCCTCGACGCGCTCACCTCCGTCGCCTACGGCCCCGAGGCGATCATCCTCGTCTTGGCCGTGGCCGGCGGGAGCTCGCTCCACCTGGTCCTGCCCATCACGATCGCCATCGTCGCCCTGCTGGCCATCCTCGTCTTCTCCTACCGCCAGGTCATCGACGCCTACCCGTCCGGTGGGGGTGCCTACGCCGTCTCGCGGGCGAACCTCGGGAGCAAGGTGAGCCTGCTGGCCGCCGCCTCCCTGGTGGTCGACTACACGTTGACTGTCGCCGTCTCCATCGCCGCCGGCGTGGCATCGCTCCAGTCCGCCTACCCCAGCCTCGACGGGGCGACCATCCCGTTGTGCCTCGGCATCCTCGCCGTC